>CAYQFU010000103.1:9462-19206 GCA_964416775.1 uncultured Ktedonobacterales bacterium
GAGGAGTTTGCGGAGGACCGTAGTTGTACGCGGGAGGAGTTTGCGGAGTCGCGAAGCTATCGTTGGCGCACAAGACCAGCGCCGGCGAGTGGCGCGCGTCATGGTTGTGCGCGCGCGGCGACGAGCGTCGTGCGTGCAGACGAGGCGGCTGTGATGGCCGGCCAGCTAGCGCGAGCGGGCGTGCGGGTTGCGGATGCGGGGAGCGGCGGGCGCCTGCCCGGTGAGGGAGCCGCCAGACGCCGACGACTCCACGTCGCCGCCGGAGGCGTCCGCGAGCGCCGTCGGAGCGCCGGGGCGCTCCGCTGCCGCGGCCTGTGGCCCAGCGGACTGCAGCGGAACGCTGGCATCGCGCGGCGTGCCGCGCCAGAGCAGAAAGGCGAGCAAGACGACGCCTATCGAGATGGCGCTGTCGGCGACGTTGAAGACCGGCCAATCGAAGCGCCCGGGAATCTGGAAGTGGATGAAATCCACTACGTATGCGCGCGTGAAGCGATCGACCAGATTGCCGATGGCGCCGCCGAGAATCAGGCCAAAGGTGGCCTTGAGCACGAGGCTGCCGGTATCGCGCATGCGCCAGTAGAGCACCGCGATGACGACGATGGCGACGGCGATAAAGAGGAACATCACCGATTGCCCTTCGAGCAGGCTGAAGGCGACGCCGGTGTTCTGGATGTAGAGCAGCTCGAGCACCTGGCCCAGAATGGGAATGGGCGGGCGCAGGCCCGGCACACGAAAGTACTGCACGACCCAGAACTTCGTCAGCTGGTCGAGCACGATGACGGCGAGGGCCAGGCCCGCCATGATGGCGTCGTTTCGTCGGGCGGGGCGCAATTTCACGGGTGGTGAGCCTCTCTCAGCAGTGGCCTGGCGTATCAACGGGTCCGCTGGGCCTCGACGATTGCCTGGCAGTTGATGCAGAGGGTAGCATAGGGCAACGCTTCCAGCCGTTTGGGATTGATGTCCTGGCCGCAACGCACGCACTTGCCGTAGGTGCCGTTCTCCAGGCGAACGAGGGCCGCATCGACCTGTGCCAGCAGGCGCTGGGCATTCTCGGCGACGCCTTGATTGCGCTCGGCCTCGAAGACCATGTTCGCATCGTCGGCCTGTTCGCTCTTGAGCCCGCCGGCATCGGAGAGTGGGTCTGTCGGCTGCACCGACCGTTCACCCCGTGTCAGATCGAAAATGTCGCGCTCCAGTTGGCGGCGCTCGGTGATCAGTCGGGTACGCACTGCTTCCAAATCGATCTGCGCCATATTCTCTTGCCTCCCCCTTCCTGGTGAAGCATCGCAGACGCACCGTCGCGCCTCGATTCTAGCGTATGGCCGCGTGGCGTCGCAAGGGCTCACTTGAGGCAGTGGCATCCCACGCAGATTCAGGGCCATGTGTGACGTGGCCCTCCAGCCAACGCAGCAGCAGCCAATGGTAGGGATCGGGGGCGGCCTCGGGGTGGCGCTCGCGCACGCGCGCCAAAGCCGCTTCCGCCGTGAGACCCTCCAGCGCCATCAGGGCGGCGCAACAGACGGTGCTGGAGCGGTTGACACCGGCATGGCAGTGGACGAGCACGCGCTGTCCGGCGCGCAGGCGATCCGCGACCCATTGGGCTTCGCCCAGCAGGTCCTCAGCGGTCATGCCGTCCTTGAGCTCTCCTTTGGACTCGCAGCGGTCCGCCGGATGCATACCGTAGTTAGCGATCCAGGGATTGTGCTCGCCACACAGATTGAGCAAGGCGTCCACCAGGGGACGCTGCTCATGCTGGTGGTGCAGGCCACCAATGAAGAGTCGCTGGCGATAAAGCCGGTTGCCCAGACGGATGGCGATGGGGTCGCCACCGTAGCGGCGGTGCAACGTGGAGGTGGGCGACACCAGCCGGCTGGGCGTGGGCGGGCGCCAGGTCCAGCGCCGCTTCAGCTCGATCGGCTCGGGCTGGCCGGGCAGCTCCTCCAGGACGCATGACGCGGCGCGCAGCGACATCTCATGGCCAGGAGTGTTGATGTCGGTGAAGAGCCAGTAGCGCGGCGGCTGGCCCGGCATGCGCAGATGCACGACGTCGAACAGACGCCGGGCGAAGTGATCGTGGGGGAGGTCTTCGAGCGTGTTGAAAAAACCGGTGCGGCTGGCCCAGCGCGCGCGAATGAAGCGGAGGCGCAGCGGCACGGTCTCCCCGCGCAGGACCTCCCAGGGTTGGCCGTCCTCGCCGCGCAGCTCGGGCGTGCCGTGCGCCCGCACGGCACGCAGGTCCACGTGGATCTCAGTGGTCCGGCGGGGGCCAGGCTCCTCGGCGATACGCGTGATGACGCTGTCGAAGACTTCACGGCTATACGGGAAGGGATAAAAGCGGAGGCGGGTGGGTGCTTTCGCCATGTGGTCGCTAGTTCTCAATCTATGAGCGCGGCGGGCGCGCGGCGGTCCGCCATGTGACGGGTACCAGCGGGACGCTCGGCTGTGGTAACATCTTCGTCGGTCAGCTCGGGAAGTTGATCGGCCTGGAGGCGCAGGCGCTCGAGGGCAACGCGGGTCTTCTCGTGCGTGATGTACGTCACAGCAATGGCCCACACGGTAGAGTTGATGATGGCGATGGGCGCGGAGAGGCCGATGGAAAGCGCGACGATGCGCTCGGCCCGTCCCAGAGTTTCCCACCAGCGAATGAAGTAGCGCACGCTAGCTTCTATCCTCCTGTCAGCCGGCTCGGCGGCGGTCACGCGTGACCGTTCGAGGCGGGGCGATACACCAGAGCGGCGCGCTCCCGAACAGTTCAGACGTCTCAGTATACCATCTGGGCACGAGCGGGCGAGGCGGTGAGGCGGTGGCCCGGTATGTGACGCCTACTGGGGATGTTGTGGCATACGGTGAAGGAGTCTGGCAATGACAGATGAGGCAGATCAGCAAGCCATCGAACACTACCTGATGGATATGGACGGCGTGCTCGTGCGTGGCGCACAGCTGATCCCCGGCGCGGTTGAGTTCATCGAGCGATTGCGGGCCAGTGGCAAGTCGTTCCTGATCCTGACGAATAACTCGCTGTACACGCCTCGCGATCTACAGGCGCGGCTGGCGCGCGTGGGGCTGCAGGTGCCGGTGGAGGCGCTCTTCACGTCCGCGCTTGCCACGGCCCAGTTTCTGAGCCGCCAGACGCCGGGCGGGACGGCGTTTGTCATCGGCGAGGCGGGCCTGACGACGGCGCTGCACGACGTCGGGTACGTGCTCACCGAACACCAGCCGGACTACGTCGTGTTGGGCGAGACATACACGTACAGTTTCGCGCGACTCACGCAGGCCATCCGGCTGGTGTCGGGCGGGGCGCGCTTCATCGCGACCAACCCTGATGTGGTGGGGCCGACGGAGGAGGGCCTCGTCCCGGCCACTGGAGCCCTGGCGGCGCTGGTGGCCGCGGCGACCGGTGTGCGACCATACTACATTGGCAAACCGAACGCGCTGATGATGCGCTCCGCGCTGCGCCAGCTGGGTGCTCACTCAGAGACGAGCGTGATGATTGGCGACCGTATGGACACCGATATCATCGCGGGCACGGAGGCCGGCATGCGTACGATTCTGGTGCTCACCGGGGTGACGACCCGCGAGCAGGTAGCGCGATTCCCGTACCGGCCCACGCGGATCGTGGAGTCGGTGGCGGACATCCAGCCGTAGCGCGCCGCACAGGGTGCGCTTACGTCGCATCGGGCGCCGAGGGATGCGCTCGCATTCCACTCGGCGTCCCAACACGGCACGATCGGAGTGCCGCTCACGCGGCCTTGCGAGCCATGCCGAATAGCCCGACGATGATGAGCACCACGCCCAGGAGCACGGCCAGGTCGCCGCTCTTGGGGTGAGGCCAGCCCACGCCGTGGAAGACCACAAAGCCAATGATGATGGCGATGACTCCGAGGACTGCGAGGACAATCCCAGTCATACGATTCATGCCAGACCTCCTAGAATCCTGACGCAGCGGCCGGGCGGCGGGGGTGCCGAATGTCGACGTAAGGGCACGCGGCCCGCTCATGGGCGCACGTCATCGGGCGCGCGCTCCTCCGTCCGGCTGGCAATAGTGTAGCAACCTGGCCACAGCGCGTCAAGTGTATCTCGCGCTGTGAGGCGGACCGCGTGTTTCAAGGCCAGAGCGGGAAGTAGTGATGCGCCCTTGACACGCCACCCACGTGCGCACTATTCTATCTGTGACGGATATATCGGCAACGGATAGAGTGGTGTGTTCGGCGTGATGCACGCGAGGAGAAAGGAGGAGACGGCGTGGACGCTGTTGAGCGTGAGGTCGAGGGGCTGCTGCCGCTGACGCCCGCGGTGTTCCACATCCTGCTGGCGTTGAGCGACGGCGAGCGGCATGGCTACGGCATCATGCAGGAGATCGCGGAGCGGTCCGGCGGCAAGTTCCGCATGGGGCCGGGGACGCTCTACGGCTCGATCAAGCGTATGCTGGGGGATGGCTTGATCGAGGAGAGCGACGAGCGCCCTGACCCGGCGCTGGACGATCAGCGCCGGCGCTATTACCGGCTGACGCCGTTCGGGCAGCGCGTGGCCGAGGCGGAGGCGCAGCGGCTGGCGCAGCTGGTGGGCGTGGCGCGGGCGAAGCGGCTGCTGCCGGAGCTGCACCACGAGCCGACGGCGGGAGGCGTGTGATGGCGAGGCGAAGGCGCGGCCGCCGGCTGGTGGACGTCTCGCTGCTCGTCTACCGCGTGCTGCTGTACGCGTATCCCGCCAGGCTGCGCAGGGAGTTCGGCGCCGAGATGGCGCAGGTGTTCAGAGAGAACTGCGTCCAGGCGTATTGCCACAGGGGCCGCAGAGGACTGACACGGGCGTGGCGCGACACACTGGGCGATCTGTTGGTATCGGTGCCGAGGGAGCATATGGAGGGGCTCCGCCGGCCCACGCACAGACGTTTTAGACTCGCGCCACACGTGCGACGCGGGCTTGGCATGCCACGCCGTCCGCTCCATGCGCTGGACCTGGGAGTGGCGTGGCATTCGGCGAGGAGGACAATCATGAACGAGCGCAATGGCGGTCCGCAGCGGCTGAGGTGGTTCTGGCGGCGGCTGCGGCCGCGGTCGTGGCATGACCGGGACCGCTTCGACAAATTCACGCGGCGCGTGCGCCGCGTGCTGCAGCTGGCGCAAGAGGAAGCTCAGCGCCACAACCACAACTATATCGGAACGGAGCACCTGCTGCTGGGCCTGCTCCGTGAGAGCGACGGTGTGGCGGCAATCGTGTTGACGGGGCTGGGCGTGACGCTAGAGGGTGTGCGTCAAGGCGTCGAGTTCATCATCGGGCGGGGAGACCAGGTGGTGATGGGAGAAGTGGGCCTGACGCCGCGCTCCAAGAAGGTGATCGAGCTGGCGGTGGACGAGTCGCGGCGCATGGGGCATCACTACATTGGGACGGAGCATCTGTTGCTGGGACTGGTGCGCGAAGGCGAGGGTATCGCGGCGGACGTGCTGGAACGACAAGGACTAAGTCTGGCTCGGGTGCGGGAGGAGACGCTGCGGGTGCTGGGGGAGAGGGGCGCGGACCCAGACGCGAACGGTGAGGGGAACGTCCCGTCATAGGGGGTGTGACGCGGCCGTGATGAACCGGCGAGGGCGAGCGGGGCGGGACAGCCAGGCCGCGCAATTGAAGTGGCGCGGGTAACCCGCGGGGGCGAGCGGGGTGGAAGCTCAGCGCTTCGGGCATCTTCGGGAGATCTTCAGGAGAAGCTGCGGGGGCGAGAGGAGTGGTGGCTGTACCAACCGCACAACAAAGATTGTGCGGGTAATCCGCGGGGGCCAGGTGGAAGTAAGCACACGGATCTGACCTCAACGTGCCGCCGCCTGGAAAGGGAGCTCCCATGTGGGATCCCCCTTCCTGGCGGCGGGGCTGGGTCTTACCGTTCGACCCGAGCGATGGTGACGACGACCTCATGGCCGCCGAGCCTATTGGCTGGGATGGTCTCGGTGTAGGCGCTCTCGGGCGGAGCGGGAGTCGGCGCCTCCTGGCCGGCGACAGTGACGGTGAGGTGGCGGGTGAGCGTCTCCTCGGCGACATAGCTGGCGTGGGCGCGCACGATCTCCGCCATCTCGGCATCGGTGGTGAGCCAGGTGTCGATGGCGTCCTCAATCTCCAGGCCGGCGCGCTTGCGCACGTCCTGGATCGTGTGGGTGAGGTCGCGGACCAGCCCCTCGGCGACCAGCTCGGGGGTGAGGGTGGTCTCCAGGACGGCGACGTAGCCGTGGTCTTCGGCGGCGACGTAGCCCTCGCGGGCGCTGGCCACCACCTCCACCTCCTCGGGCGCAAGCGTGACGGGTTGGCCGTCCACGTCGAGCGTGAGCGCGCCGCGCTCGCGCAGCGCCTCGGCCGCGGCACGCGCGTCCAGCACGCGGACGGCGGCCATGATGCGCGGCAGCAGCTTGCCATGCCGTGGACCGAGCACCTGCGGACGCGGGCGCAGTGCGTAGAGCAGCATGTCGCTGCCGAGAGGCAGAAACTCCAGCTGCTTGACGTTCAGCTCGTCGAGCACCTGGTCTTGCAGGCGCGCCAGCGCCTCGCGCTCGGCATCGCTGGTGACGCTGACGTGCAGGGTCGAGAGCGGCTGGCGCACGCGAATCTGCGCCTTCTCGCGGGCGGAGCGGCCCAGGTTCACCATGCGCAGCACGAGCGCCGTCTCGTCGTGCAGGCGGCGGTCCACCAGGGCGGGATCGGCGACGGGCCAATCGCACAGGTGGACGCTCTCGGGCGCGATGGGGTCCACGCGACGCACGAGGTTTTGGTAGAGCGCTTCGGCCAGGAACGGCGTGAACGGCGCCAGCAGCTTCGTCGTGGTGACCAGACACTCATAGAGGGTGAGGTAGGCGGCGACTTTGCCGTTGTCCTCCTCGCTCTTCCAGAATTGGCGCCGGCTGCGGCGGACATACCAGTTCGACAGGTTCAGCACGAAGTCGGTGATGGCGCTCGCGGCGGCCTGCGCATCGTAGAGCGCGAGGTGGTCGGTGACCGCGGAGATGAGGTCCTGCAGCTCGGACACGATCCAGCGATCGGCGTCGCTGCGCTCGGCCACTGGGAGGTGACGCGTCGTGGGATCGAAGGCGTCGATGTTGGCGTAGGTGACGAAGAAGCGATAGACGTCCCAGAGCTTGTCCAGCGTATTGCGCGCCTGCATCCACAGATCCTTGAGGCGGGGCGGCTGGCCGGCCGCGCGCGCGGCGGCGGCCTCCTCCTCGGTGGGGATGATGGGGAAGCGGAGGTCTTGCTCGGGCGCCTGGTTGACATAGAGCCAGCGCATGGTGTCCGCCCCGACGATGGCGGCGGCGTCATCGAAGGGGATGCTGTTGCCCTTGCTCTTGTGCATCTCCTCGCCACGCTCGTCCAGCAGCGTGGCGTGGCCGAGCACGGTGCTGAAGGGGGCCGCGTCCTCCAGCGCGGCGGCCATGACCAGCAGCGAGAAGAACCAATTGCGGAATTGCCCTGGGAAGCTCTCGGTGATGAAGTCGGCCGGGAACCACTGGCTCCAGTATTCCTTGTCGTCGTTGTAGTGGAGGGTGGAGAAAGGCACGATGCCGGCGTCGAGCCAGGGGTTGCCCACGTCCTTGATGCGACTCAGCAGCGCGCCGCAGCCCGAGCAGCGGATCTTGACGGCATCCACCCAGGGGCGGTGCGGCGTGTGCCCCTCGAACTCGTCCCAGCCTTCGACCGCGCGCGCGTGCAGCTCCTCCTTGCCGCCGATGACCTCGAAGGTGCCGCACTCAGGGCAGTCGAAGATCGGCAGGGCAAGGCCCCAGTAGCGCTTCTTGGAGATCATCCAATCTTCCATGTTGCGCAGCCAGTCCAGCTCACGGTCCAGTCCGAAGTCGGGGATCCAGCGGATCTCGCGGACGATCTCCATCAGGCGGGGACGCAGATCGCGCATGGAGATGAACCACTCGTCCACCAGGCGGAAGATGAGCTCGGTTTTGCAGCGCCAGCAGTGTGGGTAGACGTGGGCGTAGCTTTCGAGCTGGTAGAGCAGGCCTTTGCGGCGCAGGTCGTCGAAGATGGGCCGCGCGACCTGGCCCACCGGCTGACCCGTGAGCCAGTCGTAGCCATCGACATAGACGCCGTTCTCGTCCACCGGCGCGAGCACGGCCAGGTTGTCCTCCTTGGCGAGCGCGAAGTCTTCGCGGCCACAGCCAGGAGCGATGTGGACGATGCCGGTGCCTTCGGCGGCGGTGACGTCGCGCCAGGCGATGACGCGATGCTCGACGCCGGCCTTTTGCCACGCGGGCAGCTCGTCGAACGGACCCTGATAGCTCCAGCCGAGCAGCTCGCTGCCGCGCAGACGATCCACGACATGCGGCTCGCCGTGCTCGTGACCACGCAGCTTGGCAAGCTTGGGCACGACGTCTTCCGAGAGGTAGTAGTACTCGCCGTCCTGCTCCACGCGTACGTAGGTGAGGTCGGGGTTGACGGCGGCGGCGACATTGGCGGGCAGCGTCCAGGGGGTGGTCGTCCAGACCAGCAGATACTCGCCGGGGCGGCCAACCAGCGGGAAGCGTACGTAGACGCTGGTGTGCGTCACTTCGCGGCGGCCCTCGTTGATCTCCATATCGGAGATGCCGGTGCCACAACGCGGACACCAGGGCATGACGTCATGCCCCTTGTAGATCCAGCCCCGCTCCCAGCAGCGCTTGAGGAAGTTCCAGATGGTGTAGTTGTTCTCGTCGGACATCGTGAAATACGAGTCGTTCCAGTCCATCCACTCGCCGAGGCGGATGGACTGGTCGGTGGCGATGCCGGCGAACCGGCGCACGCGGTCCTTGCAGGCTTCGACAAAGCGGGCGATGCCGTAGACCTCGATGTCGTGCTTGGAGGTGAAGCCGAGCTCCTTTTCTACCTCCACCTCGACGTGCAGGCCCTGGCTGTCCCAGCCGTTCTGATACCGCTGGCGGAAGCCGCGCATCGTGTTGAACCGCTGCCAGAGGTCCTTATAGGTGCGGCCCCAGGCGTGGTGGACGCCCATGGGGTTGTTGGCGGTCATGGGGCCGTCGATGAACGACCAGCGCTGCCGCGCGTCCTCATTGCGCAGGAGGTACCTGGAGAGGATCTGGTTCTCATCCCACCAGGCCTGGACGTCGCGCTCCAGCAGGGGGTAGTCCACCTGCTTGGGCGAGAGGACGGGCGCGAAGGGCTGGCGTGGCGTGGCCATGCCGCTCATGCCGCCCGGACGATTGGCGCCGGCAGGCGCGGGCCTTGCGGCGCGCGTGCGCGTGGCGCCGTTGGCGCGAGGACGCGTGGTCCCGCTGGATTGCTGCTTTCTGTTCCTGGTAGTCGGTTTGTCTGTCATGTGCGTAGGCTCCAAATGAGGTGCGCCGCATGCGCGCGGCGACTATTCGTCGGTGAGCACGATTTCCATGCGCTTGTTTTCTTTGCCCTTGTTCTCCGTTTTGGTGATCCGCACGCCGCGCACCTCACGCGTGCCGTGGACGTGGGTGCCGCCGTCGGCCTGGAGATCGAGGCCGGCGATCTCGACGATGCGGATCCGCGTAATGGCGGGGGGCAGCAGGTTGATCTTAGTACGAATCAGATCGGGTATCTCGAGGGCCTGCTCGCGCGGCAGCGAATACACTTTGACCGGGTAATCGGCGGCGATAGCCTCGTTGACACGAATCACGATGTCGCGCACGCACTCGGGCGTGAACGCCGGCATGGAGAAGTCCATGCGTGCACGGTCAGGATACATCTGGCCGCCAGTCACCTGGGCGCCGAAGTCGCGGAAGATGATGCCGCAGA
>CAYQFU010000104.1:0-8486 GCA_964416775.1 uncultured Ktedonobacterales bacterium
ATGGCAGCGGACCGGAGCATGTGATACTCTTCATCGCTCAGCGTCTGACTCGGCGCAACGACAATGGAATCGCCAGTGTGGATGCCCAGGGGATCGAAGTTCTCCATGTTGCAGACGGTAATGCAGGTGTCGGCGCCGTCGCGGATGACCTCATACTCGATCTCCTTCCAGCCGTCGAGGTACTGCTCGATCAGCACCTGGCCGATGGGGCTGGCCGCGAGCCCACTCGCCGCCACGCGCGCCAGCTCCTCCGTCGTGCGCGCGACGCCGCCACCCGTGCCGCCGAGCGTGAAGGCCGGGCGCACCACCACGGGCAAGCCGATTTCGCCGGCGAAGGCCAGCGCCATGGGCACGTTGGTTACCGTGTGGCTGGGCGGGACGGGCACGTCCAGCCGGAGCAGCAGCTGCTTGAACAGCTCGCGGTCTTCGGCGGTGCGGATGGTCTCCAACGGGGTGCCGAGCAGACGCACGTTGTAGTCGGCGAGCACGCCGGCATCGGCCAGGGCCACGGCGAGGTTGAGGCCCGTCTGGCCGCCAAGAGTCGCCAGGAGACCGTCCGGTCGCTCGCGCTCGATGACGCGGCGCAGCACCTCGACGGTCAGCGGCTCGATGTAGGTGACATCGGCGACGCCTTCGTCCGTCATGATGGTGGCCGGATTGGAGTTGACCAGGATGACGCGCACGCCCTCCTCGCGCAGGGCTTTGCAGGCCTGCGTACCGGCGTAGTCGAACTCTGCCGCCTGCCCGATGATGATCGGTCCCGAGCCGATCACCAGGACGCTGTGGATGTCTTCGCGCGCCGCCACTGGTCTGTTCTCCTCTAGCTGTCTTGCTTGCTCGTGTCCACGTGTTTCTCGTACCGGCTGGCCGTACGGTGCGCCAGCGCCACATCGCCGCGATGGGTGAAGCCGGCGCGCTCGTAATAGGCTCGCAGCGGCGGATCGCCGGCGTTGCAATCCAATCGTACGCTGCACCGGCCAGCGGCCGCCACCTCGCGCTCGATCCAGCGCAGGAGCGCCAGCCCGCTGCCCTTGCCCGCGAAGGCACGGTGCGTCGCCAATCCGTGCACGTAGCCCGCCTCGCCCGGCAGATCGCCCCATATCTCGGCGTCGGCCCATTGCAGCGTGAGCATCGCCGCCGGGACACCGTCCAGCCGGGCCAGATAGACCTCGCCGCGCGCCACGCGCTCGGCCAGGATCTCCCGCATTGGGCGCGGCGGCTGACCACGATCGAAACCGATGGAGGCGGCCCAGCGCGACGCGCTGGCGTCGATGTCCACCAACGCGTCCAGGTCGGCAGGCTGCGCATCTGTGATGGTGAGGATGCCGTTGGGCGTCGCGATGCGGTTCGGGTCGCTCATGCTCAGCTCACTAGCAGGGCGGATTGCTCGCGCTCTTGCCAGGCGCCCCGCTCGGCCACGATCATGCGCGCGAAGCGATCGAAGAGGGCGCGGTTGTCCTCGGGACCAGGGCAGGCTTCAGGATGGTATTGGACGGAGAAGACCGGGAGCGTTTCGTGCTCTAGCCCTTCGACCGAATTGTCGGAGAGGTTGAGATGGCTGACGAAGAAGCCACTCGCGGCCGGGAGGGTGGCGGCGTCCACCTGGAAGTTGTGGTTCTGCGACGTGATGGTGACGCGGCCGGTGCGGACCTCGAGCACCGGGTGGTTGGCACCGTGGTGGCCGAAGGGCAGCCGGCTGGTGGTGGCGCCTGCGGCGAGGCCAAGGATCTGGTGGCCCAGGCAGATGCCCATCAGCGGGGGGCAGTCGCGGCGGCGCAGCAGCTCGCGCACGAGCGCCACAAGCCCGGCCTCGGTCTCCGGATCGCCCGGGCCATTGGCGAGCAGCACGCCGTCGGGATGCAGGGCCAGCAGCCGGGACAGATCAATGTCGTGCGGTGCCAGCACGACGTCGAGGCCGCGCTGGTGCAGGCTGCGCGCGATGTTCTCCTTATAGCCGGTGTCGATCAGGACGACGCGCGGGGCGCGCGGGGTCGCGGGAGCCCAGCTCTGCGTGGCGGGGAGGGAGACCTCCGCCACGACATCCAGCTCGGAAACCGAGTGCACGGCCCGCGCCTCAGCCACCAGCGCCTCCTCGTCGATCGGCGCACCGGCGAGAAAGGCGCGCAGGATGCCGCGCTGCGTGCCGTGATCGCGCAGGTGGCGCGTCAGAGCACGGGTGTCCAGCTCGCATACGCCGGGGATGCCGTTGCGCGCGAGGTAGGCGTCCAGGGATTCCGCCGCGCGCCAGTTGCTGTAGTCTTCGCAACTCTCGCGGACGAGCAGCGCCGAGAGCCAGGGCCGGCGGGACTCCACATCCTCGGGAGCGACGCCGTAGTTGCCGACCAGGGGGTAGGTCAGCACGACCATCTGGCCGCGATAGGACGGGTCGGTGCAGATTTCCTGGTAGCCGGTCATGGGCGTGGCGAAGACGACCTCGCCACGGCGGCCGGCCGCCAGCGCTGCCACCGCGCCGAAAGGCCGGCCGTAATAGACCGCGCCATCGGCCAGCGCCAGCACCGCCACCCATTCCGTCTCTGTCGGCATGCTCGTCTCCATCACAACCCCCTCTTCCAACTGGCGGGCGGAAAGCATCCCCGCCCTCAACACGATGATCGTTCCTCGCTGGTCGCGTCGTACACCACCTCGCCGCCGAGAAGCGTCAGACGCACGCGGCCACGCAGCCGCAACCCAGCCAGCGGCGTGTTGCGCCCTTTGGAGGCAAAGCGCGATGGGTCCACGGTCCACTCGTCGTCAGGATCGAAGACGACGATGTCGGCGGGCGCACCCAGCGCCAGCGTGCCGCCTTCGAGGCCAAACGCGCGTGCCGGGCGCTGCGTGAGCGCGGCGACGAGCGTGGACAGCGGCAGCCTGCCGGCATGAACCAGCGACAACAGGCCGGCCAGGGCGGTCTCCAGCCCTGAGATGCCAAACGCCGCCTCACCGTACTCACAGGCTTTGTCCACGTGCGTATGTGGCGCGTGGTCGGTGGCGATGGCGTCGATGGTGCCGTCCAGCAGACCAGCCAGCAGCGCCTCGGCGTCGGCAGTGGCACGCAGCGGCGGGTTGACCTTGGTGGCCGTGTCATAGCGCTCGCCGCGACCGACCTCCAGACCCATCGCCGCCAGCGCCTCGGCCAGAGGGCCGGTGCGCTCGCCCGCCACCCAAGCGTCCGTCAGCAGCAGGTGGTGGGGCGTCACCTCGGCGGTCACGCGCAGCCCCTCGGCTTTGGCGCCGCGGATGATTGCGACGGCGCCGGCGGTGCTCAGGTGCGCCGCGTGGTAGCGGCCGCCGGTCTGACGGGCGAGGGCCACGTCGCGCGCCAACATCGCTTCTTCGCCGGCGGCGGGCCAGCCCTTGAGGCCGAGCAGCGCGGACATCTGGCCCTCGTGCATCACGGCGTCGCCCACCAGACCCTCGTCCTGGCAGTGCTCCACCATCGGGCGGTCCACCAGCAGGCTGTATTCGAGGGCGGAGCGCATCAGCCGGCTGTTGCTGACTGGGCGGCCATCGTCGGAGAAGGCGACGGCGCCCGCGGCCGCCAGCTCGGCCAGCTCAGCTAGCTCGGCGCCCGCCTCGCCGCGAGTGATGGCCGCGATGGGATAGACGCGCGCGGGCGCGCCGCGCGCCGCCGCGCGTACCTGATCGATCACGGCGGGGCTGTCGATCACAGGCTGGGTGTTGGGCATGCAGCAGAGCGTGGTGAAGCCGCCACGCGCGGCCGCCGCCGCACCCGTGCGGACGGTCTCTTTCTCCTCGTAGCCTGGCTCGCGCAGGTGGGCGTGCAGATCGACAAAGCCAGGGGCCAGCACCCAGCGGGCCGGCAGGTCCACCACGCGAGGGACGCGACCCTCGGCCGCGAGCGATGCGACGACGTGGCCCACCGCGTCGTCGGTGCCGATAGCGGCCACGTGCCCGCCGGCGATCAGCAGCGCGCCGGGACCGTCGAGCCGTTGGCTCGGGTCCACCACACGTGCGCCGCGCAGGAGCAGCAGACCGTCTCGCTCCATCTCGCTCACCAGCATTCCGCTCCCTTCCCCCTGAGTCACCCTGCACAGCCGGAGCGTGCCGTCTGGCCGGCGTGTGCTTGCACAAGCGAGGCCAGGATCGCCATGCGCACCGCCAATCCGTTGGTGACCTGACGCTCGATGACGGAGGCGGCACCGTGAGCCACTTCCGGAGCGATCTCGATGCCCTCGTTCATGGGGCCTGGATGCATCACCAGCGCCCCAGGCTGGGCCAGCGCCAGCCGGGAGGCCGTTAGCCCGTAGCGCGCGGTGTACTCGCGCAGCGACGGGAGCAGACCGGCGGCCTGCCGCTCGCGCTGCAGCCGCAGCACCATCACGACGTCCACGCCGTCCAGCGCACGCTCGATATGGTGCTCCACACGGACGCGACGCGGGCGACCGTCGGGCGTGGGGCGGGCGGCGGCGAGCTCGGCGATAGGCCGCGGCAGCAGGGTTGGCGGGCCGCACAGCACCACTTCGGCGCCGACGGCGGTGAGCGCCCAGAGATTGGAGCGCGCCACCCGGCTATGCAGGATGTCGCCGACGATGGCGACGCGCCGGCCGTCCATGCTGCCCAGTCGCTCCTCCATGGTGAAGAGGTCGAGCAACGCCTGAGACGGGTGCGCGTGCCAGCCGTCGCCGGCATTGACCACGGCGCCCTCGATATGGCGCGCGACGAGGTCGGGCGCGCCCGATTGACTGTGGCGCATGACGACGATCTCGGCGCCCAGCGCCTGGAGCGTGCGCACCGTATCGATCAGGGACTCGCCCTTGGCGACGCTGCTGGCGGAGGCGGTGACGTTCACCACGTCCGCGCCCAGGCTCTTGGCCGCCAGCTCAAACGAGACGCGCGTGCGCGTGCTGTTCTCGTAGAAGAGATTGACGAGCGTGCGTCCCTGCAAGGTGGGCAGGCGCTTCACCGGCCCGGCGAGCACATCGCGCATGGCGGCCGCCATGCAGAGCAAGGCGCGAATCTCGGCGGCGGAGAAGTCGTCCAGATCGAGCAAGTGGCGCCGCTGGAAGGCAGAAGGCGCATACGGCCGCTCAGTGGTGCGGAGCGCGTGGTTGGGTACGGTCGCGTCGCGCTGTACGTTCAGGGTTCCGGTCTGTCCGCTCATGCTGGTGCGCTCCAATTCTGTGCGATCTTCGGCTGGGGTGGAATATGGCTGGCCATCGGAGTCGTTCAACGCTCGGGGGTGCGGTGGAGCATGACGGCGTCCACCTCGTCGGTCTCGCACAGGCGCACGCGGATGCTTTCGCTCAGTGCCGTGGGGATGTTCTTGCCGACGTAGTCCGCGCGGATGGGCAACTCGCGATGGCCGCGGTCTACGAGCACGGCGACCTGGACCTTGCTGGGGCGGCCATGGTCGAGCAGGGCGTCGAGCGCGCAGCGAATGGTGCGGCCAGTGAAGAGGACGTCGTCCACCAGCACCACGACGCGCCCGTCAATGCCGGCGTCGAGCGGCGCGGGCGGGGTGCGGGGGCGCTCGCCGCCGCGGGGCAGGTCGTCGCGATACGGGGTAATGTCGAGGGGGGCCAGAGGCACCTCCACCTGCTCCAGATCGCGAATCCTGACGGCCAGGCGCTCGGCCAGCGGCACACCGCGCGTGCGCAGACCCACCAGCACGAGGTCGGCCGCGCCGGCATTGCGCTCGACGATCTCGTGGGCGACGCGCGAGATGGCGCGGCGCATCTCCTCCGCGGTCAGGATGACCTTTTCCTGGCCCGCGGACGCGCCCCCACGCGCTGCAGACTCCGCCGCATGGTGGCGGGCAGTTGGCGGTTGGGGAGGCAGGTCGTTCATGCGGCCACCTCCGCATGCCGTCGACGGAGGGGGCACAAAAAAGCCTCCACGCCCATCGCACCGGATGGGGTGAAGGCGGTTGGAAGCGACGCCTGTCGCCTCGCCTGCTGATTGACATGCGGCATTGCGGTGACTCCTTCCCGGCCTCGCAGGACCAGCTTAAAGGACCTCTGGAATTCAGTATAACATGGGTTTCTTAACGAAACAATAACGAGACGATTGGGTAGCCAGTGTAGGGGAGCAAGAACTCATCCCGCCGGGCAGAGCGCCAGGAGCTCGTCGATGGAGGGCAGCGCGAAGTCGGGAGCGAGGGCGAGCAGCGCCTGAGGGGACACGGCGCCCCAGAGCGCCGCGGCCGAAACGGCGCCGGCCGCGCGCGCGCAGCCGATGTCCGCGGCGCCATCGCCGACGAGCAGCACGCGAGCGGGAGCGATGCCCAGCGCGGCGAGCACAGGTTCGAGCGCCGCGCCGGCTGGCTTGGGCACAGGCATATCCTCGGCGAAGACCGTGACGGCGAAATGGCGGGCCAGATCGAGCGCGTCCAGCTCGGCGCGGCCCCAGTCGTGCAGCTTGTTCGAGAGCAGCGCCAGCACATAGCCGCGCTCACATAGATGGGCCAGCACGCGCTGAACGCCGGGAAACGGGCGGGCCAGCTCGCTCTGATGGGTGGCGTAATACTCCAGGAAGGCGGCGACCAGCGCCGGCACCGCCGCGAAATGCTCGGTATGCGCGGCGAGACCCGCGCCTTCCGCCACCACCGCCATGGATTCGGGGAGCGGGCGCCCGAGGCTGTGGCGCACGGTGGCGGAGGAGACGTCGCGACCGAGGACGACGCGGGCGGCATGGTGCGACGCGGCGATATGGAGGGCGGCGGTATCCACCAATGTGCCGTCCAGATCGAAGACGACTGCGTCGAACGGTCTGACAGCGGTCTGGCTCACGGCGACTCCCGGGTGCACAGTGTGGTGGATGCGCGCTCAGCCGCCATTGTAACAGGGATGAGGCCTGCGGGCAACGCGAGGAAGCGGGCATCGCTTGCGAATCGAGCGCTCTTCTGCTAGACTGGCGGCGGCGAGCTCCTGACCTCGAGTCCAGGTCGTGTGGCCTGTCGGATCGTCTGGCGAAGCGGCGTAATCGGCGATGGGTGGCTAAGGGCGTTCACGTGGACCCGCTACGCCGCCGATGCGGCAGCGGGCGCAGCGCGTGGAGGGGAGACCGGCATGAGCGTCGAGGACAACGCAAGCGTGCCCGATGGCATCGCGTTCGACGGCAAGCGGTTCAAAGTGCGGCTGCGGACGCTGCCCACGCCGATGGGCGGCGTCAGTCGCTATGAGATCATCGACACGCCGGATGCGGCTGCCATCGTGCCGATCCTCGCTCGCGGAGGCGGCGCCGAGCCCCTGGTGGTGCTGGTGGAGCAGGAGCGCCCGGCCATCGGCCGGCACACGCTCGAAATCCCGGCAGGACTGATCAATCCGGGCGAGACGCCGGAGCAGACGGCACGGCGCGAGCTGACGGAAGAGACGGGGTACATCGCCGGGCGGCTGCGGCCGCTGACGAGCATCCATTCCTCGCCTGGCATCATGACGGAGCTGCTGCACATCTATCTGGCCAGCGAGCTGACGCTCACCGGCCAGGCGGCACAGCCTATAGATACCACGGAGATCGCCCGGCTGCACACGATGCCGCTGCATGAGGCCGTGGCGCAGGCGACCCGCGGCGAAATCAGCGACGCGAAGACGGTGGTCGGGCTGCTGCTGGCCCGCGATGCGCTGGCGGGCGAAGGCGCGTCCCCGGCGCGACAATCCGATCCAGGAGGCGCAGACATGACGCCGACGATGGACCCAAGGAATCCTCCGTGGCCGCAGAACGGCGGGCCGGTCACTGGGGCGCCCAGCACAGGCGGGAACCTCGACCCGAAGCTGAGCCTGGAGAACATCCTGAGCCAGGAGTTCAATTACGCCAGCGTGACGGCGTACCAGGCGATGGAGGACCGCGCGCGCATCTTCGGCCTCTATCTCACCCTGGTCGGGGTGCTGGCGGCGGCGCTGGGCGCCGTCTCGCAGCTCAGCAGCACCAAACAGTACGTGCTGCCGCTCGCCACGTTCCTCTTGTTGCTCGCGGGCGGTCTGGGCACCGTCTTCTTCACGCAACTGGTGCAGGTGCGCCGGGCATGGTTCGAAAGCGCCCTGGCGATGAACCGCATCAAAGAATATTACATCGAGCATCTCAGGGAGAGCGTGCGCGATGTTGACAAGGCGTTCAAGTGGCGCCTGAAAACACTGCCCCGTGCGGAGAAGCGTGGCACGATCACCCATCTGGTGTGCTACACAACCGCCTTCCTCGGCAGCCTGGCCTACGGCCTCTGCGTGTTACTCGCGGGCGTGATAATCGGGCAGCAAAGCTGGCTGCAGAAAGACGCCCAGTCCGCTGTTCCTGGAATGGGCCAGCCGCAGGCAGATGCGCTCGTCTATGGCGGCTTCGGGTTGCTGTCCCTTGCAGTTGTGCTCATCGCGCTTCAACTGCATAATCGCTACTACCGCACCAAGCTGAATGCTCTACAACGGGCTCATGAAATCGCGGAGCAAGAAGCGATTTTCGCGAGCTGACCCGCCAGCGCTACTCGCTCGCCACGGTTTGCGCCTCGCCGGCGCGAGCGGTGGCGGCTTCCTCGTGGG
>CAYQFU010000104.1:8586-19171 GCA_964416775.1 uncultured Ktedonobacterales bacterium
TCGCTCGCCACGGTTTGCGCCTCGCCGGCGCGAGCGGTGGCGGCTTCCTCGTGGGTGGCGGCTTCCTCGTGGGTGCCGGCTTCCTCGTGGGTGGCGGCTTCCTCGTGGGCACGGCGAGCGTCGTCGAGCAGGTGGCGCTGGTCGCGCAGGGAGCCACCGGAGCCACCACGACGCAGCATGAGCAGCTCGGCCGCGATGCTCAGCGCGATCTCGTCAGGCGTCTCGGCGCCGAGGTCCAGCCCGATGGGCGCATGGACGCGAGCGAGGTCCGCGGCGGAGACGCCCGACGACAACAAGCGGGTGAAGACTTGCTTCACCTTGCTGGGGCTGCCGATCATGCCGACGTAGGCGGCAGGGCCTTCCAGCGCCGCGCGCAACACCTCCAGGTCGGTGCGGTGGCCGCGTGTGACGACGACGATCCAGGTGGCGGGATCGGGCTGACGCGCGCGCAACAGCTCAGGCATGTCCTCACCGACTGCCATCTGCACGCGTGCGGGCAGGTTGGCCCCGTGGGCGAACTCGGAGCGGTCGTCCAGCAGGGTCACCTGCCAGCCCAGCGGAGCCGCCAGCCGCGCCAGCGCCTGGCCCACGTAGCCGGCGCCGGCGATCAGCAGACGTGGCTCCGGGTGCAGCGGCTCCACGAAGACTTCGAGGGTGGCGCCGCAGCTGCCGACGCTCTCGCCCTGATCCGGATCGAGATGGTAGGTGAGCACGCCCGACTGCCCGCTCGAAAGCGCCTCCAGCGCGTCGCGCCGGGCGCGCTCATCGGTGTTGGTGCCGCCCAGCGTACCGACGGAGCTGCCGTCGCCATGCACCAGCATGCGCGTCCCTGGAGCACAGGGAGCCGCTCCGCTCACCTTGACGACCGTCACCAGCGCGGCTTGCTCGCCGCGCGCCAGCGCCGCATGGATTTCCTGGAACATGGCCTGTCACCACCCTTCGCCACGACCGGCGCGCCCTATCTGGCGCCCGGCCGGCAGATCGCGATTGCCCTGCTGGAATGATAGCACGCGGCGCGAGGTACGGCGGCTCCTGCGCGTCGGGGCAGAAGAGCGCAGGCCAGGGCGGCACGGGAGCCCAGCATCTGGACTCATACTGACGCGCATTCACTGTGGGGGCACAAAACTGGTCATGTATTGGAAATTCAGCGTCCACTCGCAGCGTTCGCGCGTTATACTTGTGGCGAATATTGATGGACGCGAGCGGGAACGGCCCCGCGTGCGCGGCAGGATGGGTGCGGAGGGCCAAGGTGGCAGAGACGCGACAGCGATGGAGTGGATGGCCGGTTCGCGAGAGCCGGATGGCACTGGCGGCAGGGAGTGTGCTGCTGCTGACCCTGATGCTCGGCCTGGCAGCCTGTGCATCGAGTGCAGGCCCGGCACCAGACACCGGTCTCACCCTGACACACGTTCCCTGGTGCGATCAGCCGTCCATCAACTTTCAGGACGATGGCAAGCTCACGCGCCCCATGGTGTCGGATTGGCAGAGTGTGAAGGGCCAGCTTGGCTTCACGCCGTATCTGCCGGCTTCGCTGCCCAAGGGGACGTGCCTGGCGCTGGCGGGCGGCTCGATCCACGATCCAGTCTTCGGCGGGCGCTTCCTCATCACGTATTACCTGCCCACGACGGGGCCGCTGAGCTTTTCGGAGGCGCCCAAGAGCACGAGCGGGTCGAACGCGCTGCCTGACAAGGTGCAGTGCTCGCAGGCGGCGCAGAGCGCCACGCCAAGCAGCACCGGCTCAGGCACGCCCACGCCGACGCCCGTCCCACCCCTGACCGTGTGCCTGGGCACGATCTCCAGCACGAACGTGTCGGTGGCGTCGGCGCAGGCGCCCAAGGACCTGCAGACGATGTTCAACGCGCTGCAGCCGAACGTGGATTGGGTGCCGCAGCAGGCCGCCACGCCGGTGCCCTCCGCCACACCGAAAGGGTAGGGCTCCCCTCCCTCAGCGCTAGATCGTCAGGTGGTGGGTGTACAGGCCGACGATCACGGCGACCGCGACGGCCACTACCACCACCGGCTCGGCCCAGCTTCCCGACCGGAAGCGGAGCGAGCGCACGGGCGGGAAACCGAAGCGTTTGTGCCAGGGCCAGAGCCAGGGCACGCCGCCCAGCGTCAGGCTATCGGCGACGAGATGGAGCACATAGCCCACAAGCAGCGCGATGAGCGCCACGTTGGCCACCAGCGCCTCGGCCGTGAGCGGCCATCCGAGCCGTCGCAGGCCCAGCGCCACGCCTTGCTGCACGCCCCAAATGACGGCGGCGGTGAGCGCCAGGCCCACCAGGCTGTGGAAGATCTCGCGGTGGCCCGCATGCTTCTGGATGACCTTACTGACGATGCCCATGCGCTTGCCCAGGGTGCTGCGGGCGTTGTCGATGTCGGGCACGAGGGCACCCAGCGCCGCCACGGCGTAGAAGATCACTTTGAGGGCGAGCTGGTCCGCGGTCGGCGGCGTGGGCGCCCCGAGGATGGCGGGGCCGGACAGGTGCAGCGCGCTATCCAGCACGACGGCGCCAGCCAGGCCGAACACGACGTGTGATGGTCCCTCCACTCTCGTTCCCTCCTCATACCGAATCCGGATGAACCGTTGCGTCCACGGCGGCCGGGCGCATGGACATGCGCCCCGACGAAGGCGGAAGCGATTACCAGCATCCAATATCATGCGTGGTGGATGCGTTATAGGGCGCGCCTCGGGTCGCGACACGCATGTCAACATGGATGGCAGCGTGCTGGCGCAGCCCATACGCCAGAGACGCCCCGCACGCCCACAGACCGCGCGACAGGGAGCAGTATATCATGCGGCCATGCAGCGGCAAGCACTATGCGGGGCGCGCGAGCAGAATGTCCTCACCCTCGACGCGCACGGCGTATGTGGGCAGATCGGCGCGCGCCGGCCCACGCAGGACGCGGCCGGTGCGAATGTTGAACTGAGCGAGGTGCCAGGGGCAGGTGAGCACGTCGCCTTCCAGCTCGCCCTCGTCAAGTGGGCCGCCGACGTGGGTGCAATCGTCTTCGATGGCGCAGATCTGGCCATCTACGTTGGCCAGACAGATGAGGTGGCCGTCGAGCTCGACGACCGTCATCTCGCCAGGCGGCACATCGGCTACCTGGGCCACTTTGACGAACTCGGACACGGCCCACTCCTCCGGCACTCGTGGCGCATGGCGGTTAGCGCGATTGGCCTCCGCGCGAGGCTGGATGCGGAGGGCACCATCCCGAGTATAGCACAGGGGCGGCCGGGCGAGACGGCAGCGAGCGGCCCTGGTCGGCCTTGACAGATCGCAAAGAGACGGGATACACTGCTACCAGGCCCATGACGATGGGGAAGAGTACGGCGCGGCCCACCGACAGCGACCCGGAGCGGGTGAGAGTCCGGGGGAACGGGCGCGCCGGAACAGGCCCCGGAGTGGCCGGCTGAAGAACGCCACGCAGGCGAATGCGCTACGCGGGGCAAGTAGGCCGGGCGGAAGGTCGCCGCGCCAGGAGACGACCGAGGAAAAGAGGCCGCGCGCCGCACGCGAAATGCGAGCGGATGCGCGGCAACGAGGGTGGCACCGCGGGGTATACCGCCGCGCCGGCCCGCCCGGGCGACCATCGTCGCGCCCGTGTGGTGCCGCGGATCGAGCGGCCCCGTCCCTTCAGGCTGATGCGCGCCGTTGTGGCGCAGCCGGCCAGGGGACGGGGCCGTCGTCGTTCCGGCGCCCGCCGAGTGGGGAGCGTCTGGCGCTCTCCCGCCCGGTGGGTGCTGCGCGGCGTGGCGCGCCTCGTCCCTCCGCGCCGTACAGGCCGGCGCGGCGCTGCTCTCAGCCGTGCGTCGCCCCGGCGTTCGCGCGTCCCGCCATCCGGCTGGGACACGCTTCAGGAGGGGACGACCATGGCTCGACATCACGACAGCGGGAAGCACGCGCTCAGCATGGCGGCACGCGCAGGCGCGCCTGGGCCAGCGCCCACCACAACTGCCTCGCCCGGCGACGCGTCTGGTGGCACCGTTCGCGTCCGCTTCGCGCCCAGCCCGACCGGCCGGCTGCACCTCGGCAACGTGCGCTCGGCCCTCTTCAACTACCTCTTCGCCCGGCACCACGGCGGCGTCTTCGTGCTGCGCGTGGACGACACCGACAGCCACCGCGACGTGGCCGGCGCCGACAAGGCGCTGTATGGCGATTTGCGCGGGCTCGGACTGAGCTGGGATGAGGGGCCGGACATCGGCGGCCCGTGCGGCCCGTACATGCAGTCGGCGCGCACGGCCATCTACGCCGAGCACCTGGCGCGACTGCTGGCTGCCGGCCACGCCTATCGCTGCTACTGCACGCGGGAGCGGCTGGCGGCGCTCAAGGAGGCGCAGGCAGCACGCGGCGAGCCGCCACGCTACGATCGCCGCTGTCTCGCGCTCACCAGCCGCGAGCGCGCCGCACTGGATGGGGCGCCGAGCGTGGTGCGCCTGCGGCTGCCCGCCGAGGCCGGCAGCTTCGTGGATCTGGTATATGGCGAGCGCGGCTACGATCTGCGGCATGACGAGGATCCCATCCTGACACGGTCGGACGGCTCGCTGCTCTATGACCTGGCCAGCGTGGTGGATGACCACCTGATGGGCATCACCCACATCCTGCGTGGCGACACCTGGCTGTCCACGACGCCCATCCACATCGCGCTGTTTCGCGCACTCGGATGGGAGCCGCCGGCATTCGGCCACCTGCCGCTGATCGTAGGGGCTGATCGGCGCAAGCTGGCCAAGCGCGACGGCTCGCTCTCGCTCGCGGCGCTGCTGGGAGCCGGCTATCTGCCAGAAGCGCTGATGAACTTCCTGGCGCTGCTCGGCTGGTCGCCGGGCGGCGAGGACGACGTGCTGGAGCCGGCGGAGCTGGTGGCGCGCTTCGACCTCGGCCGTGTACAGCGCAGTCCCGCGTTCTTCGATCGGGCGCGGCTGGACTGGCTGAACGGCGTCCACATTCGCCGGCTCGATGCCCCCGAGCTGGCCGCGCGCTGCCTGCCGTATCTGCGCGCGGCAGGGCTGGTGGGCGACGATCCGCTCGACGGGGCGAGGCGGGAGCTGGCCGCACGCGCGGTGGCGCTCAGCCAGGACCGGCTGCGGCGGCTCGACGAGGCGCCGGAGCTGCTGCGCTTCTTCTTCCGTGAGCCAGCGCTCGATGCGGCGCTGCTGCTGGAGCGAGGGCCGGGCACGGCGGAGGCGGCGGCGCTGCTCGAGGCGGCGGCGCTTGCGCTCGACGCGACTGACTTCGGCGAGGCGGCGCTGGAGGCGGCCCTGCGTGCGCTGGCCGCGGCGCGCGGCGCCTCCACTGGGCAGCTCTTCTGGCTGGTGCGGGTGGCCGTCACGGGACGGAGGGCAGCACCGCCGCTCTTCGGCGTGTTGGCGGCGCTGGGCCGCGAAGAGACGCTGGGGCGGCTCCGCCGCGTGGCGAACGCGATCGGGGCAGAAGTGCGATCGACAGCTTCGTAGCGGTGGAGAACGCGAGGCCGGCGCATGACGTTGCGGCCGCAGCCCTGAGGCCGCAAAGGCGCCAGCGATCGTCTGGCACGGATAGAGGCCCGCGACGGTGGTCAGCGACCGCGCGACCCGCCGCCGTATCCACCGGAGCGGCGCGACCGGTCTATGTGGCGCTCGCGGAAGTCTTGCGCCTTGATGGAGCAGTGACGGGAAAGGCTGATGTCCGCGAGGCGCGAGCGGATGCGCTCGTCCATCTGCGAGAGGAGCCGGTTATTGGTGGTAATGACGGTGGGCATGCGGAAGTTGTACCGGTAATTGATGAGCTGGAAGAGCTTTTCCGTCGCCCACGCGGTGCTGTTCTCGGCGCCGAGGTCGTCCAGCACGAGCAGGCCGGCCTCGCGCACTTTGTCGAACATCTCGTCGTAGGGCACCTCACTGGTCGGGGCGAACGCGGCACGCAGGTGGTCGAGCAGATCGGGAACGATGGAGAAAAAGACGAGGGTGCCCTGGGCAAGCTGGTAATTGGCGACGGCTGCGGCGAGGTGCGTCTTGCCGACGCCGTGCGGCCCACTGAGCACGAGCCAGCCGTCTGGGTCGGCGGCGAAGGCGCGCGCGGCCTCATACGCCTCGCGCAGACCCTGCAAGTTGGGATCAAAAGTATCGAAGGTCTTGTCGAGGAAGGGATCGAGGCTGCTGAGGCGGCGCAGGTCGCTGCGCCGCCGCGCCTCGATCTGCCGCTCCTTGCACTCGCAGGGCACGGGCTTGCCGAACGCGGGATCGCTCACCGGCACATCCAGCCGCACGAAGCCGGCACCGCCGCAGATGGGGCAGGGGTCCTCTTCCCCCCGCCCCTCTCCGGTGCGACGTGGAGGGGGGCCGGAAGGATCGCCTTCCGCGTCAGCGCCTCGACGGGACGACGGGACGGAGGAGTCGCCGGCTGCGGCATGTTGTTGCGATCGAGCGGAGTGGGTGGGCTGGTTACCCCGGGCCTCTCCCCATGCGTCGGGAGGGGTGAGGGGTGACCTCACGACTGGGTCGTCTCCCATGGACGCACGGGGGGAGGATGGTGTGGGAGCAAGACGTGACGGCGCTGGGTCCGTCGCGCGTGCGACAGGCCCGGGCACGGAGGACGAGGCGGAGCCGCGGCGCGTCGTAGGAGTATAGCGCGTGGGCAGCTCCAGGATGCGATCGCCGGTCGGATCGTCGAGGCCCACATCGGCGGGGGCGGCGCGGCGGCCGACGGCCGGCGGCACCGCCATGCCAGGCGGGGTTTCGAGCAGATCGGGATAATCGGGACGGCGCGGGGCGGGTTGCGCGATGGAGGGCGGTGTCGCGCTCGCGTCGCGTGCGGGCCGCGCGGCCGCGCGCGAGGGCGCGCTCGCGGCGCCCAGCCGAGCCGAATTGGTGGCCGGATTGGGCTCGGCGGTGGTTTGGGATGGGGTGCGGCTCGCGGCGAGCGGCGGACGCGATGGCGTGGGATCGCCGCTCGCGGCCGGGTCCGTTGGCGTGGTGGCGGCCGGATGGCGTGGCGTCGAGCGCGGCGCGCTGGCGGCACGGGAGAGCAAGGGCCGGGTCGTGCCACGCGTGCCTGGGCGCGCGGTGCGCGGCGGCTGCGGGCTAGCCTGGCCGCGCGGAACCGGCGGGCCACCGGCGGGAGCGGGCGAGACGGAGCGCGGAGCGGGTGAACGCGTCGGGCGCGCGGATGGGGTTGGGCGCGCGGGAGCTGCCGGCTCGGCTGGGATGGTGTCCGCGGCGGGCGCGTCGCCGTCCGGCTGGCGCGTCTGGCGGGCGCGGCGGATGGCCGTTCTAGCGAGGATATCGCCCATGCGCTCCATTGGCCTGCCCTCCTTTCCCATCGGTCTCCCAGCGTTTGAGGATCGCGCGAATGTAGCTCCAGCTCCGCTTGTTTTGCTGGACCGCCTCGCGGAAGGCGTCCTCCAGCCACTCCTGGGGGTAGTGTTCGGCGGCATCTTTCAGCTCCTCGGCGATCATGGGAAGGAGCAAGCCGATGTTCTGCTCGTACAGGGCGAAGACGTTGGGCCGCTCGACCTCGAGCAGAAGGGAGTGCGTCGCCGCTGGGTCGCCGCCGCCGGCCGGACCTTCCAGCTCGAGCAGCCGCTCGGGCGAGGTCTCGCCAGCCATCAGGCGGTCAATGGCGCGGCGGCTGCGCGGCGTGTTGAAGAAATACCAGGCGACGACTTCGCCATCCACGCGCACGCGCACGCGCAGCAGCGTGCCCCGCGCCAGCGCCAGCTCCAGGGCCGCGCGCAGCCGCTCCTCGGAGGGCCGTGGGTCGCCACGGCGGCGCAACGCCCGACGCAGCAGCGGATCGGCCAGCAGCTCGCGGTCGCTGGCGCAGCGGGGCGTGCCGCGCTTCTGTGAGAGCGCCCAGAAGAGGTGCAGCGTCACCTTCAGCTCGCCGCTATCCTCGATGGCAGGCAGCAGCTCGGTGAAGAATTGTTCCGGCAGCGGGACGTAGGGCGTGCGTCCCGGGGGGAACCCGGCGAAGGCTGGCATGAGAGGGATCCCCTTCTGGCTAGAAGTCCGGTGTGCGCTGCAGCTCGAGATCGCGGTAGCGCGTTTGGGCGGCCTGGAAATACAGGCTGACCTGTCCGACGGGTCCATTGCGGTGCTTGGCGACGATGATGTCGGCGATGTTTTTGCGCTCGGTGTCGGGGTTATAGACATCCTCGCGATAGATGAACATGACGATGTCCGCGTCCTGCTCAATACTATTATGCACGGTTACTCCATTAGCAGTGAAGTTATGCACGCCCCCGACCGTCAGGTCGTAGACCTCCGCCTCGCCATCTGGCTCGATCGCTACGATCTCATCCCAGGTCACATCGCTCGCGATGGATCGCATCGCCGGCGCGGATCGCGGATGAAGCGACGCGCTGTGGGTAGCAGCGATGGCCAGCTCCGACTCGGGCAAGGCGGACACAGCAGAGCGAGGCTGCACGAGCGGCGCGGCGATGCGCATGCCGGGCGCGAGCTCGTCCAGCCGGCGCCAGCCCTCGATGGTCAGGAACTTGTGGTTGGCGGTCGCGCGAATGCTGCGGCCCAGGCGCGTGGTAAGGCGAAAGACGGGCTTGCGGCCGGTGGCAAATGCCTTCAGCACTGGACGGCGCTCCAGCTTCCACGTGTCGGTGTTGAGCGCCAGCACGTGGAAGCCGCTGCGACCGGCCAGCTGCTCGATGCGCTGGTGCACGCCTTCGTCAGGGAGGTACACGAGCGTCTCGCCAGCCAGGCAACCCGACTCACGCAGGTCCGAGAGCTGGGGCTTTTTCTCCGTGCGGCTCTCGACGGCGCGCGAGAGCTGGGCTAGCGCCATCACCGGCACGTTCAGCTCGCGGGCCAGCCCTTTGAGTCCCCGGCTGATCTCCGAGACCTCCTGCACGCGGTTCTCGTGGCCGCGGCCAGCACCACTGCCCTGCATGAGCTGGAGGTAGTCCACGATCATGAGCGAGAAGCCATGCTCCATCATCAGGCGGCGCGCCTTGCTACGCATCTCGACGAGCGTGATGCCGGGCGTGTCGTCGATGTAGATGTTGGATTCGGAGAGCCGGCCCACCGACTCGCTGATGCGCTCCCACTCGTCGTCGTCGAGATAGCCGGTGCGCAGCTTGCTCTGGTCGATCCCGGCATCCATGGAGAGCAGACGGGCCACTAGCTGCTCTTTGCTCATCTCCAGACTGAAGATGGCGACGGAGTGGCCGTAGCGCAGCGAGGCGTTGTGCGCCAGCGACAAGGAGAGTGCGGTTTTTCCAACTGCCGGCCTCGCAGCGAGGATGATCAGGTCGGACTTCTGCAGGCCGCCGGTCATCTTGTCCAGATCGGAGAAGCCAGTGGCGACGCCGACGATGCTGCCGCGATTCTCATGCAGGTGCTCCAGCCGGTCAATGTACTCGTGAAGCGTGTCGCGGATGTGGTCGAAGTCGGTGCGGGTGTAGTTCTGGCTGATGTTGAAGATGAGCTTCTCGGCCTGGTCCAGCGCGGTGTTGGCGTCCGGCTCGTTGTAGGCGACGCCGGCGATCTGCCCCGCCGCGTGGATCAGCCGGCGCAGGATGGCGGTACGCTCGACGATGTGGCCGTAGTAGTCCACATTGGCGCTGGTGGGGACGAGGTTGGCAAGCGAGCTGACGTAACTCGCGCCGCCGATCTCGTCCAGCTTGCCGCGGCGCGCCAGCTCGTCGGTGAGGGTGATCAGGTCGGCCGGCTCGTGCTCTTCGTAGAGCTCGATGGCGGCCTGGTAGATGAGGCGATGCGCGTCGCGGTAGAAGTCCTCGGGGCGCAAATAGTCGGCGACCTGCGTGATGGCGTCGGGGTCGATCAGGATGCTCCCGAGCACGGCCGACTCGGCCTCGACGTTCTGTGGCAGCAGCTTCTCCACGACCGTCCTCCCACACGAGATGCCCGCACGGGCAATCCCTGCCGTGCCGCGCTTCCATCCATGGAAGGCAGCCCGCACTCGACCGTTTCAAACCGCCGGCGCCGCCACGCTTACCGCTCATCTCTGCCGCTCTACGGATGGGGCTCCTATAGAACGTGCATTCTAAGCAAGTATATCATCAGGCAGACGGTCGCGACAGGGCACCTTCTTGTGTGCGCGCTGGCGGTAACAGTGAGAGTACCTGACTGCGAAGGGTTTGACAAATGTGGACGGTTCTCCCCAAGAGGTGGAAATGTGGATATGTGTGGGGTGTTGGACCCCGATTTCTGGGGATGGCGCTGGCTGTTCGTGTGCTCGGGCAGACCTATCCCGCGTTCTCCACATCATGTGCGCAGAGAGGTGGAGATATCCACGACTTTATCCACACCCCTATCCACGGACCGAATGGCTAGGACGTCCGGCTGATTGTGTAGCAGTGCGAGATGGTGGAGGCATGGGCGAGCGGGGTGGTGGGGTGAGAGGGGGGACGGAGTGACACGGAGGACACGAAGGACACACGGAGGGCACGGAGGCAGGTACAGGCGAGGGGAGTGGGGTTGGAGCAACCGCATGACGAAGATCGCACGGGTAATCCGCAGGGGCGAGATGGGCAGTGAGGCGGGGCCGGCCCACAGAGATGGCGGAGGCAGGGGCGGGCGGGGCGGGAGCAGCCAGGCTGCGCAAGTGAAGTTGCGCGGGTAACCCATAGG
>CAYQFU010000105.1:0-19163 GCA_964416775.1 uncultured Ktedonobacterales bacterium
ACCCCCACCTCGCCCACATCGGCTACCCCCTCTACGCCTCCGTGCTCGCCCACCTCTCTGTGCGCCTGCGCGCCTTCAGTATCCTCCCATCTGAGCACTCACATCGCGGCGGAATCGGCAACCGCCACCCCCTCTCGTGCCCTATCGCCCTCCTCTCTCGCCTTGCCTCGCCCGCCACTTACCGCCCCCCTTGCCCCTGCGGATGAGCCGCGCGATCTCCGTCGCGCGGCGGAACGATGATCACCCAGCCTGCCCTTGCCAGCCCAGGCCAGTCTTGCGATCGCGCCCAGTTACTCCACTCGGTCCCGCGGATGCTCCCGAAAACAGCCGTATGGCAGAGCTGCTAGCCCGCCAGGCTCAGGCATTTCAACCGCTTCGCTGACGCTCGGCGTCATTCGCCCAGGGCGGCGAGGATGGTCGCGGGCGACAGGGGAGCGTTCTCGCCGCGCCAGAGGGGACGGCCGCCGGGCTCGCCGCGGGTGTCCCAGTAGATTTCGAGGCCGTTGCCGTCAGGGTCGTCGAAGTACATGGCCCAGCTGATGTAGTGATCCACGGTGGCGACGGGGACGCCACCGTCGGTGAGGGCGCGGTAGGCGAGGGCGAAGGAGCGGCGGTCGGGGACCTCGAAGGCGACGTGATAGAGGCCGGTGGCGTGTGCTGGCGGCTGGGGGGCGTTGGGGCCGACGTTCTGCAGGGCGATCTCGTGATGGAAGGCGCCGCCGGTGAGGAAGGCGTAGTGGTCGCCGATGCGCTCCGTCTCGTGCATAGCCAGGAAGCGGATATAGAAGGCGATGGCGCGGTCGAGGTCGCGGACTTTGAGGTGGGCGTGGCCGATCCTGGTGGTGTAGCTCATGCGGGATGCCTCCGGCGCGGGGACAGGGTGCCATCGGTGTCAGGCGGGTGGGTTGTCGGATGGGGCGGGTGTGCGCCGTGGCCCGTCGAGCCGGGCGGTGAGCCAGGCGAGGAGGTCGCGCATGGTTTGCGGGCCGATAGTGTGGGGCATGTCGTATTCGCGGTACGTGAGATCCACGGGGAGGCGCAGGAGGACGTCGCGCGCGTTCTGGCCGTAGCTGAGTGGGATGACGGAGTCCTGCCGTCCGTGGGCAAGGAAGATGGGTGCGCCGGCGAGAGATTCGGGTAGGGCGCTCCAGGGCAGGGCTTCGGGCGGGATGCGGCCGCTGAGGGCGGCGACGCCGGCGAGTGTATCGGGGCTGGAGAGCAGGGTGGTCAGCGACATGATCGCGCCCTGACTGAAGCCCAGGAGGTAGACGCGCTGCGGGTCTGCCCCGTATGCGGCGACGGCTTCGGCGATGAACTGCAGGATGCGGTCGCGGCTGGCGCGGAGTTGATCGGGGTTGATGGCGAAGCCCTCAGGCAGAAAGCGGACGTCAAACCAGGCGAAGCTGTCAGGTCCGCGCACGAGGGGGGCGCGAGCGCTGAGGACCAGGAAGCGCGGGTCGAGGAGGTCGGCGAAGCTGAAGAGGTCGCGCTCGTTGCTGCCGACGCCATGGAGCTGGATGAGCAGCGGTGGCCTGGCGTCTGGGCCGGGGGTGGTGCGCGGGGGACGTGCGAGGTGGACGAGAGAGAGGTTGGGCGCGGGGGATGGCTGCTGCACGGTGGGAGACCTCCTGTTGGTAGGCAGTGTACCACGAGGTCCCCACTGCCAGCGCCTTGCTGTCCAGTGGGCGCGAGATAGTGGGGCGCGCCCTCTTGAGGACGCACCGGTGAGAGCCATTGGAGCCAGCCCGCTAGGAGGGCAGTCCGTGGCGAGCGGACGGTCAGGGAGTGGGCAAGTGGGGGCTGTTCGGATCGATGGGGTTAGCGGGCTTGATGCTGGTGGAGAGGCGGCCGGTGGAATCGCCTCGGGCGCGCAAGGCTCCGGTGCTGCTGGCCGTGCGGCGGCCGGGCTCGGGTCCCGTCCTTCTGACGCGCTCTTCGCCTTTGCCGGTGCCGGGCGTATGCGACGGCATGGTGCGCTTGTCCATCATGGTGAGTGCTCCTTTGCGCGGTAGTGAGGACGCGAACTGCGCGGGATCGGTGAGCGCATGTGTGCAGAGGGTATGCCATCCCGACGTAGACACTGCTGAATCGAGCTGATAGGGCGGGCGCCGCCGCTGTATGGAGCCGGCAAATGGAGCCCGCAAAGACATCCGGGTGTAGCGCGTGTACGAGCGTCGCGGGTGTCGCGTCCGCTCGGGCACAACCTTTGAAGCGGGCCAATGCGGCGCCGCTACCGCACTGAACTGATGAACGTGCAGTGAGCGGGCGGCACGCGTCATGGTACGACTAATGCGGCATGGGGGCGCTGTGTTGGTTTCATTTTCTTAATAAGTTGCGTCTTGAATCGCCACGCGTCGTCCACCACGCCGGCGCTGGCTCTCGCGAGACGTGGGTGCGCGACCCCGTAGGCCGTCTCCTGGGTGCGACTTTGCCCGGGACAAGTCAGCGCCCTGTGCCAATAGTCGCGAATCGGGTTGAGACGTTCCATACCGCACTCGCTGGCGTCCACCGGACGCCAGCGAGCGCCGGATTCGGAGCGACTCCCTGATGGAGTGAGCGAGCTGGCAGCCAGGGCCTGTTTGTCTGGTGGGTTCTTCGCGGAATGTGAATCCCGCTGCCGGAGCAGACTGCCCACGGGCAGAGCCGGAGGAGGAGTGGCATGGCGACAGCCGCCAAAGCGCGCGTGGAGGAAGTCCACATTGTGTGGATTACGGCCGGCCTGAGCTGCGATGGGGACACGATCTCGATCACCGCAGCAAGCCAGCCGAGCGTCGAGGATGTTGTGCTGGGGGCGATCCCTGGGCTGCCAAAAGTGCAGCTGCACAACCCGGTGCTCGCCGTGGAGGTGGGCGATCAGTTCATGACGTGGTGGTATCGAGCCGAGCGGGGGGAGATCGACCCCTTTGTGCTGGTGGTGGAAGGCTCGATCCCAAACGAGAAGACGAAGCCAGAGGGCTACTGGGCGGCGCTGGGCACCAACGAGGTGACCGGGCAGCCGATCACGACGACAGAGTGGATCGACCGGCTGGCGCCCAAGGCCTGGGCCGTGGTCGCGGCGGGAACCTGCGCGACGTACGGAGGCATCCACGCGATGGCGGGCAACCCGACCGGTGCGATGGGCCTCGCCGACTATCTGGGATGGAGCTGGCGCTCCAAGGCTGGCATCCCGATCGTGAACGTGCCGGGGTGTCCGGTACAGCCGGACAACTTCATGGAGACGTTGCTCTACCTGCTCTATCAGGCGGCGGGAATGGCGCCGATGATTCCGCTGGACGACGCGCTGCGGCCGACGTGGCTCTTCGGCAAAACGGTGCACGAGGGCTGCGATCGGGCAGGCTATTACGAGCAGGCTGATTTTGCCCACGAATATGGCTCGCCGAAGTGCCTGGTGAAGATCGGGTGCTGGGGGCCGGTGGTGCAGTGCAACGTGACCAAGCGCGGCTGGATGGCGGGCATCGGCGGGTGCCCCAACGTAGGAGGCATCTGCATTGGCTGCACGATGCCCGGCTTCCCCGACAAGTTCATGCCGTTCATGGATGAACCTCCAGGGGCGACGCTCTCCTCGACGGCGATTCGCCCCTATGGCGCGATGATCCGAATGCTGCGCAGGGTGACGAATGCGACCATGAACCGCGAGCCGTCATGGCGCCACAAGAGCGAGCAATTGACGACGGGCTACCAGCCAAGGCCGACTCAGCGCATCGCCGCCCGATCGTAGAAGCCAGGGCAGACCTGGCCGCTGCATAGGGACCCAACGACAGGAGAGAGCTATGGCCACAACACCGACACGGGAACAGGCCCCCGCGCCGAGCAAACAGCTCGTGGAAATGTCCTGGGATCCGATCACGCGGATCGTCGGCAGCCTCGGGATTTACACCAAAATTGACTTCAACGAGCGGAAGGTGGTGGAGTGCCACAGCACGTCGTCTATCTTCCGCGGCTACAGCCTGTTCATGCAGGGGAAAGATCCCCGCGACGCGCACTTCATCACGAGCCGCATCTGCGGCATCTGCGGCGACAACCACGCGACGTGCTCGGTCTATACGCAGAACATGGCGTACGGCGTGCAGCCGCCGAATGTGGCTGAGTGGATTCTGAACCTGGGCGAGGCGGCCGAATACATGTTCGACCACTGTCTCTACCAGGACAATCTGGTCGGCGTAGACTTCTGCGAGCAGATGGTGCGCGAGACCAATCCCAGCGTGCTGGAGAAGGCCGAGAAGACCCAGGCGCCGCATGCCGCCGAGCACGGATACCGTACGATTGCGGACATCATGCGGGCGCTCAACCCGTTCTCGGGCGAGTTCTATCGCGAGTCGCTGCAGATGAGCCGCATGACGCGCGAGAAATTCTGCCTGATGGAGGGGCGGCACGTCCATCCTTCGACACTCTACCCAGGCGGGGTAGGCACGGTGGCGACGGTCCAGGTCTTCACCGACTATCTGGTGCGGCTGATGAAGTATGTCGAGTTTATGAAAAAGGTCGTGCCGATGCACGACGACCTGTTCGACTTCTTCTATGAGGCGCTGCCTGGATATGAGCAGGTGGGCCAGCGCCGTGTGCTGCTGGGGTGCTGGGGATCGTTCCAGAACCCGGACGTCTGCGATTACGATTATCGCCATATGGCCGAATGGGGCCGTGCGATGTACGTGACGCCGGGCGTGGTGGTGGATGGGCAGCTGGTGACGACGAGCCTGGTGGACATCAACCTTGGCATTCGTATTCTGCTCGGCAGCTCGTACTATGAGGACTGGGAGAACGAGCAAATCTTCGTGGACCGCGATCCGCTGGGGAACCCGGTGGATCGGCGGCATCCCTGGAATCAGACGACGATTCCAAGGCCGCAGAAGCGCGACTTCGATGGCAAGTACACGTGGGTGATGTCGCCGCGGTGGTACGACACGCGCACCGGCGATTACCTGGCGCTGGATACCGGCGGCGGGCCGATCGCGCGGCTGTGGGCGACGGCGCTGGCCGGGCTCGTGGACATCGGTGGCTACGTCACGGCCACGGGCCACAGTGTGAAGATTCGGCTGCCGAAGACAGCGCTGAAGCCCGAGGTGGAGTTCGAGTGGAAGATTCCGCAGTGGAGCAACGCCATCGAGCGCGACCGGGCGCGGACGTACTTCCAGGCGTACGCGGCGGCGGCGGCGCTGTACTTCATGGAGAAGGCGCTCGACGAAGTGCGCGCTGGCCACACGAAGACATGGAACGACTTCAAGGTGCCAGACGACGCGATTGGCTGTGGGTTCCACGAAGCGGTGCGCGGGGTGCTGTCGCATCACCTGGTGATTCGCGACGGGAAGATCGCCAACTATCACCCGTACCCGCCAACGCCGTGGAATGCCAGCCCACGCGACATGTACGGGACTCCCGGCCCGTATGAGGACGCGGTGCAGGACACGCCGATCTTCGAGGAGAATGACCGCGACCATTTCAAGGGTATCGACATCATGCGCGCGGTGCGCAGCTTCGACCCGTGCCTACCGTGTGGTGTCCACATGTACCTGGGCGACGGCAAAGAAATGGAAATGCGGCACTCGCCAACGCTCGGTGTCGGCGTGTAGCGCGAAGGATTTTCTTCCCCAGCCCCTCTCCGCCGCGGCGGAGAGGGGAGCCGGGTGCGGCTGGGGCGGGCTGGCGCTGGTGCGGGGCGACGAGGGACGGCGTGGCACGGCAGTCTCAGTTCCGGGAAGCGAGGACGGCCCATGGCGGCTCAGACATCTGAGCACGGACGGCGGGCGCGGCGCATCGAGACGCTGGTCGAGGAGATCGAGGCGCTGCCAGACGCGCACGCGCGAGCGCAGGCGCAGGAGCTCATTCAGTCGCTCCTGGAGTTGTACGGCGAGGGGCTGGCACGGATGCTGGAGCTGGCGGGGCAGGACGGCGCGGCCGGTGAGGCGTTGATCGAGGCCTTCGCGGGGGACGAGCTGGTGGGCTCGCTGCTGCTGCTCCACGGGCTCCATCCGGTGGACATCGAGACGCGCATCGGGCGGGCGCTGGATGAGGTGCGGCCGTATCTGGCGTCGCATGGCGGCAACGTGGAGCTGCTGGGGGTGGCGGATGGAGTGGCCTCGCTGCGCCTGCAGGGGAGCTGCCACGGATGCCCGGCGTCGGCGGTGACACTGAAGCTGGCGATCGAAGAGGCGATCTACAAGGCGGCGCCGGATCTGGACGAGCTGCGGGTGGAAGGGGTCACGGAGCCGCCGCCTCAGCTCATCACGCTCGTGCCGGCACGGCGCTCGGCCCAGTCGGCCCGATCGTCCCGAATGGACCAGCGCGAGCCGGGAGAGTGGACGGCGATAGAGGACATCGGTGCGCTGAGCGATGGCGCGGTGCGGGCGGTGGAGGTGCAGGGGCGCGGGCTGGTGTTCTGCCGGGCGGGGCCGACGCGCTACGCGTACGTGAACCGCTGCGCGGGATGCGGCGCCAGACTTGATGACGGGCGGCTGGTGGGGGCCACCCTGAGCTGTCCAGCCTGCGGCCGAGGGTACGACGTGAGCCGCGCGGGGCGGTGCGTGGACGCGCCGGAGCTGTTCCTGGAGCCAGTGCCCCTGTTGGCGGAAGGGGACGTGGTCAGGGTAGCGCTGCCGGGGCTGGCCGGTGAAAGTACGACGGCGACCGCGCGGGCGGGGACGAGGTGATGTGATATGGCCATGTCTCCGGGCACCGGGGATGGCAGCGGGCGCACGAGGGTGCCGCTGGGGGCGCTGCGCCGGCTGGCGAGCGGGCGCGCGCTCGATGGCCGCGCCAACGCCGCCGAGGCGCGGGTGGAGCATTGCGATCTGTGCGGGGTGGGGCTGCCCGCGGATCACCGGCATCTGCTGAATCGCGCGAGCGGCGCGCTGAACTGCGCTTGCCAGGCGTGCGCGCTGCTCTTCGAGCGCGAGGGCGCCGGGGCCGGAGGGTATGCGCTGGTGCCGCGGCGCGTGCTGGTCCTCGACGACTTTCGCATGACGGACGAGCAGTGGGATGACCTGATGATCCCCGTCAACATGGCGTTTATCTGCCGCGGCACGCAGGCGGGCCGGGCCGTCGCGTATTACCCCGGTCCCATGGGTGCCACGGCGTCGCAGCTGAGCCTGGACCACTGGGAGACGCTGGTGGCGGCGAATCCGGTGCTGAACGAGATGGCGCTGGATGTGGAGGCGCTGCTCATCAACCGGGTGCGGGAGGCGCGGGAACATTACTTGGTGCCCATTGATGCGTGCTATGAGCTAGCCGGGGTGATCCGCACGCGCTGGAAAGGGCTGGGCGGTGGGCAGGAAGTGTGGCAGGCGATCGAAGAATTTTTCACCGCGCTGCGAGCGAAAGCGCGGACGGTGAGGAGGACGCCGGATGCCGGACCTGAGCTTTGAAGTGATAGGCGCGGAGGTGCCAGCCTTCGCCGCCGTGCCGATGCTGATCTTCAAGCTGCGCATCGCCAATGCGGTCGCGGACGAGTCCGTGCATACGGTGGCGCTGCGATGCCAGATTCAGATCGCGGCGCCGCGCAGACGCTATAGCCCCGAGGCGCAGGCGCGGCTGAAGGACGTGTTCGGCGAGCCGGAGCGCTGGCGCGAAACACTGCGCAGCCTGCTGTGGACGCACGTCAGCACGGCGGTGCCGCAATTCACTGGAACGACGACCGCCGAGCTGCCAGTGCCGTGCACCTATGACTTCGAGGTCGTGGCCACGAAGTACTTCGACGCGCTGGAGGAGGGCGAGGTGCCGCTGGAGTTTCTGTTCAGCGGGACGGTCTTCTACGCCAGCGCGGATGGACACATGCAAATCGGGCAGATTTCGTGGGAGCGGGAGGCATCCTACCGGCTGCCAATCGCTGTCTGGCGCGAGCTGATGGCGCGGTACTACCCCAACAGCGCGTGGATTCGCCTGCGCAAGGATGCGTTCGACGCACTCCACCAGTATAAGATCGCGCGCGGGTTGGCGACGTGGGAGTCGGTGGTGGAGGATCTGCTGACGGCGAGCGATGCGCAGGTGCGGCCGTGAAGCAGGAGGACGTAGCGGCTATCGCCAACGCGGTGCTCTACGAGGGCTATCTGCTGTATCCGTACCGCCGGTCCGCCGTCAAGAACCAGCAGCGGTGGACGTTTGGCGTGGTGTATCCGCGGGCGTACAGCGAGGCGCGCGGTGGCACGGAGCCGTGGACGATGCGGACGGAGTGCCTGCTGGAGGCGGAGGAGGGCGCGGCCGTGGACGTGTCGCTGCGCTTTCTCCACCTGCTGGATTGCCGCCGGGCGATGCCAGAGGATGAGCCGCCCGACGGACGGCGCGCGGGGCCGGAGCGCTGGGAGGAGGGCTTCGAGCGCGAGGTGAGCGTGCCGGGTCTCGCCATTGCCGAGCTGGCCGCGGAACCCCAGCGCGTGGCATTCGCGTTCCCCGGTGGTCGCCTGGCGGACGAGGGAACAGAGGCGCGGGACGTGGCGCGCGAGCACCGGCCGCTGGCCGGCGCGGTGACCATCGCGGCCAGTCGCGTGGGCGACGGGGTGTACCGGCTGGCGGTGGGGATCGAGAACACGACGGACTGGCCTGACACCGGGACGGAACGCCGTGATGCCGTGCTGCTGCGGTCGCTGGTCTCGACGCACACGATCCTGCGTGTTCGACATGGGGCGTTCGTCTCGCTGATGGACCCGCCCGCGGCGCTGCGGGAGGTCGCGCAGGGATGCCGGAACGAGCGCACGTGGCCAGTGTTGATCGGCGATGACGGCGAGCGTGACGCCATGCTCTCCTCACCCATCATCTTGTATGACTACCCGCGGATCGCGCCGGAAAGCGTGGGGCCGCTCTTCGATGGGACGGAGATCGACGAGATCCTGACGCTCCGCATCATGACGCTGACCGACGAGGAAAAGGAGGAGATGCGCCAGGGGGACGAGCGTGCGCGGGAAGTGCTCGAACGGACCGAGGCGCTCGCGCCGGAGCAGCTGCTGAAGCTGCACGGCGCCATCCGCGGGCTGCGGCCGGTGGGCGAGGGCGAACACGAAGAAGGGACGCGGGCATGAGCTTCGAGGAAGAGATGGCGGCGCCGGCGTCCGTCGCGGTGGCGGGCGGAGAGGCGAAGACGGGCGACCGCGTGCGGCTGTGGCCTGCCGCGCGCGCTGACGCGTTCGATCTGCTGCTGGAGGGCAGGGCAGCGCGCGTGGAGGACATCCGCCAGGATTTCGAGGAGCGCGTGTATCTGGTGGTGACGGTGGACGACGATCCAGGCAATCTGCAGGAGGACGAGCGGGTGTTGCCGGGCCACCGCTTCTTCTTTTACCCAGAAGAGGTGGAGCTGCTGGAGAACACGCCATGAGCGAGCCAGCGGAGGGCGCCGCCGGGCAGGTGCTGGTGGCGTGCGTCGGCAACATCTTTCTAGGAGACGACGCGTTCGGCGTAGAAGTGGCCCAGCGGCTGCTACAGCAGGAACAGCGACCGGGAGTGGAGGTCGTAGACTTCGGCATCCGCGGGGTCGAGCTGGCCTACACGCTACTCGACCACTATGCTGCACTGGTGCTGGTGGACGCGCTGCCTCGCGGCGGCGCACCCGGGACGCTCTACGTGATCGAGCCGGAGCTGCCGGCCGATGGCGAGGGCGAGGGCGCGGTCCATGGTGCTGAGCAGGGCAGAATCGCCTTGGAGACGCACAGCATGGATCCGGTCAAGGTTCTGGCGTTCGCGCGAGCGCTGGGGGCGCGGCCCATCCGGACCGTGGTCGTGGGGTGTGAGCCGTCGGCGCCCGGGAGCGAGGGCTACGACGAGATGCGCATGGAGCTGAGCGCTCCGGTCCAGGCGGCGCTGGATGAGGCGGTGACGCTGGTCCATGCAGTCGTCGCGCAGCTGCGCGGCGAGCGTTTGGATGGTGACGTGAGTGGCTTGCGGCGCGCGGCGCCGCGAAGGGAGCGGAAGCATGCCAGAGAAGATCGTCGTCCCGCGGAGCATGGTGATGGGATTGGTGTTGGCGCTGATGGGGTTCGTGGCGTTCATGGTCGTGCGCCAGATTCCGGACATCCAGCGGGAGATCAAGATCTGGATGATGTAGCGCCACGAGCCTAGCATGCACGAGCTCGCCATCGCCCAGGGCATCGCGGATGTGGCCACCACACGCGCGACGGAGGTCGGCGCGGCTCGGGTGAGCCGCGTGCGCGTGCGCATTGGCGACGCGGCTGGCGTGGTCACGGATTCGCTGGCGTTCTGCTTCGAGATGCTGGCGAGCACGGAGCCGCTGCTGCTCGGTGCGGAGCTGGAGGTCGAGCGGGCGCCGCACCGGGCTCGCTGTCGCATGTGCGGCAGCGAGTTCGCCGTCCGCGACTTTGTGGTCGTATGTCCAGAGTGCGACGGTACAGACGCGGAGGTGATCTCGGGCACTGAGCTGACCGTGCTGGAGATGGAGATCGAAGCTGGAGATGGCTCGCCGCGCGAGCCGGAGTGATAGCCGTGCCCAAGATTACTATCGCCCAGAACATCCTGGCGGCCAACGACACGGTCGCACACGACATCCGGCAGCGGCTGGTGGCGCATGGGATTCGCACGCTCAACCTGATGAGCGGGCCCGGCGCGGGCAAGACGACGCTGCTGGAGCGGACGGTCGCGGGGCTGCGCGTGCGGCTGGCGATCGGCGTGATCGAGGGGGACATCGAGACCAGCGCCGACGCGGAGCGCGTGGAGGCGGCGGGGGCCCAGACGGTGCAGATCAACACGCGAGGGGCCTGCCATCTGGAGGCGCACATGGTGCGGGCGGCGCTGGACGAGATGCGGCTGGAGGGCGTGGAATTGCTGGTGATCGAGAACATCGGCAATCTGGTGTGCCCTGCCACGTGGGATCTGGGCGAAGACGCGCGGGTGGTGCTGGTGAGCACGACGGAGGGCGACGACAAGCCGGCGAAGTATCCGCAAATGTTCGCCGTGGCGCAGGTGATGGTGGTGAACAAGCTCGATCTGCTGCCGTACGTGGACTATGACGTGGAGAAGGTACGGCGGCAGGCGCTGGCGATCAACCCCGAGCTGCGTATCTTCGAGGTGAGCTGCCGTACGGGCGCCGGGCTGGATGCGTGGTGCGCGTGGGTAGAGGAATGGGCTCACGGCGCGACGAAGCCGGCGGGGAGCTGGGGATCGGTGTAGACCGCCATGAGGTCGGCCTCAAGGGCGTCGAGCCGGCCGGCAACGTGGGGATAGATCTCGTCGCGGAAGCGGGCGAGTAGGTCCTCGCCGGCGCGGATGTCGGCGCGCTCGACCAGGCGACCGAGGCCGTAGAGGATCTGGTCGCGGAAGAGGGTGGCTTCGTCGCGCCACTGCTCGACGTAGTCCACCAGCTCCGGGCAGTTGTGGCCCTGGAGGGGATTGACGGCGTAGCTGAGCAGCGTCTCGCGGCCAAGGACACGGGCGGCGAGGTAATAGCGCAGGCACTTGGAGCAGCGGCCGCAGTTGCCGCCCCAGAAGCAGAACGAGATGCGGCGCATGACGTCGGGCTGGTTCACGATCAGCTCGTGGAGGATGCGGAACTCGGGCAGGCCGGCCAGTGGGGGCAGCAGGCGCAGGTCGGCGAGGACGTGGCGCTGGATGTAGGCTTCGAGCGCGAGCGCACCATGGGTCGATTCGACGTCGTTGCGCGGGACGCTCTTCCCTTGATACGTGAAGTAGGCGTTCTTGCAGTCGTGCTCGTGGCCCATGCTGAGGCACGCGGCGCCGGTATGGCGAGCGAAGGGGGCGGCAAGCAGGGCGAGGGCGAGGTCGCGGCCGAAGGGAACCGTGTTGTAGTGGGGGAATTCGTTCCAGGTGAGGGCGTAGGCGCTGGAGAGCTCGACGTACTGGGGAAACTGGTACACGAGCGTCTGGTACGGGAGGGCCAGCATATCGGCGAGCTCGTCGGTGGCGATGCGCTCGGCTTCTTCCATGCGGGCGTTGGCGGTGATGTGAAGGGGAGCGATGTCGTAGCCGTTCTTGCGCAGCACGAGCGCGCTGAGCGTGGAGTCTTTGCCGCCGGACCAGAGCAGGCAGGCGCGCCGTTCGGCGCGCGATGGCGTGGACGTGGGAGCGGGTGCGCCGGGAAGCGCGCACGAGAGCACAAACGCCGGCGGAGGCATCAGGTCGCGGCCGTCCTTCCAGCAGCGGACGTCGTAGAGCATCTCGGCGAGGGGGAGGATGTCCGCGGTCATAGCGGGAGAGGCGGGGAAGTCGAGGGTGATCTCGCGGGCGAGGCAGAGCTGGCCGATGAAGGTGGCGACGCCGACGCCAATCGGCGCGAGCATGCGGTCGTCCATGTCGTCCAGCGCGAAGGGATACGCAACGCGCAGGGCGCCGGCGAAGCGGTCGTCCACCTGGTAATGAAAGGCGACGTCAGGTCCCTCACCGTGGATGGCGAGGCGCAGGGAGCGCGCTGGCTCGTTCGGAGTGGTGGTGCCGGTTGACATACGAGATGGCCTCCAGATGCTGCGTCATCGGGTCGTGGGATAAGCACGAGGTCACGGGGAGAGCGTCAGGGTGAGGCGGCGGCGTGGGGCGGCTGCGCGGCGCGGGCGATGAGGCGCGTGATGTGCGCGGCCAGCGCCGCGCCCCAGGGCGTCAGCTCGCGCCCATCAGGAGCGGCGAGGCGTGCGCGTGCCAGCACGCGCAGGACCGTGGCGCCCGGCTCGATCACCGCGCCGCCGGCGGGAGGCAGGCCGCTGAGCACGAGCTCGCCAGGGGCGCACTCGTCAATGCCCAGACCTGGGCGTAACCAGCGGAGCCCAGAGGCAGGGACGAAGGTGTAGACGCCTGGCGCGAGGTCGAAATGGATGACCGCGGGCGTGTCCGCGGTCCAGTGGAAGATGGCCTGGGCCATCTCGGCGTCCGGCGGCAGATCGGTGGGAGCATCGAAGAGGTCGGGGTGGAGGGGATGGCCCAGCCAGTGGAGGCAGTGGAGGACGGCGAGCGGGACGCGCCCCTCCATCCACTCCCACTGGCCCAACAGGCCGGTTGAGCCCTGGAAGCGGGGGTTGAGCTCCATGGCGTAGGGGCCGTCGGGGGCGACGACGAAGTCCACGCCGAAGAGGCCGGCATATCCAAGCTCGGACAGCCAGCGGCCGATGCGCAGAGTCTGGTGGGCGACGGAAGCGCGCACGGCGGGGGAGTGCTCGCGGGCGGCGCCGAAGTCATTACCGCAGTAAATCGTGGAGGAGTGAGTCAGGGGAGCGAGGCCAACCATTTGCACGGACGGGGGAGCCACCACGACACGATCGGGCAGGGCGAGGGCGTTGACGTTGAGGGACGCACGGCCCATGAAGCGGCTGACGAGCCAGCGCGGCTCGCTCGGTGACCGGTCGCGGACGGCGACGAGCTGGTCGGGGGTGTGCACCTCGTAGGTGCCGACGCCGGAGGCACCTACGGGCGCCTGAACGATGAACGGGACGCCGAAGCGGCGGGCGAGGTCGGCGAAGCTGAGGGCGGCAGCAGGCACTGCGGCGCAGGGGATGACGGGGAGACCGAGGTCGGCCAGGGCGGCGCGGAAATGGACCTTGTCGTCGAGCCGCTCTTTGAGGGCAGCGGCCGGCGCGAGCAGGCGCAGGGCGCCGCCGGAGCGGGCGGCGCGGCGCTCCCAGCCAGGGGTGGCGCAGTACGCCAGAAGTTGGAGGGTCGAGGAGGGAAGCGAAGACGTCGCCGTTGTGGTGGCTGGGGGCAGGGTAAGCTCGGCCAGGGCTTCTACGCTGGCGTTGCTCCATGCGCCGCGATGGGGCGCGGCGTCTTCCAGCGAGACAAGGCGCGCACCGGTCATGCGCGCGAGGAGCACGGCGTCAAGGCCGCCCTCGCACGAGATGATGGCCTCAGGCGCGGCGAGGCGCGCCAGCGGGAGGCAGTCGGCGGCGCGTTGGCCGACCCAGGCCAGACGGTGGCGGGCCAGCGCCCTCTGGGCACCAGCAAGGCTGGTGACGATCTCATCCGCGCCGTCCGGCGCCAACTCCGCCATGCGCGCCGCCTCGCACCTTCGTAGGATGCTCCGCATCGGCAGGCGCGGCGCCGCGGCGTGATAGAGTCGCGAGCATGGGCGCGCTGCATGCGGCGCACGGTCCGCTACACGCGTGTCAGCAGGTGGCCGAGCTTGTGCTTTTTCACCTGGAGATAGGCGCGATTGGCGTCGGTAGGCTCGGTTTCGTTGGGGACGCGCTCGAAGACGTGGACGCCGGCGGCCTCCAGGCGGCGCATCTTCTCGGGGTTGTTGGTAAGCAGGCGGATGGAACGGTCCCCGATCAAGTGGTGGAGAATGACCGCGGTCTCGTCATAGTCGCGCACATCGGGGTCAACGCCGCGCCGCACGGCGGCCTCGTAGGTGTCGGCGCCGTCGTTCATCTCACGGAAATGCGCCACCTTCTCCAGCAGGCCGTGGCCCATACCTTCCTGAAAAAGATAGAGGACGATGCCACTGCCGCGCTCGGCGACCATGTGAAGGGACTGCTCCAGCTGCTCGCCACAATCGCATCCGACGGCCGCGAGCGCGGTGCCCGTGACGCAGGAGGACTGGACGCGCACGAGAGGATGTTCCTCGGCGGCGGGGTCGCCACGCACGAGGGCGGCGTGGGTGGCGCCGGAGGGGAACTGGAACGCCATCAGCTGAAAAGGACCGTAGCGGGTATTGAACCTGGCCTGAGTCACGGCGGGTGCGACGACACTCATCCTCTACTCCTCAACACTGTGCGACGACAATACCGATGAGAACAAATACCGATGAGAACAGCGGTGGGCATCTGAATGCCCCTGCGCAGGGGCTGGGAGTGAACGCGTCACAAGACTTGGTGCGAAAGCAGGTCCTCTACGGTCTCGCGGCGGCGAGTCACGATGGCCTCTCCTTCCATCACCATCACTTCGGCGGGCCGGGGACGCTCGTTGAATGTCGGGGCGCGACACGCCGCGTACGATCCGCAGTTCTGGATGACCAGCAGGTCGCCCTCGCGCAGGGTCGGCAGCGGACGCTCGCGGGCGAGGATGTCGCCGGCCTGCATCAAATTGCCGGCGACGTGGTAGCGGCGCTCCGCGGGAGCATCGGCGCGGTCGGCGACGAGGATGCCGTGATACGAGTCGTACATGGCGGCGCTGAAGACGTGGTTGTAGCTGGTGTCGGTGCCGGCGAAGTCAGGGGTCCAGGCGTCGCCAACGAGGACCGGCGGCTTGAGGTCAGTTACGCGGGTCAGGAGGACGCCGGAGTCAGAGAGCAGGTAGGCGCCGGGCTCGACGCGGAAGGTGATGTCGCGGCCGCGACGGTGGGACAGGGCCGTCATGCGGCTGGTGACGAGCGCGCCGTAACGCGGCATGTCGAACTCAGGATCGCCGGGAGCGAAGGGGACACCCCAGCCGCCGCCGACGTCGATGTATTCGAGGTCGGAGAGCTGGTCGCTCAGGGCGATCAGCACGTCGAGGGCGGCGATGGGCTGTTCGACATCGAAGAGGTCGGAGCCGAGGTGCGTGTGGAGGCCGGTGAGGCGCAGGTCGTGGCGCGCGGCGATGGCAAGGGCGCTGGCGATCTGATCGGGGTGGATGCCGAACTTGCTGTTGGTACCGGCGGACTGGACGTGGGCGTGGAAGCCAGCGACCACGCCGCAGGTGATGCGCAGGCCGGCGGAGCGGCCGGGGGCGAGCCGACCATAGCGCTCGAGCTGGGAGAGCGAGTCGGCGTTGAAGCGGACGCCGGCTTCGACGACCTGGCGCAGCTCATCATCGGAGACGGCGCTGCCCGTGTAATACACTTCGTCGGGTGTGAAGCCGGCCGCCTCGCCGAAGGCGAGATCCCCAGGAGAACAGGCGTCCAGGTGGGCACCCAGGCCGCGCAGGTAGCGCATGACGCGCACGTTGGCGTTGGCTTTGCACGAGTAGTGGACCTGGAACGGGCGATAGGCGATGTGGTCCACGAACTGGAGGTAGCGCGCGCGGATTTGGTCCGTCTCGATGACGTAGAGCGGCGTGCCGTAGCGGGCCGCGATCTGCGTGGCAGGCACCCCGCCAAGATAGACGACGCCGTTTCGTACCTGCATCGCACCTCACCTCCCTGCCGCCACATACCCAGCTGGACGATTGTTTCGCTTGCGACGACTAGTAATACCGGTACGCGTCGTGTCCCGGCAGGTTGAGCGTGTTCTCCTGACACGGGATGCAGACGGGACCCAGCGGCATGCCATAGCGGCCGGCGACCTCAGTGGCGGCCTGGGTGATGTCCCACAGCTGATCGGCGGTGAGACGGGGGTGGTGCTCCAGCTCGGTGCCGGCCATGGGCCGGAACGGCGAGAGGATGGGCATCACACCCATCGAAGCCAGGCGCTCGACGCCACGCAGGGTGGCATCGGGATCTTCGAGGCCGACGACCATGATCGAGCGCGTGTTGATGGGGCCGAAGACATCGACGGCGTGCTCGAGGGCGCTGAGATAGCGGTCGAGGCCGACGAGATTGTGTTTGCCGGGGATGATCTCGGCGGCGACGCGCTGGTCGTACAGCTCGATGTTCATGCCCAGCTCGTCCACACCGCTCTCTTTGAGGAGATCGATGTAGCGGTCCTCCTCGGGCGGGACGATCATGGCGTAGATGGAGCGGTCCCAGCGGGCCTTGATGGCGCGGGCGGCGTCGGCGATGCGGATGGCGCCCTGGTCGGGGCCGTCGGGAGTGCCGCCGCCAAGGAGGAGGTGGCGGGCGGGGGCGATGGGGTCGGAGAAGGCGGCGTCGGCGACCTCGACGATCTGATCGGTGTCTTTATCGCGCTGCTCGCTCTTGAGGTTGAGGCCGATCGAGCAAAATTTGCAGCGGCGGTCGGCCGTGCGCCAGTAGAAGCAATTGTTGGTGATGCCGATGCCGAGGCGGTCGGCGCAGAGCTGCCCGAAGCGGCTGAGCGGCTTGCCATTGCGAGCGGTGGCGTGATAGTAGGCAGGGCAGGGAACGAGGTCCACCGGCACGCGGGGGCCATCGGCGTGGGCGATGACGAACTGTCCCTCGTCCTCTTCTTCGAGGATGTAGGGCGATTCGAGGGCGAAGGGCTCGTAGATAGGGCAGTTGACGGTGATGCCGCCGGGGAGAATGGCGTCGAGGCCGCCGCAGGAGCCCGAGCGGACCCGCAGGGCGGGCTTGGCGCGCACGCCGACGGCGTCTTGCGCGGCGTGGCTGAGGCGCAGACCCATTGCCAGCAGCTCGATCTTGAGTCTCGCCATCGCCATCGGCGCATAGGCCGCGGACGTGGGGGAATCGAGAGAGGTCGTCATGATGCGCCATCCAGCCCTTTCGACACCGGTTGCCCTGCCACCGCGCCGATGGCTTGTTCCACGCGAGCGGCGATAGTAGGCTTCCATACGAGAACATCTTCAATGGCGAGCGCGTCGATGTCGCTCGAAACGAACGTGCGGATCGCGTCGGTGGGGGAGCAGACGATAGGGTCGCCGCCGACGTTGAAGGATGTATTGACGACGGCGCGCACACCCGTGCGCGCGGCGAACGCCGTAAGGATGTGCCAGAGGTCGAGGTTGTCCTCGCGGCAGACGACCTGAGGGCGCGTGGTGCCGTCCACGTGGACGACCGCGGCGAGGCGCTCGCGCTGGTGGGGGCGGACGCGCGAAGTGACGGTCATGAAGGGGGTGGGAGCGGCGCCCTCGCAGTACTCGGAGACCGCGTCGTCGAGGATGGCCGGGCCGAGCGGACGCCAGGAGGCACGCCCCTTGATGGCGTTGACGCGGGCGGCCATGCCGGAGGCGAAAGGGCTGGCCAGGATGGAGCGGGCGCCCAGAGCGCGTGGGCCGATCTCCAGGTGACCTTGGAAGCGGGCGACGATCAGATCGTCGGCGAGCAGGTCCGCGATGACGTCCGGCAGGCTGGCCAGACGGGCATGAGGCAGGCCACAGGGAGCTAGCGCCTCCTCAACCTGGCGCGAGGTGTAGGACGGCCCATAAAAAGCATGCTTCATGGCGAAGCGGGGATCGTGGTGGGCGTCCGCGGCCACGATCTGGGCCGCGCCGAGAGCGCTGCCGGCGTCATTGCTGGCGGGTTGGATGAAGACCTCGTCCACGAGGCCGCTTTCGAGGATTTTGCCGTTGGCGACGCAGTTGAGGCCGACGCCGCCGGCGATGCAGAGGCGGCGCATGCCGGTGAGTCGGACGGCCTGGCGCACGAGACCCAGGATGGCGCGCTCGAGATGCTGCTGGGCGGCGAAGGCAATGTCTTTGTGGAGCTGCTCCAGCGGCTGGCTCTGGGTGAGCCGGGGCGGCCCGAAGGCGTCCACCATGCGCTGGGTGTAGCTGTGGCCGTGGCTGGCGCCGTGGTAGAAGAAGGTGGGATCCACCCGGTACGAGCCGTCCTCGGCGAGCGGAGCCACCCGCGCCATCAGGCGATCCAGCAGCGGGTCGGGTGCGCCGTAGGCGGCGAGGCCCATCAGGTGGCCCTCGTGGTACTCCGGGCGAAAGCCGCAGAAGTCGGTGAAGCCGGAGTAGAACCAGCCGAGAGAATTGGGCAAACGGTAGCGGCGCAGAGGATGGATGGCTTGGCCCATACCCTCCCAGATGCCGGTGCAGATATCCTCGCCGTTGCGATCGATTGTGAGAATGGCGGCCGAGTCGAAGCCGGAGCAATAGAAGGCGCTGGCGGCGTGGGCGAGGTGGTGTGGGACGTAGCGGATAGGGGGCAGGGGCGTGCCGAAGCCAAGCTCGCTCCAGAAACCGTCGAAGCGCCAGCGCACGACAGAGCGGTCGTGGAAGGCAAGCTCCACGGCGTTGATGAGCGCTTTGTACCGCAAGTCGCCGAGTCCGCGACGACCCACCTGTGGCAGGTTGTGGCGCAGCCAGCGTGCGACGTTACCGGCGAGCATGGGCGCGGGATAGCGGGTTGCGTCCCAGGCGTAGGCGATGGCGTCCACCTGGCTTGCATCCAGGCCAGCCTGCTCGAGGCAGAAAGAGATGGCGTGGGCGGGAAAGGCGAGCTCGATATCACGCAGGCGGACGTGGCGCTCTTCTTCGGACATGGCAACCAGCGCGCCGTCCCGTAGGATGCACGCGGCCGGATTGGGCCCAATGGCGAAGACACCCAGAATAGCACTCACTTGGCATTCTCCATCCTCCAGCGCTCGCCAGCCGCTGGTCTGTCAGGAGAATATCCGAGAGCCCCCCTCCTTGTCAATTATCAATTTTGTGGTTGCAGTGCGAATTGGGGTATTCTTGCCGGATACGGGCAGACGCCTGCTTCCGCC
>CAYQFU010000106.1:0-11870 GCA_964416775.1 uncultured Ktedonobacterales bacterium
GTGTCCACGCCCAACTTGTTAAAGACGGAGGTCAGGTGGTAGTTGACCGTGCTGGGGGAGAGGAAGAGCTGCCGCCCGATGGCCTTGTTGGAGAGGCCCTGGGCCACCAGCCGCAGCACGTCCCGCTCGCGCTCGCTCAAAGGACTCTAGTCCGGGGAGTTGGCCGAGGAGGCGGTGGTGTCATCACAATCCCATGGCGTTGGAGTTCACGCCCGTAGTGATGCCGGATGTCGCGAGCAATGTCGGTGACGGAGACTGGCAGCAATAGGTCCGAGACAGCAAACTGCCCATTTCGTGTCGACAAGGCAACGATCAAGGAGCTCAAGCTCATCGGTAGTCCGCGCTGGTGCAGGCGCAGGGCCGCCGGATGCTGGAGGGAGACCAATAGCAAGTCTTGTCCAAACGAATGGATAGCGAGTATGGCTGCGATCTCGGACCAGGGGATCGGACCTTTCCCTGCTGGAAACCAATGGAGGTCGATTCCCGCAGACGAGATGGTTAGGCGGGGTTTACCGAACACTAGTTGCCTGATGAGCCGCACAACAAGCAATGTCAGACTCGGCAAAGCCACTGCCAAGACTACCACCGCTCGCCCTACCTCATAGGCATTTCCCGGATGTGAGGAGAACGCGAACCAGATGGCCACGGCCAAGAGTGCCAGCAGCACGAGCAATTCGAGTCCGGCCTTCCAAGCGCTGACCATGTAGACCAGTTGGTCGGCGCTGCCGCTATTACCCGAGTGCATGATTGCCTCCATCAGGTCAAGGCTCGCGACTCCTCACTTCGGGAGCTAGCTCAGGATGCGACTTCCTTTCTCAGTGTGACACACGAACACGATGCCGGGGATAGAACCGATCGACGATGCTGAACACCGGTCCTTCAAGCGCCCAACCGGCGATACATCCGACAGCTACGCCAATGTCCCGCGAAAGAATCGGGCTGAGTTCTGCTGTTCCGACCATGACGCCGATGGCTATCAGCGTCGTAAGAAGGGCGTGCACAAACCCGGCGAAGGCTGCCGCCTCAAAGCGCTCAACGCCTCGCGGGTTGGGGACTGGCAACGGCGCGACACGCAGCGTCTGCTCCCAGCGCAGCTGCAGCGGGGCCCGACTGGTCGCCAGCCGGGCCAGGCCGGGACAAGTTGCCAGCAGGTCGGCGAGCGCGGCACCCGCGGGCAGCACCTGCTCGAAGTTGTCGAGCACCAACAGCATCGCCGCCCGCTCGCGCAAGACGGCGCGCAGCCGATCGGGCAGGCGGGACGGCCGCTGTCGGTGAGACCAAGGGCGCGGGCGACGGCGTTCAGCACCAGCGGTGGCTCGCGGATGGGGGCGAGGTCGACCACGATCACGCCGTCGGCGAAGTGCACAACGATCTGATCGGCCGCGGCGGCGGCCGCCGGGACAGTCTCTCCCTCACCGCAAGAACGTGACGCGCACCCACGGGCGCGCGACACAGAGAGGAGACGGAGTTACACAGAGGAGAGGGAATGGTTCGATGGTACAACGGGGCCAGGCGAGATCACTGCGGCAATCATGGCGAGGGCGAGTGGGTGGTCGCCGGGCCTCTGTGTGCCGCGGGACCGTGCTGTGCGGTGACGACACAAAAACTGCGGCACCCGCCTCGGATGCGAGGGCGGGCGCCACGCGATGGCAGATCAGCCGGGGTGCTATGCTGAGCTAATACAGGAGAATGGGCGATCCGACCTGGACCCAATTGAAGTACCAGGCCATGTTCTGCAGCGGGAAGTTGACGCAGCCATGCGATCCGCCGTTGAAGGCAGCTGGATCCCAATGCGGCAGGTTGGAGCCAGGGCCGAAGCCGATGCGCCACCAGGCGTCATGCATGAAGTAGCCATAATCCGCGTAGTAGACGGCGTAGTTGATCGGCGTGGGATACCCGCGGATAGGCGAGCCGATAGGCTCTGTGGGCTGGAACTCGATGTGGGCAGCCTTCCAGTAGGCGTAGTGCAGGCCTGGAGGCGACGGACGCTCGAAGCGGCCCGTCGTCACATAGCTCCAGTACACCATCTTGCCGTTCTGGTATAGCCGGGCCGTCTGCTCGCGCAGCGACACAATCGTGACCTGCCCGCCGAGGATGCCGTACAGCTTCATCAGCTGGAGATCGGCCGCATGTGGCTGCCAGGCCGGCGTCGGATCCGACAGATTGGCGTACATCTGCTCCAGGTTGTTCAACTCGATCCAGATCTGGGTCTCGGCACTGGAGTAGGCGCTAATCGGATCGGAGCTGGAGGCCGCCTGGGCAAATTGGTTGGCCACATCGCCCACGCCGCGGTTGGAGTCAGCGTACTCGTACACCATCAGAGGGTTCTGCGCCTGGTACAGGGCAATCTTGGCGTAGAGCTGCTTGAGCTCGAAGCGCGCCTTGCCGCGAATCAGCGGCAGCGTCATCTGTTGCGTCTGGTGGTTGATGGTCTGTGACAGCGTCAGATAATCCGCCAGGGTCTTCGCCGATGCCAGTTGCTGCGCGTCGGCGTCGTGTTGCTGCTGGAAGGAGGAGGTGGACTCGCCAAACGTCTTGAGCGTGTCGATGTAGCCCTGGAAGCGGGCCAGCATCGCCTGGCCAACATATGGCATGGCCTGCACGCGGTCAGCCATGAGCTGATTGATCTGCCCGTCAATCACCTGGCCCAGGCGGTCATAGCGGTCGGGACTGGCGGCGTTGCGAAAGACCTCGACGTCCTGAGCGTAGGCGGCGGGTCCCCAATCCGTGTCGATACCCACCTGTTTCAGCGCTTCCAGCGCGGACCGGAATTCCTGCAGCTTCTCGTACGCCGGCCACATGGCAGTGAGGGCCTGAGTCTGCGACTGCGCGAAGATGGAGACCTTGCCGTAGTCGGCAGGCGTCTTAGCGTTGGCGAGGTCCTGAAAGGCCTGAGTCAGCCGGGCCTGGTAGGTGCTGATCTCCGTGAAGCCCTGAGACTTGCGCTCGGTAAGGATGCCGCTGAAGGCATCCACATTCTTGATAGCTGCCTGCTTGAGGACATCGCCACTCTGCTGCTCCGCTCCCAGCACCTGGTTGTAGAGCATGGCGTAGTTGGTCGCGGCGTTGGAGTACGAGTATCCCCATCCGCCCTGGCCCGACGAGATCTTGTTTTCCTGGGAAACGATTGGCTGGAGCATGGAATCGGGGACACCCATCTGCCGAGCGTGCTGCAGCTCGGTGTCGAGCTGGGCCCGATTGTGCTGCGCCTGGGCCTGGCTCGCGTCAGGTCCGCATGCACTGAAGATGATGGTAAGCGCCATCAACAATGACGCGGTTGACCACCACATCACACCGGCTCGCCGGTTCCTACCTGCTTTCCCAGTCACCCGTCACCTCCTAAGAACCACCACCGCCTCTGACGTCTGTTGCGCTCTGGGCTTCCTCATATACCTGACGACAGCTTGCGCGGGCAGTAACTTTCCTAAGAGAAGCATACACCCTGCGTGCGCCACAATCAAGCTGCCCAAGCCCCAGGTTCTGCCCACTCTTGGGGGGTGGCTGCGGCGGGCGTCCACCGGACGCCCCTACGCCATGCAGGAGGCGGGCGTCCACCGGACGCCCCTACGGCTCAGGTGGGTGGCGCGCGCCTGCTGGTCCGCGATACGTGGTGGAACTCCACCCCGGCCTGTTCTCCGCTGCGGCAGGCAAGGGGGGGTTGGCGCCGGTGTAGCGAACGTGAGTCGGAGGAGACGAGCATTGGGTAGAGGCAAATTGGTGGAGCGGCAGGTATGGCGAGCCTACTGGGGAAGCTCGATCTCGCGGTGGGTGCCGTCACTGGTCGTCACATGGAGCTGGGTAACGTAGCGCATCGAGCCGCGCAGCGCCTTGGAAACGATGCAGCGTTCCTCGGCGAATCGCAGCGCTCGCCGCAGTGTGTCGTCGTCGACAGTGCCGGCCAGGTCCACGCGCGGCATCACGCGCATCTCGGCGAAGCGGTAGCCGCCGGCCGGGTCGGGCTCGACGATACCTTCTGCCTCAACGCTGAGCGCTGCCGTGGGGATGCGGAACTTCTCCAGCGCGAGCCCCAGCGTTATGACCAGGCATGTGGCAGCGGAGGCGACCAGCAGCTCTTCGGGGTTGGTACCCCCAGGCATTTCGCCCGGTGCGAGCGGTGGCCCGCCCAATTCGGGGGAAACGGTCACAGGAGACTCCAACATGCCAGTCTCGCCAAATATCTCTCCCTCCGCCCGCAAACCAAAACGCCCGTCCTGGCCCCACGTGCCGTGGGCACGGTACATGTGTCGCTTCTCAGTTGGTGCGCTCATAGAGCATTCGCTCCTTGCTCCCACGCGTGCCGTCGGTGGCACACATTGGAGTGAATTATACCGTGCGTGCGTCGAGCCCGGTGGCGTACGTACGCGAGAGCGTGGCATGCTATACTCGGCGGCGAATACGCTGGAGTGCGGAGGAAGCGGAGCATGGCGGGTACGAGCGAGGCGGCAGGAGAGCAGGCCGTCCTTCACGGCGAGGCACTCACCGGAGGACGCGGATGGGCGGCAGTGGTCGCGAGTCTGGCGCGATGGGCGCAGGCGCGGCCGTGGGCGCTGCCACTGCTGGCGGCGGCGGCCGGCGTCGTGATGCGGGTGTGGCTGGTGGTGCGCACGGGGGCAATGATCGACGGCGACGAGGCGATGGTGGGCATCCAAGCCGAGCGCATTCTGCACGGCGTCTACCCTACGTATTTCTATGGCCAGGCCTATATGGGCGTGCTGGAAGCGTATCTCGCCGCACCGCTGGTGGCACTCTTCGGCCCAACCGGCTGGGCGCTCCGGCTGGTGCCGATCGTCCTATCCGTGCTGCTGGTCTACCTCACGTGGAGACTGGCGTGGGCGCTGCTGCCCGCCGATGCGCCTACCACGCCGCTGCTGGCGGGCATGGCCGCGTTCGTCGCCGCCGTGCCGCCACTGTACGATGCTATCGCCGAGCTGCGCGCGTGGGGCGGCCAGGTCGAGGTCTACGTCATAACGGTGGCGCTGCTCCTATGCACGGTGGAGCTGGCGGACCGGTTGCGAGCGGGCGCCGGTCCGGCCGAGCTGGCCAGACGCTGGCTCGTGCTGGGCTTCGTGGCGGGGCTGGGCATCTGGATCAATCCGCTCATCAGCTATGCGCTGGTGGCGGCGGCGCTGTGGCTCGTGCCCGCGCTGGTGTCACGCGGCGCTCCCGGCCTGGCGGCGCGGATCGCCCGCCTGGCGCGCCAGGCTGCGCCACCGGCGACGCATGCCGGGTGGTCGCCAGCTGTGCTGCTGCCATCGCTCGCGCTGGTACCTGGCCTCGCTGTGGGCGGTCTTCCCGCGTGGGTGTACGCGGCGCGGCATGCCGGCGAGAACCTGCTGGTGTACGTGACCCAGCCAAGCGTGGACCCCGCGGTGAGCGGCGCGGCCCGACACGGGCGGCTGTTCCTCGGCGCGGCCATCACCGTCCGCTACTTCACGTGCGTCGGGCCGAACGTGCTCGACGGCCGCATCCCCACTGAGACCACAGCGCTCCTGCCGCTGCGGCTGCTGTTGCTGCTCCCGCCGCTGGGCGGGCTGGTCTGCGCCGGATGGCTCCTGTGGCGCCGGCGCACTACACCCGCGCGGCTGGGACTGCCGCTGCTCTACGTGGGCGTCGTCACGGCCATTTTCTGCCTGGGTACGTCGGCCTGGGCCTCCACCAAGTCGTGCTCCTCGGACCTGGCCGGGCGCTACGCGGTGCCCCTGGCGCTGGTAGAGCCGGTGCTGCTGCTGGGGCTGCTCGCGCTGCCGGCGCTGGTCGCCGCCTGGCGCGCGCGTGGGGCCGCCGGGAGTGCGGGCGACGCGGCGCGAGAAGCGAGGCCGGCCGATGACTCACGCGACGCAGTGCGCGGCTTCGGACTCAGGTTGGCGCTCGGGGTGCTCCTGATGGCGGGGGTGCTTCAGGCGGGGACGTATGCGACGGCCAGTCCCTCGCAGACCTTCCAGTCGCCGTACTACCACCGCATCCCCGCAAACACGAGCCAACTGCTGGCCTACCTCAGCGCGCACGACATCCATGCCGCGTGGTGCAATCACTGGCTGGGCAACATCGTCACGTACGAGACCAACGGCGCCACCGTGTGCGCGGACTATTACGATCAAGTCGTGCAGCGTGGCATCCAGCGGCCGCCCGGCACGCTGAACACGGTGAGCGCCGCAGACCGGCCCAGCTTCATCCTCATCCTCACCGATCCGCGGCCGTGCCTGGCACGCGAGCTGGACGCGCAGGGCGTCGGCTATACGATGAGCGTGCTCCAGAGCGCGGGAGTCACCGTCATCACGCCGGACCGCACGGTCGATCCGGCGACGGTGGCAGCCGGATTGGGCCAGGACTACACAGAGCAGAGCGTCGCGGGCGGCGACTGCCCCATCGCGGCGACCACCCATGGCGGGGCGAGCACATGACGACGCGGAGCCGCGGTATTCAGGCGACTGCCGCCCGAACCCGCGTACCCCGCGCCCGGTGTCCCGTATCGAGCCTGGCAGGCTACCTGGTGCTGTAGATGCCCGGACCGCCAGTCTGGGTGGCGATGGCCGTGTGATTGCAGCTGGCCGTGTTGGTTTGCGACTGCGTGCACCGTGTGGGCTGAGCAGGATCGTACTGGTCGTCGCTGTAGACGATCGAAGCCATGCCTGTCGTCGGACTGGCGGCCACGCCGAAGTCGTCGTACAGGTCGCGGTTACCGGTGCACGAGACGCCGCTCTCACAGACACCACCATAGTGGTTGATCGCAGAGGCCTGTACCTGCGAGAAGCTGCTGCCTGCCGTGGTAGCCGACAAGTTCTGCGCGAAGTACACGTACCATGCGGCGCTATTGGGATAGCTGTCGGGCGGGTTTACGCCGTCATAGTAGGAAGTGCCATACCACACCACATCCAGCTTGCCAGCGTCGCCCGCCACACTCCAGGGCTCGATGGCCGTGGCCGATGGGCTGCGATTGATCTGGAAGGGGCCGCTCCACGTCTGGCCGTGGTTGGTGGAGAAGCTGTAGTACAGGTTGTGATTATCGGTAAATACCGAGTAGACATTGCCGGCGCTGTCCAGACTGACGTTCACGAACTGGTGGCCGTAGCTCGCCGCGGTGTTGGGATTGTCGTAGACCTTGTAGTCAGCGAACGTCTTGCCACCGTCGGTCGAGACCGCCATGTAGACAACATGGTAGCCAACGCCGGTGCCGAGTGTACTGCCTACCAGATCGCTCTGGTCGATGCCAGAGAAGGTTTGGTAGATGTCGTGCGTGCGGGGGTCGATGGCCAGGTTGCCGATCGCGTTGTTGTCGATGTTGTAAGCGTGCGCCGAGTCAATAGCGTCGCCAAGCTGGGTGAACGTCGTGCCGGCATCTGACGAGCAGTTCACATTGATGTTGAAGGTCGCGACGTCGTGGTAGCTGATACAGACCTTGCTGACTCCGTCGGCGGCGATCCATTCGCGGTCATCACCGGGAATGGTGGCGCTGGTCGGATGGAGCGTGTACTGATAGCCACCGTCGGTGGACGTGCTGACGTCCACATTGGCAAGCGAGAGGCTAGCGATGTAGACATTGTAGAAGCCGAGGGCGTTCTTCCGCGGCGCGACGGCCACATCGGTGTCGCCGCCTCCCGGCGCGAAGCCGGTGTTATTCGACGACGAACCGGCGTTCGGCATGCCGACGTATTCGTAGTGCTGGCCGCCGTCGCCGGAACGCCAGGCGTCGGTGCCGCCGCCCAACCCGTTCTCTGAGCTGGCGTAGAAATTGCCAGCCCCATCAGCGCGAATCTGCGGCTCGGCCGCCGGATTCGTACATGGAGACGTAGTGTTAGGGCAGATCTCTCCGATGGAGACGGCACCGAGCTGGTAATTCGTGAACGATGGGGACTTGCTGGCCAGCGCCTGTGGGGCCAGCGATGAGGTAGCGACGAGCAGGGCTGCGGCGGATAAGGCGACGATAAGACTTGCGATGGGAAGGGTCTTCGCTCTGGACATCACAACTCTCTCCTGCCACGACGAAAACGACGATCATCCCGCCAGCCAGATGTGTCTCCGGCTGGCGGGTTTCGTCTCGCCGCAAGCAAGATGCGTGCCGGAGCGGCGTAGGGGATGGTGCGGCGAGACGAGATGCTATCGCTCGTCGCGAGGCAGCCAGCGTACGCCGTCGGTGAGATGCGCGAAGTCGTTGTAGAGGCGGAGCGCGGCTGGATGGCCAGGGGTGACGGGCCAGTCGAGCACGGTAATGGTGGCAGGATCGAGCCACATGCGGCGCGCACCCTCAGGTCCGAGGCCCAGCGCATGGCAGACCAGCGCCTTGACCGGGCCTACGTGACTGACGAGCGCCAGCGTCGCGCCGGGGTGCCGTGCGGCCAGCGCGGCGACGCACGCGACCACGCGCCGCTGCGTGGCGCGCAAGCTCTCGCCCCCGCCGGGGGGTGCCACGTCGGGGTCGGCCTCCCAGCGCCGCAACGTCTCTGCGTCGCGTGCCAGCACCTCGGCGCGCGTCAGTCCCTCCCAGGCGCCATAGGCACTCTCGCGCAGGTCTGGCTCGACACGAGGCGTGAGCCCGGCTACGCGACCGATTGCGTGCGCCGTCTCCGCGGCGCGGGCGAGCGGGCTGGTGTAGATCGCGTCCAGACGGAAGGCGACCAGTGCGCGGGCCAACTGTTCCGCCTGCTCCTGTCCGTGCGCGGTCAACGGGACATCGGAGTCGCCCAGATAGCGCAGCTCGCGGTTGCCGCCCGCTTCGCCGTGGCGAGCCAGCACTAGCCGCGCTTTCGTAGCGGGAAGCGCTCCGCTCACACGTGATCCACGTCGGCCGCGTCGGCGCTGCGGCGAATGTGCCGCTGGCCAGTGCCCAGCGTCCACGACCCGAGGTCGCCGGCGGCCACCCGGCGCATCGCCAGGATGGCAGCGCCCATCTCGGGCGGGTGGTGCGGCGCCGTGAATGTGGCACGAGGAGCGACCTGCGCGACAGTTTCACGGAACGCCGGTATCACCCAGGCCACCGACTTGAACACGCCGCCGACGGTGGAGACAGGAAACGACTCGTTCTGCATACCCAGCTTGCGGATGATGGCGATGGCGTCGTCGGCCAGGTCGCGGCCGGCCTGTGTCAGAATGGCCTGGGCCGCGGTGTCCCCGTCGGCCGCGGCGGCAGCCACGCGCGCGGCGAAGCGGGCGATCTCGAACTTGCCGAAGTGGGTGCTATCTACAAGCCGGCGCATTTCCTCGGCGTTGCGCACGCCGTACGTCCCGGCCAGCTCGCGCACCAGCAGGGTGGGCTCGGCACGCCCATCCAGCGCCTTCATCGCGGTGCGGATGCCCGTTTGGCCGATGGCGAAGCCGCTACCGGTGTCGCCCAGGATGTAATCCCAGCCATCGGTGCGCCAGAGCTCACCGCGCGCATTCATGCCGAGGGCCGTGGCTCCTGTGCCGGCGATGACGACGACGCCGGGCTTGGCGTCAGTGGCTCCCGCCCATGCACCCACGACGTCGTTCTCCATGATGGCCGCACCCTGGAAGCCCAAGAGGCGCACGGCGCGCTGTGGCACCGGCAGATCGAGGTCCGTATCGAAGCCGGCCAGGCACATGCACATCGCATCCACATTGGCGAGCCCTACGCCGGCGATGCGCAGCGCCGACTCCACAGCCTCGGCGATGTTCGCACTGGCGATATCCATGCCGACGGATCGCCCGTTGGCGGGACCTGTCGTCGCGGAAGCGACCATGCCGAGGTCCTCACCTACTACAGCGGCGGTTGTCTTGGTGCCGCCGCCATCAATGCCCACCACGTATTGCATGTCCTGTTGCATGTCCTGGCCCCTCCGCGTGCCCTGAACGTTCGGATGCAAATGCCGCTGCCACGACGGCGTCAACTACCCTCGCGTCCACACCGGTTGCGCGTGACGCGGCAGCGGAGTGGTTGTCGCGAGAGTGTTCTAGATATAGCAGGTATTCGCGATTGCCGTCGCGCCCGGTGATGGGGGATGGCACCAGCCCGCGCGCTACCAGTGACGGGCCGCCACGCTCGGACCATGCGGCCAGCCAATCAAGCAGATCGCGCAGCACGGCAACATGCACAGCGGGATCCGCGATCACGCCAGCGCCGCGATCGGCCTCCGCACGACCCGCCTCGAATTGCGGCTTGACTAGCGCCGCCACCCATCCGCCTGGACGCAGCAGAGCAGCGACAGGCGGCAGCACCAGCCGGAGCGAGATGAACGACACGTCGACGACGGCACAGTCGATCGGCTCGGGCAGCGACGTGAGGTGGCGCGCATTGGTGCGGTCCATCACCACCACGCGTGGATCGGTACGCAACTGCCAGGCCAGCTGGCCGCGGCCGACGTCGATGGCGTAGACGCGCGCCGCGCCGCGTCGCAGGAGCACGTCGGTGAAGCCGCCGGTCGAGGCGCCGATATCGGCGCAGACCAGGCCCGCGGGATTCAGGCCGAAGACGTCCAGCGCGTGCTCCAGCTTGAGCCCCCCGCGGCTGGCGTAGCGCAGCTCCGCGCCGGCACCCACCAGCTCAACCGCGGCGTCCACTGGCACCATCGTGCCGGGCTTGTCCACCATGCGGCCGTCCACCCGCACCTCACCCGCCATGATGACGGCGCGTGCTCGCTCACGGCTGGGCGCCAGACCGCGCGACACCAGCAACAGATCCAGGCGCGCGCGTGCATCGCGGCCTCGGCGTGGACGCTCCGGCAACGTGTCCTTATGGGGACGATCAGATGTCGTGTCCTGGCGCGGGCGGTCAGGTGGCAAGGTTTCGCCCGGCGGCAGTGCTTTCGTCATGCTTCCTCACGCAAACGGTCTGGCATGTGCGAGCGCATGTGGGTGAGCCGCGCTCGTGTCGCCCGCTGTGACGCGCGGCGAAGACGCGAGTGACCCGCTCCCAGTGTAGCACCTCGCACGCGGCGGCGGTCGGGCGTGGGTGGGCGAGTGGGTGGGTGGATGGCGGCTCGCACCGGCCGGCGCAGGGGAAGGCATCGCGTGGTCTGGCGCCCAGCCGTGGGCACGGGCTATGCTATATTGCGAGCGCCAGACCGTCCGGTACGGGCACACCGCCCTCGGCACGGTTCAGTACCACCCTCGAACGGAGCCATACCATCGCAACCAACCTGCTTCATAGAGATGTCAGCGCGCATGCTGCTTCCGCGCCCTGGGAGTCCCTGTGGGTGCTGGGCGTACGCGTTGATGTGGTCAGCATGGCCCAAACCCTGGCGGTGGTCGCCGGGTGGATCGCCGCGGCGCGAGCGCCGAAGGCGGGGGGTGGGAAGTGGCGCACGCGCCAGATCGTCACGCTGAATCCAGAGATGGTGATGGCTGCTCGCGCCGACCCTGAGCTGCGCGGCGTGATCAACGCCGCCGATCTGGTGGTGCCGGACGGTATCGGCATTGTCTGGGCCGGTCGCCTGCGCGGAGGGAAGGTCGTGGAGCGTGTGGCGGGCGTAGACATCGTGACGGCGCTGGCGCGTCTCGGAGGCCAGCGCGGCTGGCGGCTCTTCCTGCTGGGCGCGGCGCCCGGCATCGCAGAGCGGGCGGCAGAGTATCTGCGCGCATCCTGCCCCGGTGTGACCATCGCCGGAACACACGCGGGATCCGCCGACGCCAGCGAGGACGAGGTGACCGCAGGTCTGGTTCATGCGAGCGATGCCGACGTTGTGTGCGTCGCGTACGGCTCACCCGCACAGGAGCGGTGGATCGCGCGCCACCGCGACCAGCTGGGCTGCGCGGTGGCGATCGGCGTGGGCGGCACCCTTGACTTCCTCGCCGGCGCGGTGCCCCGTGCGCCAGGGTGGATGCGGCGCGCGGGCCTGGAGTGGGCCTACCGGCTGTGGCGCCAGCCGTGGCGCTGGCGGCGGATGCTCGCTCTGCCGCGCTTCGCCGTCGCGGTGCTG
>CAYQFU010000106.1:11970-18973 GCA_964416775.1 uncultured Ktedonobacterales bacterium
GCATGTGACGTGACACGAGAGGATGGAGCGCGCGCGACTGGCAAGCGGCTGTCTGCCGTGCAGATGGGATTGGGATAGAGGAGAGTTGCGAGGCGTGAGCAGCAGCATCGGCAAACGTGATTCCGTATCAGATACGCTCGATGGCGCCGCCGCACTGGCCGCGCCGCAGATCAGGGACGGCTTGACAGCGCCGTTGGCGGCCGGGGGTGGCGGCTCGCCGCGCCAGCGTCTGCTCGATATCGTCGCCCGTTTCTCAGGGATGCGCATCCTGGTCGTCGGCGACATGGTGGCCGACGAGTACATCGTCGGCCGGCCCGCGCGCATCTCACGCGAGGCGCCGGTGCTCGTGCTGGAACACGGCGACGAATTCACCGTCCCAGGTGGCGCGACCAATCCAGGCGTGAACGCGCGCACGCTCGGTGCGGAGGTGTTTCTCGCCGGGGTGGTGGGCGATGACCTGGCGGGCCACCGGTTACGCTCGGCACTGGAGCAATACGGTGTGCATCTCGACGGCCTCTTCAATGAAGCGGGAAGGCCGACGTCCACCAAGACGCGCATACTCGCCGGCGGACCTCAGATCGTGCAGCAGCAGATCGTGCGCGTGGATCGCGTGGAGCACGCCCCGCTCGGGTCGGAGTGCGAGCGCAAGATCATCGCTTACCTGGGGCAGATGATGCGCGATGTGGATGCGCTTATCGTGTCCGACTACGAAAATGGCGTGATCACACCCGCGATTATTGACGCATGTTTGCTGCTGGCGCACGAGCACGACAAAATCGTCGTGGTGGACTCGCACGGGGATCTGGCCCGCTTTCGTGGCGCCACCGCCCTGACGCCCAATCAGCCGGAGGCGGCCGCGAGCCTCGGCGTGACCATCACCGACCGAGCCAGCCTGGAAGATGCGGGGCGCAGGCTGCTGGCGACGACGCATACGCAAGGCGTGCTGATTACGCGCGGCAGCGAAGGCATGTGTCTCTTCGAGCGCGACCGTGCGCCTCTGCACCTGCCGGTCGCCAATCTGACCGAGGTGAGCGATCCCACCGGCGCGGGGGATACCGTCTCCGCGACCTTCACGCTGGCGGTGGTCGCCGGGGCGAGCATGGCGGAGGCGGCTGTGCTCTCCACCATTGCCGCCGGCCAGGTGGTGCGCCGGCTCGGCTGCGCGACTACGACACCCGCCGAGATGGAAGAGGCGATCAAGGGACTGGTGCGGGTGTGATGGACGCGGGAGCGAAGGCGCTGGCCCGCGAGGAGTTGCTGCGCTGGGTCGCGGAGCGGCGCGAGGCGGGCGCCCGGATCGTCTTTACGAACGGCGTCTTTGACCTGCTTCATGTGGGGCACGTGCGCTATCTGCGCCAGGCGCGTCGTCTTGGCGATGCGCTGGTGGTGGGGCTCAATTCGGATGCGTCCACGCGCCGGCTGAAAGGCCCGGACCGCCCGCTCGTTCCAGAGGGCGAGCGCGCGGAAGTACTGGGTGCGCTGACGTGCGTGGACGCGGTGTCGGTGTTCGATGAGACGACCGCCGAAGCGCTGGTGGCGGCAGTGCGTCCGGACGTGTACGCCAAAGGCGGTGACTACGCGCAGACGGGCGAGCGCGAGACGCTGCGGGTGATCGGTCCTGAGGAGTTGCGACGGCTGGCCGCGAGTGCTACGCTGGATGAGCACAGCCCAGGGGACTTCTTCGGCCGGCTGCCTGAGGCGCGGGTCGTGGCCGCCTATGGCGGCACGGTATGCCTGATCCCGTATCTTGCGGGCCATTCGACGTCGGACCTCATAGCGCGGATTGCGAGTCGCCATGGACACGAGGAGGCGTAGGCGCGCCGGTCAGGGCAGCCTGCCAGCCACCGCTGCCGGCGCGAGCGAATCGGCGCTGACTGGCGCCGACCAGGCGACGGCGGTGGGCGCTTCCGGCGCGGATGAGGCGGTGGAGGCCAACATGCGCGACGTGTCCGTGACCTCCGCGGAGGGCAAGGGCATCGGTCCGGCGAGCCACCAGCGGGTGGTGAAGTCCGCGGCGATCATTACCGCGGGCAATCTGCTCAGCAGCGTGCTCGGGATGGTCCGCATCGAGACCATCAACGCGCTGTTCTACGGTGTCGCCAGCGGCGCATTCGTCACGGCGTTGCGTCCCATCCAGCAGCTCAGCGATCTGCTCGCCGGGGGATCGGTCAGTGGCGCGCTGATCCCCACTTTCGTCGATTACTCTGACCCGGAGCGTCGCGACGAGCTGCGCCACGTGTACTGCACCGTAGCCAACCTGGTCGCCATCATCATGGTGGTGGCCATCGTCGGCCTGGTGCTCGCGGCCCCGTATTTCGTCCCGTTCGAGACGCAGAAATTCACGCCTGAGGGGCAGCGGCTCACGGTGCAGCTCGTGCAGATCGCGTCGGTGTCGCTGCTGGGGTTGGGGCTGTACTTCGTGGGCTCGGCTTTGCTCTACGCCATGAAAGAGGTCGTCTACCCTGCGTTCGCGACGGGTATCTACCACATCGGGGTCATTCTGTGCGGCACGCTCGTGCTCCTGTGGGCGCTGCACCAGGCAGGGATGCCGCTCGGCACGGCGACGCATGCGGGCGCCACGAATCCCGCCGTCGGCCTGGCGCGCGACATGGGCGCACGGGGGCTTGCCGCGGGCGCGGCGATCGGGGCGTTCGGCGAGTTCCTGCTGCTCACGCCTGGCCTGCGCCGCGTGATCCGCGTCTGGAAGCCCGTGCTGGATTTGCGCCACCCGGCGGTGCGGCAGATCCTGCGCCTGTACGCGCCGCTGGCCGCTGGGCTGCTCATCAGCGTGGGAGCACAGAACCTGGATGTGACGTTATATGGGCTGACACCAGGCAATGCGGCCAAGAACGTGACATCCTTCGCCAACACCCAGACCCTTATCCAGTTCCCCGTCGGACTGGTGGCCGTGGCGCTGTCGCTGGCCGTGCTGCCGTCGCTCTCCGCCGCGGCGAGCGCCGCGGACACCGCCGGGTTCAAGCGCACGCTGGGCCTGGGCTTCCGCCTGGGGCTGCTGCTGATGGTGCCGGCGATGGTGGGACTGATGGTGCTGAGCCAGCCGATCATGGCGCTGCTGTTTCAGCACGGCACCTGCTATCACGACTGCACCTACCGCAACGTGCTTTCGCTGGAAAACAATGCCTACCAGCTGCCCTTTCTGGCGCTGGACCAGCTGCTGATCGCCGCCTATTACGCGCGCAAGAACACCATTGTGCCCATGCTGGTCGGCATTGCGAGCATCGCGTTCTACGCCGTGGTGGCGCTGCCGTTCGCGCAGACGATCGGATTGCCGGCACTCTCGTTTGCCAACGCGCTGCAGAACACATCACACGCGGTGATCCTGTTCGTGCTGCTGTCGCTGGCCATCGGCAGTCTCGGGCTACGCGAGCTCGCGAACGGCGCCGCGCGCATCTGCCTGGCCGCGGCGGGGATGGCAGCCGTCTGCTGGGGGCTGCTCCAGGTTTTGCCGCGACTGAGCCCGAGCCTGTTCTCGCTCGATCATCTGAGCGGGCAATTGCTGACGGTGCTGCTGGTGGGTGGCGCGGGGGCCGTGGTGTACTTCACACTGGCCCGGCTGGTGGGCGTAGACGAGGTGAGCCTGCTCGGAGGCATCCTGCGCAGCAGGCTGCGGGGCGCCCGCTGACGTGCACGGGTGCTTCACGAGGAGCGTCACAGCGACCGATTTCAGGCCGCGAAGTCGCTTGCAGAGCGGGTTCACGCCCGTCCAATGCGTTTGACAGTGGGCCGGCTCCGTGCTACGATACTTGATGGCCCACGTCTGGTCAGTCGCGGGCGACGACGATGCGCAAACGCTCCACATGCTCGACGAGCCGGAGGTTGCCAGGACATGCCTCAATACGTGCCGGTGCTCATCTTGATGGGCCTGGCGTTCGCATTCACCATTGTGGTGACGCTGTTGACCTTCGTGCTCGGCCCCAAGCGACCCAGTCCCGAAAAGCTGGCTCCCTACGAGTGCGGCATTCAGGAGATCACACCGCCGAGCCGCCGGTTCCCGGTGCAATACCTGGTCACAGGCATGCTCTTCATCATCTTCGATATCGAAGCGGCCTCGATCGTGCCGCTGGCCGTGCTGATGCGGCGCCTGGGTGTGCTGGGGCTGGTGGAGCTGGTGGTCTTCGTCGTCATTCTGGTCATCCCATTCTTGTACGTCTGGCGTAAGGGAGCCTTTACGTGGGAATAGACGTGCCTGAGGGCACTGGGACAGGAGCGGCTGAGGGGCGCGTCAACCCCTGGGCGCCTGTCCAGTACTACACCAACACACAGACGCCGCGGCTGCCGCGCGGCCTGACGCGCCACGACGATGCGAATATCATCCTGACGCAGGTCAACAAGCTCGTAGACTGGGGCCGAAGCTCGTCACTCTGGCCGGCATTATTCGGTCTGGCATGCTGTGCCATCGAGATGATGGCGACGAGCGCGTCGCGCTTCGATCTGGCCCGCTTCGGCGCGGAGGTTTACCGCGCCAGCCCGCGCCAGGCGGACCTGATGATCGTGGCGGGCCGACTGTCGGTCAAGATGGCGCCTGTGCTGCGCCGCATCTACGATCAGATGCCCGATCCCAAGTGGGTGATTTCCATGGGCGCCTGCGCGTCGTGTGGCGGCGTGTTCAACAACTACGCCATCGTGCAGGGTGTGGACAAGGTCGTCCCCGTCGACGTCTTTGTGCCCGGTTGCCCGCCGACACCCGAGATGCTGCTGTACGGCTTCAACGAGCTGCAGCGCAAGATCCGCGAGGGCATCCCCAATCCGCCCGACCCGCTGAAGGCCGCGGGCGTGACGTATCTGGGCAGCGAGGACTAACGAAGACCGCAGAGCAGCGGGCAATGCGCCACGATGGGAGGGGCCGTGTGCCGCGCCCACGTGGAAGGAGTGTAAGGTGGCTGACGCAGAGCAGCAGCAGGAGCGGGAGCAGAGCGCGCCAGAGAACGCGACCGCCACGTTCGTGCGCCAGCGCTTCCCCGAGGACCTGCTCGAGGTAACCGCGCACCGAGGCGAAACGACGCTCGTGCTGCGACCCGAGGCAATCGCTCGTGTAACGGAGGCGCTGCGGGACGCGCCCGAGCTGCGGTACGGTTTCCTGGCCGACATTACGGCGGTGGATTGGCCGGAACGCGAGCCGCGGTTCGACGTCGTCTATCACCTGCTCTCGCTCGAGACGCGCGCCGTGGTGCGCTTGAAGCTGCGCGTGGGCGAGCTGGACGAGGAAACGCCCGAGGTGCCGACGGTCATTGCGGTCTGGCCAGCAGCCAACTGGTATGAGCGCGAGATCTTCGACCTGTTCGGCATCAGGTTCACGGGCCATCCGCAGATGAAACGGCTGGTGATGCCTTCGGACTGGGTGGGCCATCCGCTGCGCAAGGACTACCCGCTGACCGGTATTTCGTTGCCCGAACCGCACTGGGGCGGCCAGGTGCCCTTTGGCCAGCCGCTGCCGCCGGGCATCGGCCAGCAGACGCTGCGCACGCCGGGCGGCACGCCTGACGACAGCGAAACTGCGCGCTTTGCCCCTGGTGGCGAACGCGCCGCTGAGAAGCCCAACTCGCGACGCCACAGCGACGAGACTTAGCCGTTTGCCTACGGCCGGAGGGGGCGGCGCAGGCCGGGACCTCCGGGAGAGAGAGACCATGCAATTAGAGGAGCCAGCGGCCCTTCACGTCGAGGACACCGTAGCGGTGGACGACACGACGCGTGTCGATACCATGACCATCAATATGGGACCGCAGCACCCGTCCACGCACGGTGTGCTGCGGCTGATCCTCACGCTGGAAGGCGAGCGCGTGATCGCGTGTGAGCCAGACATTGGCTATCTGCACACGGGCATCGAGAAGACCGCCGAGGCCAAGAGCTATTTCAAGGCGCTGGTGGTGACGGACCGCATGGACTATCTGGCCCCGCTGTGCAACAATCTCGGCTATGCGCTGGCCGTGGAGAAGCTGCTGGGCGTGGAAGCCGTACCTGAGAAGGCCACGTACGCCCGCGTGGCGCTGGCGGAGCTGCAGCGCATCGCCAGCCACCTCGTCTGGCTGGGCACGCACGCGCTGGACCTGGGCGCCATGAGCATGTTCCTCTACTGCTTTCGCGAGCGCGAGATCATCCTCGACATCTTCGAGCTGTGCTCCGGCGTGCGGCTGATGACGAGCTACATCATGCCGGGCGGTCTGCAAGCGGACCTCCCGCCAGGGTTCGACGCGAAGGTGCGGGACTTCCTCAAGCTGTTCCCCGGCCGGCTGCGCGAGTATCACGACTTGCTCACGAATAACCGTCTGTGGGTCGAGCGCACCAAGGGCGTCGGGCGCATCAGCGCCGAGGATGCCGTCGCCTTCGGCTGCAGCGGCCCCACGCTCCGTGGCAGCGGCGTCGCCTATGACGTGCGCAAGATGTTCCCCTACGGTGGCTACGAGCGGTTCGACTTCGACGTGCCCGTAGGCACGAATGGCGACGTCTACGACCGGTACCTCGTGCGCATGCTGGAGATGGATCAGAGCCTGCGTATCGTCAAGCAGGCGGTGGACGGGATGCCAGAAGGACCATGGCAGATCAGCGACCGCAAGATCGTCCCTCCGCAGAAATGGGAGGTGGCCTCCAACATGGAGGCGCTGATCCACCACTTCAAGCTGTATACCGAAGGCTATCGGCCGCCCGCCGGCGAGGTCTACCTGCGCACGGAGTCGCCCAAGGGGGAGCTGGGCTATTATCTCGTCAGCGATGGCGGGTCAAAGCCCTATCGGATGCACGTGCGCGCGCCGTCGTTCTGCAACTTGCAGGCGCTGCCGAAGATGGTCGAAGGCCAGCTGCTGTCGGACGTGGTGGCCGCCATCGGCAGCATTGACATCGTGCTGGGAGAGGTTGACCGCTAATGATCAGCGAGGAGGCGCGCGAGCGCATGCGGGCGGTGGCGGCCAAGTATCCCAGCGCGCGATCGGCAACCCTGCCTGCCCTGCACATCGCGCAGGACGAGGAAGGCTACATCACGCCCGAGGGG
>CAYQFU010000107.1:0-18883 GCA_964416775.1 uncultured Ktedonobacterales bacterium
GCCGGCCTATCCGCCACGACCAAGTACCGTCGGACGCATCCCCGGCTGTCGCGGCATGGGCACCGAATGATAGTACAATGGTGCAGCGGCGATACTGGAAATACGGAGATGCGGTGGATGCCTGGTGTTCAGGCATTGGGCACAAGCACGGAGACGGGGCAGCGACGCCCAGAAGGAGTCTCGACGTGGGATACGACAACATTCTGCTCGACCGCGACGGGAACATCGCAACCATAACGATGAACCGCCCTGACAAGCGTAATGCCCTCTCATCCGCGATGATGCGGGAGCTGATCGACGCGTTCAAGACACTGAGCAAGGACGAGGAATCCATCCGCGCGGTGATCCTGGCCGCCAACGGACCAGCTTTCTCCGCGGGCCACGATCTGAGCGAGCTGGTGGATGGCGACCTCAAGGCGTACCGAGAGGTCTTCGACATTTGCACAGAGCTGATGACCACCATCCAGGCGATTCCGCAGCCGGTGATCGCACGCGTGCACCGCATCGCCACGGCTGCCGGCTGCCAGCTGGTCGCTACGTGTGATCTGGCCGTCGCAGCGGACGAGGCGCGGTTCGCCACACCGGGCGTCAAGATCGGCCTGTTTTGCACGACGCCCATGGTGGCGCTCACGCGCGCGATCGGACGCAAGCGCGCCCTGCAGATGCTTCTGACGGGTGAGCCGATCAGCGCGGACACGGCGGCCGACTGGGGGCTAGTGAATCAGGTCGTGCCAGCGGACCGGCTGGAGGAGGCAACGCGTGAGCTGGCCCTCTCCATCACACGCTACAGCTCGATGGCTATCACCCTGGGCAAACAGGCATTCTACAGCCAGATCGACCTCGACCAGCCCAAAGCCTATGCCTACGCCAAGGAAGTCATGAGCATGAACGCCATGGCGCAGGACGCACAGGAAGGTATGTGCGCCTTCCTCGAAAAGCGCCAGCCAACGTGGAGCGGGCGGTAGGCGCGGCGTAGCGGCACCAGAGGAAACGGACCGGGTACTTGCCCGGGAGAACCGGACCAGTTGACGCGCGACGGGTGGCCAGGGGACGATGCGGGGAGGTCAGGAGATGGGCGAGCCCACGCGCGATGCCACGCCACGCCTGCGCACGCCACTACGCGGGCGGATGAGCCGAGTGGTCGCAACGTGGCGCGGCATTTTGCTCGTTGTGTCGCTCCTATGCCTGCTCATCTGGGCCATAGCACCTGCCGTGCGCGCTGTGACGCTCGTCGGCAACTGGACCAATCGCACCGCGCCGTCCGCTGGTCGCGCCGGGTTCCCCGTGCAGGAAGTGCATTTCCTCGCCACGGATGGTGTGCGCCTGGCGGGCTGGCTCGCGGTCGCGTCAGGAGGACGTGCGCCGACGATTATCCTCGTGCATGGCTTCAAAGGCTCGCGCATGGACATGCTGCCGTGGGCGCGCTTCCTCTATGCGGCCGGCTACAATGTCCTGCTGTTCGACGACCGCGGCTGCGGCGAAAGCAACGGCTGGGGCATCGCGCTGGGCGCCAGCGAACCGAACGACGTCATCGGCGCCGTCCGGTATCTGCACGCGCGATCCGACCTCGTGAATAAGCACATTGGGGCGTTGGGCGTCTCGCTGGGCGCCGGTATCGTCCTGCTCGCCGCCGCTCAGGAGCCGGCCCTCGATGCGGTGGTGGCCGACAGCGCCTGGACCGACGAGCATGCACAGATCGACCGTATGTATGCGCTGCCAGCTGGTTCGCTCACGCTGCCCGCGCTGCCGTACGAGCCGGGCCTGGTGGACAGGCTCATTGGCGCCCGCCTCGCCAGCGCCCGTCCCATCGATGTCGTCGGGCGTATCGCCCCTCGCGCGGTGCTGTTGATCCACTCCGCCGACGACCACAACGCGACTACGCCGCTCTCTGGTGAGCAGGCACTTTTTGCCGCGGCGGGCCAGCCCAAGCAGCAGTGGGTCTCCCCCAGCGGCGGTCACATTGGCGCGCTCAGCACCCACCCAGCTGAGTATGTAGCTCGGGTGCTCGCATTCTTCGCCATGTACCTCGGGGCACCGTAGCGCGGCGCAGGCCACGAAACGCGTACCAGGCGCGCAGGGGTGTGCCGATTGTGCGATCCACTGCACGCGTTGTGCGAGTGCTGGTGGGGTGGCGCACGCGATCAATGTGGCGCTCGCGTGCCCGCGAGTTGACGATTGAAAGACCTACGGATGGATATCTCATGACCGAGTCTTCGCGCTTTCACGTCTCCGGCCAACCCGACGCTCCGGCGATCATGTTCCTCCACGCCGCGGGCTGGACCTGGCGCATGTGGCAGCCCCAGCTGGATGCGCTGGCGGATGACTTTCGCGTGCTGGCGCTCGATCTGCCGGGTCATGGCAGACTCGCGCACGAGCCATTCCATCTCGACACGGCGGTGGGAGAGGTGGCGGAGGCAATTCGCCAGGAGACAACACACCCTCCTCTCGTCGTGGGACTCTCGCTGGGCGGGTTCGTTGCCATGGCGCATGCGTGCCGTTACCCAGCGGACGCGCGGGGTCTGGTGCTCGCGGGGTGCAGTGTGAGCTTCGCGGGCATGCTCGGGCCGCTCACACGTGCCAGCGCATGGACCTATGATGTGTTGCGGGACGTCCTCGGGCCACACTGGATTGCATGGCTGGTGCGCCGCCAACAACGAGCCGTTCAGAGTGACTTGCCTGCCTATCTGGCCGCGGCCCAGATCGAGGGCGGATTCTACTTGCGCGACTGGGGACAGGCGCTACTGGAAGTGGTCGATCAGGACTTTCGCACCATGTTGCGCTGCTTTTCCGGCCCCATCCTCGTGCTCAACGGCGATGGCGACAAGCCCAACCTGGCTGGGGCTGCGTCGCTCGCCGCGTGCCTTCAGCATGCCAGTGCCCACACCATTGCCCACGCGGGCCACATGGTCAATTTGCACAATCCCGGCGCTTTTACGCAGGCGATCCGCGACTTCGCGCACGCACTCTTCTGGGGCGGCGACCTGCCGCCAGGCGCTCTCCGGCAGGAGGCTTCCGCGGCGCCGCGCTGAACTCCCAGGTCGCTGGCGTGGGCTTAGGTAGAGCGGTATAATCCAGGCGAGTGCGCTTCGCACGCGGGCTTCCGCGTACCGTCCACACGCGACGACAGGTCAGGCGCCGCCCCTGCGTACGAGAGGAACTATGCAAAGCTTACCTCCCGCTCTCTTCCTCGTGATGATCGAGCTCACCGTTGGCGCATTTGTCACGCTCTACCTGCTCGACCTGCGCGGCGACAGCAGCCGGGGATTCATCCTCTTTCAGGGCATCCTCTACATGGTCTTTGCCCTCCTGACGTATGGGGCGATGCAGGCATTCGCCGCGAAGGACCTGCTTTGCCACGTCGGCCTGTGCAAGGTGGACCTGGACCCGACCTGGCTCAGCTGGCAGGCGCCGCTCGTGGTGGCGTTCACGCTGCTGCTGGTGCCGTGGAATGTGCTGCTGTGGCTAGCGCCAAAGCCCGCGCGTAAAGGTGCGCGACACGCGGCATCGGCGGGCGACGATGCCGCCGAGAGTGACCAGGCCGCAACTGGACGCGAGCCGGCGATCGGCGGCGCGAGCGCCGTGGCCGTGCGAGCGCCAGCCTCGGGCAGTCGCATGGTGCTGGCCCGCCATGCCCTGGGCGGACTCACGTCAGCGATCGGGCTGGCGGCTGTGTTCGTGGTAGCCATGGCGTATCGTCCTCTGGCCAGCGCGCATCTGGGCGGCGCGTTCGTCGTCGCCGCATTCCTGGCTGGCGCCATTGCGCTCGGCGGCGTGACCACCGCGATGCTGTTGGGCCACTGGTACCTCAACACGCCGACGGCCTCCGGCAGGCCGCTGGAGTTCGCGACGGCGCTGCTGCTCGCGGGGATATTGGCTGAGCTGGTGTTCACACTCTTGACGGGTCCCAGCACAGCGCACGCGCTGTCAGGGCTGATCACGATGTCACCTGGCAGCGTCATCCATACTGGGGGCACGTCGGTGGTGATCACGACCCCCACGCCGGTCCATCCTGGCCACCCGGTCAGCCCCGTCACACCGCGCGTCGCCCCGCTTGGGACGGGCGCGATGGTCGGCTTGCAGTACAGTATGGGCTTCATCGCGCCACTCATCCTGGGGGCTGTGGCGCTGTGGCTGACGCGCGGACGTTCGTTCCAGTCGGCCACGGGCATGCTCTACCTGTGCATGGCCTTCGTGTTCATCGGCGAGATCCTCGGCCGCGGGCTGCTGCTGCTTCCTGTGCTGTAATACCCAGATTGGTTGGATGGGTGCGGCGGGGCGAGCGGGCGCATCTCCATGCGGCCATACGCCAGGCAGGAGACGGGCATGTAGCGATGCGGCCATACGCCAGGCGAGAATGAGCACCCTGAGATGATGAAGCACCCGCTCAGGGAAGCAGATGAAGCACCTGTGGAACGCGCTCGCGGAGAAAGCGCGCTACGCGCGCGTTGAACGCGTCGGGCCGCTCGAGATTCGACACGTGCCCGGCATCGGCGATCACTTCGAGCTCCGCGAAGGGGATGCGCTCGAACAACATGCGCGCATCCGCCACAGGCGTCAGGGCGTCTTGCTCCCCGACGATCACGAGCGTGGGGCAGCGGATGAGCGGCAGCAGGTCCGTGGAGTCGGGGCGCAGCGCCATGCCGAGTGAGAGAGCGGCGAGCCCCTCGGGACGGTTTTCCGCCGCGATTGCTCTGCCACGCTCTACGACACTGGGATGCTCGTGGAGCGTCACCGCGCTAAACAGCCGCCCGGCGTCGCGGTCGAAGAGGGCCGCGGCACCGAGCTCCAGGACGAAGCGCGCGGTCGCCTCGCGCGCAATGCGCCCCTCGTCGGAGTCGGCGGTGGCACGCGTGTCCGCGAGGATCAGCGCACGCACCCGCTCTCCAAACAGCCGCAGACAGGCGAAGGCAATATAGCCGCCCATCGAGAGCCCGCCCAACACAAAGTCTCCGACGCCCTGGGCATCCAGGAGTCCACGCAGGTCCTGCGCGGCCTCGTCCATCGTGGTGAGCTCTGAGACGACGTCTGACTCCCCGCAGCCGCGTACGTCAGGCAGGATCACGCGGACGCCAGCTTGCCGAGCCAGCGTCTCCGCCTGCGCTTCCCACATGCGCCGGTGGAACGGAAACGCGTGCAACAATACGAGTGGCACCGATCCCTCGCCGCGGACGTCAAATCCCAGGTCGATGCCATTGATCCGCGCTCGCATAGTCCCGTCCACCTTCCAGCCTGTTCAGGCACTGCCAGCCGTCCGCGTGCCGAGCTTCCGCGCTCAGCTACTCGCACCAGAAGGAGCAGCAAAGTCCGGACCGTGTCGCGCTCCTGCCGAGTTTCCGTTAGGACCCCCCCTGGCAAGAATGTACCGTCGGATTGAGCGAAGGCTCGTCCCTCGCTTACACTCCTGATGGGCTTGTGACGCGCGGCAGGCTCATCCCGATCTATCCGAGGGATAGGCTCAATCCAACATGTGAACAATAGCCTCAGAACGCGAAGGAGGCCGTGATGGACTCATCCGTCACGACACAGCTGGTCACAGTCATCCTGCCAGCCGTCCTACGACGGCAAGTAGGCAATCGTGCGTCGGTCAAAGTGGCTGGCCACACTGTGCGTGAGGTCATCACCTCACTCGAGGCAGCGTACCCGGGACTGAGGTTCAACCTCTGCCATGAAACGGGGGAGCTGCGCCCCTACGTCAACATCTTTGTGGGCCGCGAAAATGTTCGCTTTCTGTGTGGGCTCGATACGCCCGTGCAGGATGGAGCCACGCTCCACATCCTCCAGTCTGTCGCGGGCGGCTGAGGTCCCGCGCTCGATCTGGTGTCGCGTATGTCTTCGTCGAAAGGAAATGTCATGACGACTCAACGCCGCTACCCTGCTGGAACCGTCGCACTGCTGGTCGGAACAAAGCGCGGGCTGTTTCTGCTGACCTCACAGGACAGACAGACCTGGCGCACGGAAGAGCCCATGCTTCCAGGAACCCGCGTCTTCAACGCCATCTTCGACCAGCGCAACGGATGTCGTCTCTTCGCCGCGGATAACGGCGACTTTTTTGGCACCTTCCTCCGCTACAGTGATGACTTTGGTCAAACGTGGCAAAACCCCGAGCGCGGCATTCAGTTCCCGGAAGACAGCGGCTCTAAGCTCAACAACATCTGGATAATCCAGCCTGGTCGGGAGAGCGAGCCAGATACCGTGTACGTCGGCATCGATCCCGCGAGCCTCTGGGTGAGCAATGACGGCGGCGTCACCTGGGATCTGAACGCCGGCCTGGCCTCGCTTCCTACCCGCGAGCAGTGGCAGCCGGGGGCCGGCGGGCTCTGCCTGCACTCGATCGTGCCCGACTATTCGAACCCATCGCGCATGTGGGTGGGCATCTCGGCCGTCGGGTGTGTGCGCACCGACGACGGCGGCCAAACCTGGGCCTACGCGAACAAGAACACGCGGGCCGGCTTCCAGCCAGACATATATCCCGAGTTCGGGCAGTGTCTGCACCGCATGGTGCAGCATCCCAACAAGCCCGACGTCCTGTATCAACAGAACCATTGCGGCATCTATCGCAGCGATAACGGCGGCGACGACTGGATTGACATCCAGGGCAATCTGCCCTCCGAGTTTGGCTTCCCCATCGCGCTCGACGCGCACAACCCCGAGACCGTTTTCACGATCGTGGAGAACGGGATGTGGCGCAACAACGTCACCGATAATTTCACGGTCTATCGAACCCGGACTGCCGGCGTTGAGTGGGAGGAGCTCACACACGGATTGCCCGCCGGACCCGGCGTGCGGCTGGGTGTGCTGCGCCACGGCATGTGCGCCGATACGCTCGATCCATGCGGCGTGTACGTCGGGACGAACACGGGCCAGCTGTTCGTCAGCCGCGACCGCGGCGACACCTGGAGCCTCGCCGCCGACTTCCTGCCGCCGATCTATTCGGTCAACGCCGCCATTCTGGCTTAGGCGGCTTAGCTCGCGCTCTCGGCGGCTGGCGCGGACGACGCCGCGTTAGCCGCCTCCATCTGATCCCAGGCGTGGTACGAGCTGCGCACGAGCGGCCCGCTCTGTACGTGTGGGATGCCCATGGCCTTGCCTTCGTGGGCGTACTCGCGAAACTCCGCGGGCGTGACATAGCGCTCGATGGGCAGGTGCTGCTTCGTCGGCTGCAGATACTGGCCGATCGTCACGATGTCTACCTCGTGGTCGTGCAGGTCGCGCATCAGCGCCAGCACCTCGTCGCGCGTCTCACCCAGCCCGAGCATGAAGCCCGACTTCGTAGGCTTGTCGGGGTGCATGGCTTTGGCGGCCTTCAGCACCTGGAGTGAGCGCTCGTACATCGCCTGCGGGCGCACGCGCCGGTACAAGCGGGAGACCGTCTCCACGTTGTGGTTGAAGACGTCCGGCCTGGCATCCATGACGATCTTCAGCGCCTCCATCGAGCCCTTGAAATCGGGTGTCAGGACTTCCACGGTGCAGTCCGGGTTCAGCCGCCGAATCCAGCGGATGGTGGCCGCGAAGAGCGTGGCGCCGCCGTCGCGCAGCTCATCGCGGTTTACCGACGTCACGACGACGTGCTTGAGTCCCATCTGCGTCACGGCCTCGGCTACGCGCCGCGGCTCCTCCCAGTCCAGTGTCATTGGCCGGCCCGTCGCCACCGCGCAGAAGCCGCAGCTGCGCGTGCACACGCTACCCAGAATCATGAACGTGGCCGTGCGATGTCCCCAGCACTCGCCCATATTCGGACACCGAGCCTCTTCGCACACGGTATGCAGCTGTTTGCTGCGCATCAGATGCTTGAGGTCCTCGTAGTTGTCGCCCGAGGGCAGACGCACGCGCAGCCAGTCGGGGCGCGCCGCAGGCACAATCGCCATGGTGATCACCTTTATCTGGAGTGAGCGGAATCCTATCGCACGAGATGCGTCTCGCGGAACCGGCTCGTTCAACTGGCCGCAGGGACCGCATCCGCTCGCATTGTAGCAGCGTGGCAGGCGCCGCGACAAGCCGCGCCGGTGCTGCGGTCCTCCTGCTCACCTATCGCTCGCTCACGCCATCGTCGTACACTCCATTCCGCTTCGTGCCGCTCGGCTGGCCACAGGGTCCGACCGCGGAAATGGTGCGGATGACCCATACGAGCGAGACGGAAATGGTGCGATCGTCCCATGTGAGCGTGCGCGGTGCATGGGTATGCTTGCACTCGATGGACACGTCGCCATTGGGAACGGACAGTCCAGCGCACGGCGGGAGGGCATCGCGATGGGAACCAACAGCACATCGGTGCGCGCCTCTTCTGGCTCAGATCACGCCGCGTCCGGCGAGGACATGGACCACAGCACCCCCGACGACGTGCTACTCTGCCGGACGGTGCCACATGCCGAGCACACGCTGCCACGCGTTCGCTGCAGCACACAGACGTCGCTCGGCGATATCCAGCGCCGCTGGGACCTGCTGGCGCACGCCGCCTCAAGCCAGGCGGAGCTGCTGGACGCCCACACCGCCCACCAGGTGGAAGCCTACCGGGGGCACATCGAGAACGCGATCGGCTCCGTCAACGTTCCTGTCGGGCTGGCTGGTCCGCTGCGCGTCAATGGCCTCTTCGCGCACGGCGAGTATTACATTCCGCTCGCGACGACCGAAGCCGCGCTCGTCGCCTCGTACAGCCGCGGCGCACAGCTCATTACCGAGGCGGGCGGGTGCGGCGCCATGCTGCTCAGCGAGCAAGTCGTGCGAACGCCGGGGTTCGCGTTCCGGTGCCTGGAGGAGTGCGGCCGGTTCGTCACCTGGGCAGTCTCACACATGGAGGCATTCCGGCGCGAGGCGGAGCTCACCACGCGGCACGGCCGGCTCACGGACATGCGCGTGGTGGTGGAAGGCAACCACGTGTATCTGCACTTCGCGTTCGTGACGGGCGACGCCGCGGGCCAGAACATGGTGACGATCGCCACGGACGCCATTTGCGCCTACATCTCCGCGCACAGTCCGGTAAGCCCGCAGTTCTATTTCCTCGAAGCCAACGGCTCAGGCGACAAGAAAGCCACCGCGCAGGCCCTGCGGTCGGTGCGCGGCAAGAAAGTGACCGCCGAAGTGGTCGTGCCCGCGGAAATGGTGCGGCGCCGTTTGCGCACGACGCCCGCGCGCATGGCCGACTACTGCCGCATGGGCACGACGGGGGCGATGCTCAGCGGCGCGGTTGGCGCGCAGGGACAATACGCCAACGGGCTGGCGGCGCTCTACATCGCCTGCGGCCAGGACGCGGCCTGCGTGGCCGAGTCGGCAGCGGGCATCACCCGGCTCGAGACAACGGCAGCGGGAGACCTGTATGCCGCGGTGACCCTCCCGAACCTCATCGTGGGCACGGTCGGCGGTGGGACGAGCCTGCCCAGCCAGCGTGCCTGCCTCGACATCCTGGGTCTGGCCGGCACTGGAGGCGCGCGTGCGCTGGCAGAAGTGTGCGCCGCGCTCTGCCTCGCCGGCGAGCTGTCTCTGGTTGGGGCGCTCTGCGCCGGCACCTTCGCCCAGGCTCACCGGCGCCTGGCACGCGCCGACGCCCCCATGCGGAAGCCGGCCCACATGAACGGAGCGGGGCATGATTGAGCACGTTAAGGTGGAGTCCTCCGGGCGCGTTAACGGGGTGATGCGCCGCTTCTGGATCTACCAGCGCGAGCGCTTCCCGATCTTCACACACGGCCTGCTGATCGCGGTCTTCAGCTTCTCCACCGTCAGCTTCTCCGGGATGGCACGCGGGCACTTTGGCCTGCCTGACGGCAAGGCGCTGTTCGTCGCCTTCGCCAGTGCGCTCCTGTTCTTCCTGCAGCTGCGCATCGCCGACGAGTTCAAAGATGCCGACGAAGACGCGCGCTTCCGCCCGTATCGGCCGGTGCCGCGGGGGCTGGTCACGCTGCACGAGCTTGGCCATGTGGCCCTGGCGGGCGCACTGGCACAGGCGGCGCTCGCATTGTGGCTGGCGCCGGCGCTGCTGCCCCTGCTGCTCCTTGTTTGGGCCTACCTGGCGCTCACGAGTCAGGAGTTCTTCGTGGGCCGGTGGCTCAAGGCGCACCCCATCACCTATATGTGGAGCCACATGCTGATTCTCCCGCTCATCGATCTCTACGGCACCGCCTGCGATTGGCGCGTAGCGGGGGTCGCGCCACCCGCGGGCTTGATCTGGCTACTCACCGTCAGCTTCTGCAATGGCTTCATCCTGGAAATCGGGCGCAAGATTCGCGCGCCCGAAGATGAGGAGCAGGGCGTCGAAACCTACAGCTTCCTGTGGGGCAGGCAGCGGGCCGTGTACGTTTGGCTGGGCACGCTGGGGGTCACCGCGGCTTTTGCGCTACTGGCGGCCAATGTGGTCGGCTTCGCGTGGCAGGCCGCCGTGCTGCTGACCGTCATGCTCGTGTGCGCGGGCGCCAGCGGGCTGCGCTTCCTGCGGCGCCCCGTCGCGGCCAGGGCGCGCTGGATCGAGCGCTGCGCCGGCGTGTGGACGCTGCTCATGTACCTGAGCCTGGGTGCGCTGCCCCTGGCTGCCAGACTGTGGTAGGAGGTCGGCCGATGGCTCGATACATCGTGCATCCGGGCGAGACGGATGATCTACACCGGCTTGGGGGAAAAGCGGCCGCACTGTCCGCGCTGCGGCAGACCGTGGACGCCATTCCGGCGTGGTTCGTCGTGACGCCAGAGGCCTTCCAGGCATCCCTGACACCGGTACGGCGCGCCGCCTTCAACGCCGCGTGCAGCGCTGGGAGTCCGGAGGGCGTAGCACGCGCGCTGGACGGGATAATGCCGAGTCGCGAGGTGCAGGCCGAGCTGGAGCAATCCCTGGCCGAGCTGTGCCGCGGGGGGGAGCTGGTGGCCGTGCGCTCGTCCGCAGTGGACGAGGACGGCGCCCACCGCTCCTCTGCCGGCCAGCTTGACACGTTCCTCGACGTGCCGCCCGACCAGCTGCTCGCGCGTGTGGTGGACGTGTGGCGGTCCGGCTTCGGGGAGCGCGTGTGGTCCTATCGGCGCAGCGCTGGCCTCAGCGATCCGCCGGCCGCGCCGGCAGTGCTGGTGCAGCGTATGGTGCGCGCGCGGGCGGCGGGGGTCGCGTTCAGCGCCGATCCAGGCACCGGGCAGCGAGGGATCGTCGTCGTCAACGCCGTGCGCGGCCTTGGCGCGGCACTGGTATCCGGCGAGTGCGAAGGCGATATGTACCGCGTGGACCGCGGTGGGCGCATCCTCACGCGAACGATCACCTCCCGTGCGGACGGTGGGAGTGAAGCACTGTCGGACGACGAGGTCGGCGCAGTGGTGGCGCTCGCGCTGGCCTGCGAGCGCGGCGCCGGCCGCCCGCAGGACGTGGAGTGGGCGATTGATGGGGATCGCGTGTACTTGCTACAGTCGCGCCCGATCACCACGCTCGCCCAGATGGCCGATCCTGACGGCGCGGCCAACCTGTGGGACAACAGCAACATCGCGGAGAGCTATGGCGGCGTGACGACACCGCTCACGTTTTCTTTCGCGCGCCAGGTGTACGAGGAGGTCTATCGCCAGCTCTGCCGGACGCTGGGCGCTCCTGAGGCGATCATCCTGGAGCACGCCAACACGTTCCGCCACATGCTCGGCTTCATGCACGGACGAGTCTATTACAACCTGCTGAGCTGGTATCGCCTGCTCGCGCTGCTGCCCGGCTTTACGCTGAATCGCCGGTTCATGGAGCAGATGATGGGCGTCGGCGAAGGGCTGCCGGACGCCATCACCGCCGAGCTGAAGGGGGCCGGGTGGACCGCGAAAGTGCGCGATGGCGGCAGACTGCTCATCGCGCTAGTGGGCCTCGTGGGCGCCTATTTCTCGCTGCCACGCCGGATTCAGCGCTTCCAGGCACGGCTCGACAGCGCACTCGGGCATACCACTCCCGACCTGTCGCGCGCCCGGCCCGACGAGCTGGTCGCCTATTTCCGGGACCTGGAACGGCAACTGATCACGCGCTGGGACGCGCCTCTGCTGAACGATCTGTACGCCATGATGTTCTTTGGGCTGTTGCGCAAGCTGGCGGCAAGCTGGTGTGGCGATGCGACGGGCGCGCTCGAGAACGACCTGCTTGGCGGCGAAGGCGGCATGGTGAGCGCCGAGCCCGCCGCGCGCGTGCGCGAGATGGCCCAGCTCGCCGCGAGCAATAGCGCGCTGGTCGCGGCGCTGTGCTCGGGGTCGCTCGCCGCAATCGGAGCGCAACTGGCCCAGCATCCAGCGGTGCGCACGGCCTACGAGGCGTATCTGGAGAGGTTCGCCGATCGTTGCCTGGAAGAGCTGAAGCTCGAGAGCCCGACCCTCCGCGACGATCCGCTTCCCCTGCTGCGCTCTGTCGGCCAGCTGGCGCTGAGCCTCCAGATACTCGAAGCGCCGGGCGCGCGGCAGCCGGCCGCGGAGATGGGCGCGCGGCGGCAGGCGGAGCGGCGCGCCGCGGCCGAGCTGAAGGGGCATCCACTGCGGCGCGCCCTCTTCCACTGGGTGCTTGGGAATGCGCGTCGTCGCGTGCGCGATCGCGAAAACCTGCGGTTCGAGCGCACGCGTGTCTTTGGCCGCGTACGCCTGATCTTCGTCGAGGTGGGGCGCCGCCTCTATGCCCTCGACCTGCTGGAGTCCCCTCGCGACATCTTCTACCTCGATTTGAGTGAGGTGCTGGGCATCGTCGAAGGGACGGCGACCTGCACCGATCTGAAAGCCCTGGCATCGGTGCGCCGTGCGGAAGCTGAGCGCTTCAAGGGCGAGACGCCGCTGGGCGAACGCTTCACGACGACCGGCGTGGCTGGCCTGGGCATCACCGCACGCCCGCGGAGCGTACACGTGGATCTGAGCGGAGACCGGCGCAGCGGCATGGGCTGTTGTCCCGGCGTGGTGCGTGGTCGCGTGCATATCGTGGCGGACCCGCGAAGCGCGAAGGTGCGGGCTGGCGAGATCCTCGTCGCCGAGCGCACCGATCCGGGCTGGATCATGCTCTTTCCGTCGGCGGCGGGGGTGCTGGTGGAGCGAGGCAGCTTGCTGTCGCACTCCGCCATCGTCGCGCGCGAGCTGAGCATCCCGACCATTGTCGCGCTGCGCGGTGTGACGAGCTGGCTGCGGGATGGCGAGTGGGTGGAGATGGATGGCGGCGCGGGCACTGTCACGCGCATCGTGCCGCCGGGAACCGAAGCGCAGCGGGAGAGGAAGGCGGTCGCCCATGCGTGAGCTCACGGTCTCCACGGCGAGGCGCCCGCTGCACAGCGAGCTCGCCGCGCGCACGCACTACACGGGCATTCGCTACGCCCAGTGCTGGGAAGACGCCGACGTGTTGCTGGCCGCGCTCGACGTGCAGCCAGGCGATACCTGTCTCTCGATTGGCTCGGCCGGCGACAACACCCTGGCCCTGCTCACCAAGGCGCCGGGCCGGGTCGTCGCCGTGGACCTGAGCGCGGCCCAGATCGCCTGCCTGGAGCTGCGGGTCGCCGCCTACCGAGCGTTGCGCCACGACGAGCTGCTGGAGCTGATGGGCTCAACGCCGAGCACCCGGCGTGACGAGTTGTACCGGCGCTGCCGCGGGCAGCTCGCGCCGGCCGCGAGGGACTTCTGGGACGCCCGTCCGGATGCCGTCGCGGGTGGGATCGGAGCCGCGGGAAAGTTCGAGCGCTACCTGGCGGTGTTCCGCGACCGCATCCTGCCACTAGTGCACCCCCGTCGCGCCGTGGAGCGGCTGCTGATGGGGGGCGATGCCGAGCAGCGGCGCGCCTTCTATGCGCGCGAGTGGGACACCTGGCGCTGGCGCGCGCTGTTCCGCCTCTTTTTCTCCCGCTTTATCATGGCCCGGTCGGGCCGCGACGCCACGTTCTTCACATATGCGCGGGGTGGGGTCGCCGAGCATCTGCTCGCACGCACGTGCTACGCCCTCACCGAGCTGGACCCAGCGCGGAATCCCTACGTACAGTGGATCCTCATGGGACGCCACACGACGGCCTTGCCGTACGCCCTGCGGCCGGAGCACTTCGACAGCATACGCTCGCGGCTGGATCGCCTGGAATGGCGGTGCCAGTCCGTCGAAGACTACTTGAGCACGGCGGACGCCGGTACGATCGACCGCTTCAATCTCAGCGATATGTTCGAATACGTGTCGCTCCAGCAGTATCATCGCACGCTGGCGAGCGTCATCCGCGCGGGCCGGCCCGGCGCCCGCCTGGCATACTGGAACATGCTCGTGCCGCGCGGCCGGCCGGCCGGCATGGCGGATCGGCTGGCGTCGCGCAGCACCCTGGCGGAGCGACTCCACGGCGAGGACAAGGCGTTCTTCTACCGTCGATTCGTCGTCGAGGAGGTGAAGTGATGGCTCATCCACTCATTCCCAACCCGGCCGTCGGCATGCTGGCGGAAGCGGTGGCGCTAAGCGCGCTGATCCTCGCGCTCCGGATCTGCCAGCGGCGCTTCACCCTGTCGGCGGAGGCCTCGCGCAAGCTCTTCCACATCGGCGGTGGCCTGACCACGCTGGCGTTTCCGTGGCTCTTCACGAGCGCGTGGCCGGTGCTGGCGCTGGCACCGCTGACCATCGGCGCGCTGCTGGCGCTCAAGTACGTGCGCCGGCTTCGTGGCGAGCTCGGCGCGGTGCTGTACGGGATCGAACGGTCCTCACGTGGCGAAGTGTATATGCCGGCCAGCATTACCTTGGTCTGGCTCCTCTCGCATGGCGACCCAATGCGCTATTGTGTGCCCGTGCTGATCCTCACCCTCGCCGATCCGGCCGCGGCGCTCGTTGGCGTGCGCATTGGTCGCAGGCGCTTCGCGACCGTCGAAGGTCACAAGAGCATCGAAGGCTCGCTGACGTTCCTGTGTGTCGCGTGGCTGTGCGCGGCGCTGCCGCTGCTCCTGGTGACGCCTATGGTCCACCCAACGACGAGCATCCTCATCGCGCTCGATGTCGCACTGGTGACGACGGTGGCTGAAGCCATCGCGTGGCGCGGGCTGGACAACCTGGTGATACCACCGCTGGCGTTTGCCCTGCTCGCCGCGCTGCCGGCGCTCCCGTTCGCCGCGCTGGTGGCCCAGCTGCTGGCCGCGGGATGTCTGGTCGCGGGGGCGCTGCGCTGGCGCTACATTGCCCCGTCCCTCACAGCACCCAATGGGGCTCGATGGAGTGTACGGTTGACGCGCATGCGAGCGGGGATGGCGACGAGGCGTCCATGAGCGAGCGTGTGGGAGACGGGAGGGGATCGCCGGTGGACGACGTGACGCGTGTCGAAACAGCCGAGGACATCCGGCGCTTCCACGCCGTCGCCAGCCTCACGCCGCTGAGCGCGGAGACGCTCGCAAGCCAGCGCCCGAGCGCCAGTTACGTCGTGATGGACGATGGCGAGCCGGTGGCACGGTGCTCCGTATGGTGGACAAACCCGGCGCCGTATCAGGATCAGCGGGTGGGCGTCATCGGGCACTACGCCGCTAGCAACGCACGTGCCGGCAGACGGCTGCTGGATCACGCCTGCGCGGAGCTGGCCGCGCACGGCCGGACGCTCGCGGTGGGGCCGATGGATGGGGACACCTTCCATAGCTATCGGCTGGTTACGGATCGCGGTACCGAGCCGCGATTCTTCCTGGAGCCCGACAACCCGGATGACTATCCAGAGCACTTCACGGACAGCGGCTTCCATCCCCTCGCACACTACTGTTCCGCGCTGCAGACAGAGCTGCAGGCGCGGCAGCCGCGCGTCTCGGCCATCGCCGACCGGCTGGCCAACCGGGGCGTGCGGATCCGCTCGTTGAATCTCGCGCACTTCGAGGACGAGCTGCGCCGCATCTATGCCGTCACGAGCTCGAGCTTCGTCAACGGAGCGCTGTACACGCCCATTGCTGAGGAGCGGTTCCTCGATCTATACCGTCCAGTGCGGCCATTCGTGGTGCCCGAGCTGGTGGTGGTCGCGGAGCACGATGACCGCCTTGCCGGCTTTCTCTTCGCGATCCCTGACCGGCTGCAAGCTCTGCGCGGCGAGCGCATGGATACCGTCGTCGTGAAAACCATCGCGGTCGTGCCAGAGCTCGCGCGCAGCGGGCTGGTGGGCTTGCTGCTGGCGCGAGGCATCGCAGGCGCCCATGAGATGGGCTACACACGCGCCATCCATGCGCTGATGCACGAGCACAACACCTCGGTGCGCCTGAGCGCACGCTACGCCGGCCGCATCATGCGGCGCTATGCGCTCTTCGCGCGATCACTATCACAGGAGCAACACGGATGAACATCGCCGAAATCCTGCGCGATCGCGCGGACAGCCAACCTGACTCGGCAGCCATCGTCGACACCCACAAGGGCCGCGACCGGATCACGACGTTCGCAGGGCTGGAGCGCGCGTCTGGGCAGGGAGCCGCATTGCTCTGGCAAACAGGGCTGCGGCCGGGCGACGCGGTGCTCGTGTTCCAACCGATGTCCATGGAGCTGTACGCCGCACTGATCGCCATCTTTCGGCTGGGCCTTGTGCCGGTATTCATCGATCCTTCGTCCGGGCTGGAGCACATCGAGCAATGCTGTGAGATCTATCCGCCACGCGCGCTCATCGCCAGCACGCAGGCGCATCTGCTGCGGCTGGCGTCGCCCGCGCTGCGCCGCATCCCGCACAAGCTGGTCATCGGCGCACCCATTCCAGGTGCGGTTTCGTGGGCTCGCGCCGCTCGACTTGCGCCCGTTCGCGACGTGTACACCAGCGGTGCAGATGAACCCGCGCTGATCACGTTCACCAGCGGCTGCACCGGCCAGCCCAAAGCGGCCGTCCGCTCGCACCGCTTCCTGCTCACGCAGCATCGAGTCTTGCAGCGCAGCCTGGGTCACTTGGCCGGCGCTGGCGATGTGAGTCTGACGACGCTTCCCGTGTTCGTGCTGGCTGATCTCGCTTCGGGCGCCACCAGCCTGATTCCGCCGGGAGACGTGCGCCATCCCGCGCGCATCGCTCCGGCGCCCGTGATCGCACAGATGGCGCGCCATTGCCCCGTTCGGGCGGCTGGCTCGCCAGCGTTTTGGGAGCGCCTGGCGGAGTATTGCGAGGCGAGCGGCATACAATTGCCGTACCTGGAACACATCTATCTTGGGGGCGCGCCGGTGTTCCCGCATCTGCTAGACGCGTTGCAGCGCCTGGCGCCAGGTGCCGAAGTGGTGGCGGTGTACGGTTCGACTGAGGCGGAGCCCATCGCTCACACCGCCCGGCATGAGGTGCGGTCAGCGGACCTCGCCGCGATGCGCGACGGCAGTGGACTGCTCGCGGGGTGTCCGATCCCGGACATTCAGCTGCGTGTTCTGCCGGACCGGTGGGGAGCCGCGATTGGTCCGTACACCGCCGCCGAGCTCGAGTCGCTGTGCTTGCCGCCTGGCACGACTGGCGAGATCGTCGTCAGCGGCGAGCACGTCCTGACTGGCTACCTGGGCGGCCGGGGCGATCACGAAACCAAGTTCCGCGTGGACTCGACCATCTGGCACCGCACGGGAGATGCCGGTTATCTTGACGCCGAGGGACGTGTGTGGCTACTCGGGAGGTGTTCCGCTCGCATCGAAGATGGCCGGGGAGCACTCTACCCGTTCAGCGTCGAGTGCGCGGCATCGGCATGTCCGGGCGTGCGCCGCGCCGCCGTGGTCGGCCACCAGGGCCGGCGTCTGCTGGCGGTGGAACACGTCGAGCACGCGTCACCCGCCGACCTGAACGCGGTGCGGCGGCATGTGGCGTGGGCGCAGATAGACGAGATGCGCGTGATGGCCCATATTCCCGTCGACCGCCGCCACAACGCCAAGATCGATTACCCAACACTCTATCGCACGCTGGAGCGTGTCTGAGCGCGCGAGTCGAGGTTTTATGCACACTGTCGAGATGAGGATCGCGCGTGTGGTCGCCGCGCTCCACCCGGTCTCCGGCATCATGGCACTCGTTCTTGGTGGATCGCGGGCCACCGGCACACATTCGGATGCGTCGGATGTCGATATCGGCATTTACTACGACGCTGCTACTCCGGATACAGCTCGCGATCGATCAGGGTCAGCAGCTGGTCCAGCCCACGTTCCACGTTGTAGTAGGGCACGCAGAGACTGGCAACGGCACGACAGCGCTCCGGATGATGACTGGCGAGGTTCCACACGACTGGGCTCCCCCAGTCATGGCCGACCCACACGGCCCGCTCTCTGCCCACCGCATTCAGCAGCTCCAGCATGTCACCGACGATGAGCTCCTGGGCATAGGCTTCGTGCTGGGGGTAGACGGAGGAACGCCCATAGCCGCGCATGTCCGGCGCGATGGCGCGAAACCCCAGCGCCGCCAGGGCTGGAAGTTGATGCCGCCAGCTCACGGAGAGCTCAGGCCAGCCATGCGCGAAGATGACGAGCGGGCCGTCTTCCGGCCCTGCCGCCAGATAGAAGGTGGTATGCCGCTCGGTCTTGATGGTGTGCTCGGTGAGGGGCATGGCAGATCTCCCAGGTAATCCCAAAGTGATCGAGGGAACACGGAGGTCCCACTCCGTGGGGGCAGACGCGTCAGCTATCGTCGGATACGCACCTGTAGTCCGCCTCACGTCACCAGACACCTCGCGCGTCATGTGCCGTGATTCCCCCGCACGTTTCTGCCCGAATGCAAGCCAAGGATTGGCTGGAGCGGCGCGTCGAGACCATTCTTGAGGGACGTTTCCGCATGTCGTGTGCCCGGTCACCAGCACTTCGCTCTTTCGGCTCCCCGTATGAATGAAGCGCCCTCACGGTCCGCAACAACATGACCCACACTCCGCCTCAGCCGCTTTCGGCCGTACACTGCTATAATTGAACCTGGCCTACGATCATCATGGCCCAGATCAGCCGAATAGAACGGCGCGAGTCGCGAATTCGTCATCTGACCTACAATTGCCAACTCTGGTTGATTTGTCGCGCCGTCGGACG
>CAYQFU010000108.1:0-18820 GCA_964416775.1 uncultured Ktedonobacterales bacterium
GTTGACTAAAATACATGCGTTGCAGTATTGAGGCCCGATTACACATAGGCTATGATAGAAGCCCGGCCGAGCCGCCCACATTCGGGTCGCCGCAGCTCATGAAGCAATCACCTGGGAGACGTGCAATACAGCAGGCCGCATGAATTCCCGCAACAGAGGGGCAACTTTCCCCAAGGGGGCTGCAGGCAAGACGGTAGCTCCCTGTGCTCCTTGGGGGGAGCACGGTCGCATAGCAGCCCCGCGTCTTGCGATGTGACGGTTGGTGAAAGGGTTGTCGGTGTTTGCAAAACTCCTGTCGGCAGTGGCCACGGCGCTTGGCGGCAAGTATCGCGTCGCCTTGGACAGGCGGCCTGATGGCTTCGTGCTGCGGGCGTACCAAGGCAAGCACGCGATACCGCTGTCGAGGGCGGCTGCCAAGGTTGAGCCGCTCGCGCCGTTTGCGCGACTCCACTCCCGACCGGATGGCTCCGTGGTCCTGCCGCCGGGTCTCCTCGATGAGGCCAAGGCGACCTTGCATGGTTTGGCGGATGACGGACTGGAACTCCTGATCTCGCCGGATGTCGACGCCGTGCGGCCGGTCGACGTGCCGGCGGGTTTCCGCGTGGAGTACATCTGGGATCCGGCAACCCGCTCGATCGTCGCGCGGCGAGCCAATGCGGCCGTCTACCTCGGGGACGGGTGGTTCATTGCGGGCGACCGCTACTGGGTGGTCCCCGCCACGGGGCCCGAGGACGACCGCTGGCTCCGGCGGGATGCCGTCGCGGGCCGCGACATCGTCGCCTTGATCCGCCGGGTGACCCCCGGCTGGCGGCAGCGGGGCCTGCCGTACGCCTGTGACGTGCGGCTCGACGAGGCACCCGCCCTCAGTGTCACCGTGGCGCGCGTGCTCGACGATGCGGTCGAGCTCGACATCGCCTGGCGCGTGCCGGAGGCTGCGGTGCAGGATGTCCCCTCGCTCCCCGGCTATATCGCCGCGTCCGGGGCGCTGATGCCCGGCGTCTCGCCCCAACTACTGCGTCACCGCCTGCCCGCAACCGCCGGGGGTGTGCGGCTCGCCGGCCAGCAGGTGCCCCGGTTCATGCGGGAGACCTGGCCGGCCCTCCAGGGGTTCGCCGGCGGTCGCGTGCAGGAACTCCTCGGGGCGCACGCCATCCTCGACGGCGCCGCGGAGCTGCTGCTGGCCGGGCGGAGCCAGCTGCGCGACGACGGCGTGGGGGTGGTCACCGCCGTCCCCGTCGTGGCGATCGGCGACGCGCAGCTCGACGCGGCCGACGTCTCGCGGCAGGTCGATGCCCACGCCGAGTCCATCGAGTACCTCCGGACGGGCGCGGGCTGGCTCCGGCGATCATCCCTGTCCGGGCTCGGGATCGGGCCCCTGGGCCGCCTGGACGACGGGACACCGCTGGAGGCCATCAGACTGTCGCCGGCCGAGGTCCTGCATCGGGGGTCGGCGCGCCTCGACGGGCCTTGGTGCCGCCTGGAGCTGCCCGACCCGGCGCTCCCGCAGGGCCGCTCCCCGTCGGAGACGGCGGGCTTGCACGCCGCGTTTCTCCGCCGGTGGCGGCTGCCGGGCGGGATCGTCAGCGCATCGGCCGAGGTCCGGCGCGCCTTCGCGGCCTCCGTGGCGTCGGTGGTCGGCGACTTCCCCGCGGCGAAGGTGCTGGTCGTGGGGCCGAAGGACGTCCTCGACAGCCTCGACCCCGTGTGGGACGCGCAGCGCGCGCTACGGCTGGACGGCTTGAAGAAGGACCCCGACGTGCCGGCCGGTTTCCGCGGGCTCGTCGCGGCCACCCCGCGTGCCCTGCAGACCGCGCCCGCGCTGCTCGACACGCGATGGTCCATCGTCTGCCTGCTCGATGCGGATACCCTGGTGCGCTCCCAAGGCTCCAAGCTCTTCGCCAACCTACGCGGCTGCCGCACCTCGCTGGTCCTGGGGGCGTTCGGCGCCTCCGACTTCCTGCACCGCCCGCCCGCCCGCGCGGTCATCGCGCAGCTCTTCCGGGTGACCGGTCAGGCCGCCCTGGAGGTGTTCGAGCGCTACGGGCTGCGCGACCCGGCCGAACCGCCCCCCGCCCTGCCGCGCCCCTATCGGCCGGGGCGCCGGACATCGGGGCCGCCGGGGGCGGCGACGCCGGCCGAGCTGCACCTGCCCGGGCCGCCGGCGTCCGGCGGGCTCGCCCTCCCGCGGCGGCCGGTCCCCGCCCCCGGCCACGCCCCTCTGCCCGCCCAGACCCCTACGCCCGCCCCGGCGCCCGCGTCCGTCCCCGCGGGCGGATCGGGACGCCAGGCGCGCCCCCGCACGCCCGGCATCGTGGTCGAGATCACGGTCGCGTCGCGGGGGATCGGCCACGGCCCCGCGACCGGCCACGGGGCATTCGTCGCCGAGGCCCGGCGCCTCGTCGGGCACCGCGAGAAGCAGGCTTCCTTCGTGCCCTTCATGCGCTACGGGCCGACCTACGACGCCATGACCGCGGCCCAGCGGAGGTGGTACTTCTACTGGCGTGGCCAGGCGCGCGACGGCCAGCACATCGACACCGACCTCTCCTACATTTTCGTCCACGTCTACGAGCTCATCAACAATGTCGGCGTCGCGAGCGCCGCCGACGGCTACCGGCAACTCCGGCGGCTGTGGATGGGCTACCGCGCGCGCTATCCGCAGCTGGACACCCACCTGGCCGACTGGCTCATGGACTACCTCCTGGCCAACCGCTGCGAGCCGGACGCCGTGAGGGCGCATGTCGAGGCGCTCCCGCCCGGCGCGCGGGTCCGCGACCCGGACCTGCTGCTCGGCTACGCCCTCGGCGGCGCGCCCCCGCGACTGCCGGTCGCGCTCCTCGAGGCGCTCGTCGACTACCGTCTCGGCGCGAGCGCGTTCTACCGCGACGGGCATCAGGACCTCGTGGACACCACCCTCCCGCGGGTATTGCGCCGCGTCGACGCGCACCTGCTCGGCACGGCGGGGGTGGGGGTCTTCGACCTGTTCAGGCCTCATGCGATGGAGACCGTGCGGCGAGATCTCTTTCGCAGCGCCGTCTACGACGCCTCGCCGAGGCCGCTCGTGACGACGGCCGTCGTCCCCTACTCCAAGCACCGGCCCTTGCGGGCGTTCCTGACCGCGCTCGTGAAGCACACGGAGAACCGGCTGCGCGAGGTCGCGGGGTACGGGGGACGCCTGCGCGGCGACGCCCTCGAGCCCGCCATCCAGGCGGTCGTCGACGAGGACCTCGGCGTCCGGGCCCGATCCGGCCCCGCGCCGGCGGCCATGCCCGGCGCCGGGGGGACGGGCACCGCCCCCCCGCCCCGCGTCGCCATCGACATGGACGAAGTGCTGCGCCTGCGGCGGGAGTCGGACGAGGTCAGGCGGATGCTGCTCGGCGGCGTCGAGGCCGCGGACGCGGCGGACCCCGAGCCCCTCCCGGCGATGGCGACGGCGACGCCGGGCGGCACCCAGGCAGATCTCGGCCGGTCTCGCGGCGACGCGACGCTGTCCCGGTCGGGCGAGGATCCGGGCGAGGCGGCCATCCCGCTCGAGAACCCGCTCGAGGACCCGCTCGAGGACCCGCTCGACCACCTGAGCGACGACGCACCCGCGGACCCGCTCGAGGCGTTCGTCGCGCGCCTCGGCGACGACGAGCGACGCCTGCTGGACGCCATGGCGACGCGCGGGTGGCGGGCGGACGCGGACGAGCTCCGGCGGGCCCTTCCCGGGCGGTTCCTGGAGCCTCTGATCGACCGGGTCAACGACCTGGCCATCGCGTCGCTGGGGGACGTGCTCATCATCCCGGAGGACGGCCGCCTGGTCGCGGTCGTGGGCGACGACCTGCGGGACGGTCTCGCGCGGCGGCCGTGCGCACCGACGGCGGGCGCGCCCCAGCGGGCAGCAGGCGAAGGGACGCCCAGCGAGTTGCCGGCGGGGTGGGCCGCCTTCGCGTCCGGCCTCGCCGCCCACCAGCGCGAGGCGCTGCGGGCTATTGTCGAGCACGGCGATCCGAAGCCGGCGCTCAGGAGCATCGCCGACCGGGAGGCGACCACCCCCGGCCTGCTGATCGACGCGATCAACGAGGTGGCCCTTGACACCCTGGGCGACTACATCGTCGCGCCGGGCTCCGACCCGCCCGCCATCGGGGCGGACGATCGCGACATGGTGGCGCGTCTCGTGGCCGGATGGGCGCGCAGACCGGGTAGAGCATGAGGGAGTGCCAGTGCTGAACACGCAGATCCCCAGGCGAATTTCGACAGCCCTCCTGACCTCCCTCGGCGCCGGGGTAGTGCCGCGGGTCGGCCTCGAATACATCGCCGTGGGCCGGAAGGCCGAGGTCGCCGCCCTCCTGACCGACCTCGAGAACGTGGGCGCGGGGGGCGCGGCGTTCCGTTTCGTCGTCGGTCGCTACGGCTCGGGCAAGAGTTTCCTGCTCCAGCTCCTCCGCAATCACGCGATGGAGCGCCACTTCGTCGTGGCCGACGCCGACCTCTCCCCGGAGCGGCGACTCGCCGGGAGCCGCGGGGAAGGGCTCGCCACCTATCGGGAGCTGGCGCGCAACCTGTCGACCAGGACGCGACCGGACGGCGGCGCCCTCGCGGCGATCCTGGAGCGGTGGATCTCGGGGATCCAGACGCAGGTCCTCGGCGAGAGTGGCCTGCGCCCCACCGACGCGGCGTTCACCGACGCCGTGGAGGCCAGGATCTTCCAGGTCGCCGGCGCCATGGAGGGGCTCGTCCACGGCTTCGACTTCGCCACCGTGCTGTCCGCCTACTGGCGCGGCCACCGGCTCGGCGACGACGACCTGAAGGACGCCGCCCTGCGGTGGCTGCGCGGGGAGTTCACGACCAAGACCGAGGCCCGCGCGGCCCTGGGTGTGAGGACGTACATCGACGACGAGAGCTGGTACGAGCATGTGAAGCTCCTGGCCAGCTTCGCCGCCGCCGTCGGCTATCGCGGGCTCCTCGTGCTTATCGACGAGGCAGTGAACCTGTACAAGCTCACCCACAGCGCCGCACGCCTCGCCAACTACGAGAAGCTGCTCGCCATGTTCAACGACACCATGCAGGGCAAGGCCGGGCACCTCGGCATCGTCGTGGGAGGCACCTCGCAGTTCGTCGAGGACGCGCATCGTGGGCTCCACAGCTACGAGGCGCTGCGCTCCCGCCTGGCCGAAAGCCGGTTCGCCCGCGACGGGCTGGTCGATCTGGCGGGCCCGGTGGTGCGCCTGCAGCCCCTCGCGCACGAGGAGATCTTCCTCCTGCTCAGCCGCCTGTGCGAGGTCCACGCCGCGCACCACGGCTACGAGGTCACGCTGGCGCCGGCGGATCTGCAGCAGTTCATGCAGGAGGTCGTGAACCGGCTGGGCGCCGCGGACCTGCTCACCCCCCGCGAGGTCGTCCGCGATTTCCTCGCCGTCCTGAACCTGCTCCGGCAGAACCCGGGCGTGTCCTTCGGGCAGATCATCCACGGTGCCGACTTCACGCCGACGAAGGCGGGCGAGGACCCGGACGTGGACCACAACGGCGAGTTCGCGGAGTTCACGCTGTGAGCAACCATCCCTTTTATCGGTTGGCGCCGTTCATCCAGGAATACATCTACGCGCACGGGTGGACGGAGCTGCGGGCGGTGCAGGTCGAGGCGTGCCGTGTGGTCTTCGAGACGGACGCGCACCTGCTCCTCGCGACGGGCACCGCCTCGGGCAAGACCGAGGCGGCCTTCCTGCCGGTCCTGACCCGCCTGCACGAGGAGCCGTCGGCGACCGTGGGGGCGCTCTACATCGGCCCGACCAAGGCCCTCATCAACGACCAGTTCTTCCGGCTGAACGGCCTGCTGGCCGAGGCCGAGATCCCCGCGTGGGCGTGGCATGGCGACATTTCGCAGGCCCAGAAGGCGAAACTCCTCAAGGAGCCCAAGGGCGTGCTGCAGATCACCCCGGAGTCCCTCGAGAGCCTCCTCGTCAACCGCGGCACGGAGCTCGCGCGGCTGTTCGGCGATCTGCGCTTCGTAGTGATCGACGAGGTCCATGTGCTCATGGGGTCGGACCGTGGCCGCCATGTGCTCTGCCAGCTTGCACGCCTGCGCCGGTTCGTCCGCGAGGAACCCCGGCGGATCGGGTTGTCGGCGACGCTCGGGGAGTACGCACCGGCCGAAGCGTGGCTGGCGGCGGGGACGCATCGCCGGGTGACGACACCGTCCATCGCCGGCGGTCCGCAGCGGGTCCGGCTCGCCCTGGAGCACTTCGCCGTCGCCGACGGCCGCACCGACGGGCACGCCGCGGGAGGTGCGACGAGGGGTGCGGCGGACGCGTCGGCGGCGCCGGCGGACGCGGGCGACGGAGGAGGGCCGCCGGCGGCCGACGCCGACCCGTACCTGCGCTACATCTTCGATCAGAGCCGTGGCCGCACGTGCCTGATCTTCGCCAACAGCCGGGGGGAGACGGAGGGACTCGTCGCGTCGCTGCGGCAGATCGCGGAGGCCGAGCGGCTCCCCGACAGCTATCACGTGCATCACGGCAGCATCGCCGCCCCGCTGCGCGAGGCCGCCGAAGCGGCGATGCGCGATGCCGCGCGCCCGGCGGTCACGGCGGCCACGACGACGCTCGAGCTCGGCATCGACATCGGCCAGTTGGAGCGGGTCATCCAGCTGGAGGCGCCGTTCTCGGTGTCCAGCTTCCTCCAGAGGCTCGGCCGCTCGGGCAGACGTGGCAGTCCGGCCGAGCTGTGGCTCGTGTGTCGCGACGCCCCGCCGTCCGAGCGCGAGAGCTTGCCGCAGCAGATCCCCTGGAGCCTGCTGCAGGCGATCGCGATTATCCAGCTCTATATCGAGGAGCGCTGGATCGAGCCGATCCAGCCGACCAGGTATCCCTTCAGCCTCCTCTACCATCAGACGATGAGCACGCTGGCGGGCATGGGGGAGCTGTCGCCGGCCGCGCTCGCCCAGCGCGTGCTGACTCTCCCCCCGTTCCGGCACGTCTCCCAGGAGGATTTCCGCGCGCTGCTGCAGCGCCTGATCGAGATCGATCACATCCAGTGGACGGCGGAGCGCGGATTGATCGTCGGCCTGGCCGGCGAGCGCGTGGTGAGGAACTTCCGCTTCTACGCGGTCTTCCCCGACGACGAGGAGTACATCGTGCGGGACGAGACGCGCGAGATCGGCAGCATCGTGATGCCGCCGCCCCCGGGCGAGCGCTTCGCCCTGGCCGGCCGGACCTGGGAGACCCTGGAGCTCGATCCCAAGCGGAAGACGGTGTTCGTGAAACCGGTGCAGGGCAGGGCCACGGCCGTGTGGCACGGCGGCGGGGGGGCCATCCACACGCGGGTGCTCGAGCGGATGCGCCGTGCGCTGCTGGAGGACGCGGCGTACGGCTACCTGCAGCCCGGGGCGACGCGGCGCCTCGCGGAGGCCCGGCAGCTGGCGCGGACGGCGGGGCTCGACCGGGGACACGTCTTCACCCTCGGCGGGACCACCTGCTGCATCCTGCCCTGGATGGGCAGCGTCGAGTATCGGACCCTGGACCGGTATGTACGCACCCTCGCGACGGAGTCGTGCCGCGTGACCTCGGTGGGCGGCCTATCGCCCTACTACCTCACGGTGCAGCTAGACGGGGGGACGCCAGCGGCATTGTATCGTGCCATCGTCTCGATGGCGGAAGCCGAGATAGAACCAGAAGCCCTTCTCGGCGCGGACGAGGCCCCGCAGCTGCAGAAGTATGATGCCTTCGTCCCGCCAAGCCTCCTGCGCAAGGCCTTCGCGGCCGACTATCTCGATGTCATCGGACTGCAGACGATCGTCAGGGGATGGTGACGGTGGCGCGGGCGGAGCCGTCGACGGCGGAACGTGTACGTCCGCGGATTCGGCGGGGCGGGCATCACGTCGACCAGATGGCTTGGCGGTTGTTTTTCCGGTTTTCCCCCGCTCTGCCGCATGGAGCGGGAGAGGCGACCAGAGCACATTAGCTCGAATCTCGGGCAGTTCACGTGCTTCAGTACTCGCGCGAACTGCCCAAGATAGGGGGAGAATCGCCCGGGCCGTACGCTCTCGACGCGACGGTACGCGCCGCGGCGGGGACAGGGGCGGAATGGGGGTGGCATGGCGTCGTTCACCGATCTCGTCGCGGGGCGTCTCCGACAGCGACGCCAAGAGTTCCTGGCGGGCCTCGCGCCCGAGCCCAGCGGCGACCTCGAGGACCGGCTCGCGGCCGGCGTCGTCGCCATGTGGCACCGGCTCATGCCCGATCCTGCCGGCATGGCGGAGGACGCCTCGCCGCCTCAGCCCGCCGCCGCCGTCGACGGCTCCCGCGCTGTCCGCGCGCTCAACTCGGGCGCCGACTGGGTGGTCGCGCAGGCGCTGCTGCTGGGCCCGGCCGGCTTGCGGCTCACGGCCGCGGACACTACTTTGCTACGCGGGGAGATCGATCGGGCCGCGGTCGATCGCTGTGCGGCGCTGCTCATGCGCTCGCTCGAGCTCGAACTCGCCCTCACGTTCGCCCGGAGCGGGTCGGGCGACCTCCTGCTGCTCGACGGCTCGCTCTACGCGGAACTGCCCCACCTGCTCTACAGCCTCGCCGTCCCGGGCCACGAGGACCTGCCACTGGTCGTGCTCCGCCGTTATCTTGACCTCTTCGCGTGTTGCCGGGAGCGGGGTATCCTGCTGCTGGGCCTAGCAAAGAGCGCCCGCTCGACGGTCCTGGGGCGCGCGATCCTCGAGGAGTGCGTCGTGCCCCGCGCGCGTCCAGTGCACGCCGGGTCCCCGACAGCAGCGGGCGCGCCGGCGGCGGACACGCTCGAAGGCGCCCCCGGCGCGGACGTGATCAGCCCGGGATTCACCGAATCGGCGCCCCATGGGGCCACGCCGACGCCCGCAGGGCTGCCGACGGACGCGGAGATCCTCCATCGCTGGGCGCCCGGCGCTGGGTTCTCCGCCCCGATCCTGCTGGGGACGGCCTCGTTCGGGCACCGGCGCGGGCCGGTGGCGCACGACCCGGCCTCACTGGCGGGGCAGTTCGCCGCGGGCGAGCTCTCCGGCGCGGAGCGGCGCGATATCGTGGCCCGACTGCGCGACGCACCGGCCATCGGCACGTTCTACGTCCGCCTCGCGCCGGGCGAGGATGCACTGCGCGTGGACGCGCTGGCCGACGCGTTCGGCGCCGGCGAGCAGCATCTGCTCGATTTCGTCCACCAGGTGCTGCCGCACGGCGCCGCCGAGCCGCTCGCCCGACGACTCCTCGCGGAGTATGGCGGTGCGAGCGTCTACAACGCCCCCCTCTATGTCGTGGATCGCGAAGTCCGACTCCAGACCGAGACGGTGGACCGCGTGTACCTCGCCCTGCTGCGTCGCCAGCTCGGGGTTCCCGTCCAGTACGACCGCTCCACGCGGCGCTTCGCGCGGTAGCCGCGTCCACGCCGCATCGATCTCCATGACCGAGATCCGCCCGCCCTCACCAGATCGGCACGCCCGAGGAGGAACCCATGCAAGACCCTTCTCCTTCCCTCTACGATGGGGAAACCGGTTTCATCGTCGGCGAGACGACCCCGCTCGAGTTCACGTTCGTCAGTAACCGCGACGCGCTGCCGCCCCGCCTGGAGTATCTGGTGGTGCCGGACGTCGAGGAGCGCGGCGCGCCGTCGGGGGCGGGATCGGGGATGGGGGCGGGGGCACGACCCCGGCGGGTGGACGTGCTGGCGCAGGTGGTCGAGGTGGGCATCGACTCGGCCATCCTCTCCGAACGCCTCACCTACGACGAGACGCTGGCGATCCTCCGCGGCGCCTACGCGCCGCCGCCCAAGATGTATGGGCGGGCGCGCGTCATCGGCTATCTGGACGGCGGGAGCGTGCGCGTGCCCCGCTGCGCGCCGAGCCCCGGCACCGCCGTCCACGTCGCGTCGGACGCCTTCCTGCGGCGCTTCTTCAGCCTCGAGGTTGCCGCCGGCATCGACGTCGGCGCGCTGATCAACCGCAGCGAGGTGCCGGTGCTGCTCGACCCCAACGGCCTGCGGCGCCACCTGGCCATCATCGCGCAGACCGGCGCGGGCAAGTCCTACCTGGCGGGCAAGCTCTTCGAAAGCCTCCTCCAGCTCGGGGCGACCATCCTCGTCTTCGACCCCAACTCCGACTACGTCCAGCTGCGCAAGGCGGCCGGCCAGGAGCAGCGGCCGTACCACGCCGCGGAGAAGACGCCGTTCGCCGACGACATCGCGGTGTTCCGCATCCCGGGCGTGCGGGGGCGGCGCTTCTCCGACGAGCTGGCGGGGCCCACCCAGGAGTTCACCGTCCGTTTCGCGGACCTGGAGCCCGATGAGATCTGCGAGCTGGCTGGCATCTCGGAGCGCGCCACGAACCTGCGCGCCGCCGTGGCGCGCGCCTGCGAGCAGCTCCAGCGCGAGGGCGTCGACTATCGCCCCGCGGAGCTGATCGAACGGCTCTTCTCATCCGCCGACGAGTCGCTCCCCGCCGCCGGTGACGACGACGCGGAGGAGGCGGCTGACGAGCCGGGCACCAGGCCGGGGCGCGAGGACATCCGCGCCGCGCGCAAGGCCGCCCGCTACCTCGCGCGGGTGGAAGACTTCGCCGTGTGGGGCTACCGCAACGTGGCGGTCGAGCCGCTGCTCGCACCCCAACGGCTGACGGTCTTCGACCTGGCGGGCGCCGACAAGGTGGTGGCGGCGTACGCGGCCGAGCGTGCCCTGCGCGAGATCTGGGCGCGCGCCCTGACCGGCCGACTGGAGCATCCCGTCTTCGTGGTGCTGGAGGAGGCCCACAACCTGGTGCCCGCGTCGGGCCAGACGCGCGCGAGCCGGATCATCAACACGATCGCCGCCGAGGGGCGCAAGTTCCGCGTGTTCTTGACCCTGATCACCCAGCGCCCGAGCAAGGTCAGCCAGGACGCGCTCTCGCAGTGCGGCAGTCAGCTCATCATGCAGCTGACCAACCCCGACGACCAGCGCGCCGTCCAGAAAGCCTCCGAGGCCATCTCCGGCGAGCTGCTGGCGGATCTGCCGGGCCTGAACAAGGGCGAGGCGATCGCGCTCGGCCAGCTCACGCGCGTGCCTGTCATGCTCGCCGTCTCGGGGCGCGCCTCGGCCGAGGGTGGCAGCGACGTGGACGTGGTGGCCGAGCTAGACCGGGCGGCGCGCGCCAGGGGCGCGCAGCGCGCCGCCGAGGCGATGCGGGGACAGGGCGCGGTCGCGCGCCGGCGCGAGGACTGGTGACGGGCCCGGCGGGCGGGAGACAGGCGATGCGGGAGAGGCACGACGGAGGCATGACGGAGGCACGAGGATGCAGGAACGAAGCGAGCGAAACGATCGCGCCCGGGCGGCGGCCGGAGGGTTGGCCCGGGGGGAAGGGGGAGGGGAAGGGGCAGGGAAGGGCATCCTGCGCGTCATCGTGACGGCGGACAACCACCTCTCGGCCTACACGCCCAAGCTGTCGCCCCAGCGGCTCGCCGAGCGTCGGCAGCGGCTGCGGCGGGTGTTCTCGCGGGTGGTAGACGAGGCCCTCGCCCGGCGGGCGCACCTGTTCATCCAGGCGGGTGACCTCTTCGACAGCACGGACCCGCGCAACCTCGAGCGCGAGTTCGTCGCGGCGCAGCTCGTGCGGCTGCGCGACGCCGGCATCCGCGCGTTCGCTGTCAGCGGCAACCACGACACGCCACGCCAGCGCACCGAGCACGGCGGCTACTCGCCCCAGGGGATCTACGCCGAACTCGGCGGGCTGCACTACTTCCCGGAGGCGCACTGCCTCCGGCCGGTCTCCGTCGAGGCGGGCGGCGTGCGCGCGGCGGTGGCGGGGCTGAGCAGCAACCCGGGCGCGGCGCCGGGCGGCGACCCGCTAGACGGCGTGGAGCTGGACGATCCCGAGGGGGCGCTCGCCGGCGCCGACCTGGGCATCCTCATCCTGCACGCCGCCATCGAGGGGCACGGTTTCCCGGGCGAGACCGAGTCGATCGTCCGCCGGTCGAGCCTCGAGGGGCTCGAGGGATTCGGGACCGTGCTCGCCGGCCACGTCCATGCCTACGCCCGCTTCCGCGTAGCGGGCACGTCGGTGGTGGTGTGCGGCCCGACCGAGCGGATGGAATTCGGCGAGTCCGAGGGCGCGCCCGGCTTCGCCTATCTGGAGATCGACCGCTCCGGCGTGCGCCACGCCGAGCACGTGCCCATCCCGCCCCAGCCGCGCCGCGTCGTCACGGTCCGCACGGCCGAGCTCTGGCCCCCGCCGCCCGCCGCGGACGCCTCGGGCCGCGGGGCTGCGCCGGGCGCGGACGTCGCCGACGCGCCCTCGTCCCCGGCGCCCGGCGGCCCCGCCGCGGATGTCGCGACATCCGCGCCCGGCGACCTCGACGGGGCCGACGCCACGCGCGCCCCCGGCCCGCCCCCGAGCGAGACGCCCACGGAGGTGATCGAGGCCCGCCTGGGGCCGGCGTGCACGCCGGACGCGATGGTGCGCCTGCGGCTCGAGGGGCCGGTCACGCGCGAGCAGTATCGCGCGCTCGATCTGCGCCGGATCTGGCTGTTTGGCCAGCGGGCCGCCTTCTCCTTCGAGGTCGACGAGTCCGCGCTGTTCCTGGCGACGGAGGGGGGACAGGGGCGCGTCGCGAGCGCCGGGCGGGTCGCGCCGCACGACGTGCTCGAGCAGGTCGCCCGCGAGTGGCTGGAGCGCGCCGACGCGCGGGGGGAGCGGGCCCTGCTGGCGAAGACCCGCGAGCGGGTCCTGGCCCGCTACGCGGAGATGACGGGACGGGAGGCCGAGCGATGATCACGCTGCGCCATCTGCACGCCGAGAATTTCAAGGGCCTTCGCTCGGTGGACCTGACGTTCCCCGAGCAGGGCAGCATCCTCATCGAAGGCCACAACGAGGCGGGGAAGTCCACCCTCTTCGAGGCCGTGTACGTCGCCCTGTACGGCCAGCCGCTGGTCGGAGAGGAGGAGAATCGCCCCCGCCAGGAAGAAGTCATCCAGCACGGCCAACCGCGGGCGACGGTCGAGCTGACATTCACCGTAGGCCCATTGGAATTGACGGTCGTCCGGGCCTTCAAGCGCGGGGCGCAGCAGACGCAGTCCGCGCAGCTCACCATCCGCCGCCCGGGCGCGGAGCCGGAGACCGTGAGCCGCCCCACCGCGGTCAACAAGCGCATCCTCGAGGAACTCGGCCATCTCGACGGCGACAATCTGCGCAATTCCTGCTTCGTCGAGCAGAAGGAGTTGGGCCGGCTGGAGGAGATGGACTCTGCCAAGCGGGAGCAGGCCATCCAGAAGCTCCTGGGCCTCGAGCAGCTCACGAGGCTGGCCGACCAGTTCAGATTCAGGCGCGAGCAGCAGCAGGAACTGGAGCGCGCGAACGGCCTGCGCGCCCTGGCCGGCGCGCAGGCCGACGAGCGCCACGCGGCGGCGGAGGCGGTGCGGCTCGAGGAGCGCCTCGACGCCACAGAGATGGCCGCCTACCTCGCCGACCGGGACCGATTCAAGGGAGCGCGCGCGGAGGCCGAGCGGCGCGGGGTGGAGTGCGAAGGGCGCGAGCGCAACCTACGCGAGGTCCTCGACCGCTGCGAGCGGGTGCGCGACCACCTGGAGGCGTGCGACCGCGTCGGGCGGCAGCTGGACCAGGCGGGCATGCAGCGGCAGGCCGTCGACCGGCTCGCGCAACAGGTCGGCGAACTCGACGACATCGGGCGAGAGGCGCGACCGGCGGCGGCGGCACGTCTCGCCGAAGTCGAAGGTGCGCTCGCCGCGGTCGCCGCGCTCGAGCGGGAGCGCACGTCCCTCGCCGGCGCCCAGGCCGCCGTGGAGGCGGCCGAACGGGTGGTCGCGGACCTGCGACGCGCGGAGGGCCTCGTCGAGGAACGGTCGCAGGCCCTGCGACGGGCGTGCGACCGCGCCGAGGAGCACGCGCGCGAGGCGGACACCGGGCGCGTGCGGATCGCGGCGCAACTGGACGAGCTCGCGGCCCGGCACGGGCGCTTGCTCCTGGCGCTCGAGCGCGTCACCGCCTGGGAGCAGGAGCGCCAGCAGCTCGACGCGCTCGAGCGCCAGGTCATGGAGGCGCAAGCGCGCGCAGGCCGACTGGCCGAGCTGCGCGAGACGCTCGGTCAACGGGAGGAAGCGGCACGGAAGGCCGCCGCCGCCGCCGACGAGGCGGAGCGGCAGCGGCAGATGGCCGAGGCGACCAAGCTGCAGGCGGAGGGCCGAGCGGCCCTGCAGGAGTGGATCCGCCTCAAGGAGGTCGAGGGGTCCCTGGCGGGCTACCAACGCGAGCGGGCCGCGCTCGACGACGAGCACCGGTCCGCCGAAGCGGATCACGCCGCCAGCCAGGTCCGCGCCCGCGGGCCGCGCGGACTCGCGTTCGCGGCCTCCATCGCGGCCGTCGTGGCCGTGGGCGCGGGCGTGGTGTGGACGCCGGCCTTCGCCGTCGGCGCGCTCTTGGCCCTGGGCGCCGGCGCCGCGTGGGTCGCGTATGCGCGGGCGCGCGCAGATGCGCGCGGGGTGGCCTCGCGCGTCGCCGCTGTGGAGGGGCGCCGGCGCGAGCTGACGATGCGCCACGACGCCGCCGTGCGCGCGGGCGGCAACCCTGCACTGCTCGGCCAGCGCGAGCGCGAGCTGCAGGCCGCCCGGTTCGCCGTCCCCGGCACCCTCGACGAGGCGCGCGCGGCGCTCAAGCAGTTGGGGTCCGAGGTCGACGACCCGGCCCGTGCGACGCAGGGCGCGCAGGCAGCGGTCGTCGCGGCGACGGGGGCGGCGGCCCGACTCGCCGCCGAGGCGGAGCGCGCAAGCCAGGAGGCAGCCCTGGCCAGGTCGGTGCTCGGGACGTTGGAGCAAGAAGGGGACGACCCCGACAGGCTCCTGCGCGACCTCGGCGCGCGGGTGGACGAGCAGCGGTCCGCCGCCGACGCCGCCGGCTCGGCGGCGCAGGCCACGGCCGGATCCGACGTGGCGTGGCCGGCGGACCTGGCGCGGGTGGAGGCGGCGATCGCCGCCTGCGAAGCCGCACGGCGGGCGGCCGAACAAACGGCGACGGCGCACGAGTCCGCGGCCGCCAATGTCGGGCGCGAAGATGCCGGCGCGATCGCCCAGGCCGAGGAGGACTTAGCCGCGGCCGAGCGCCCGGCGGAGGCCCTGCGCGCCGACGAGCCGGCCACCGCCCTCCGGCAGGCGCTGGAGCGGCGGCAGCGCGCCGAGGCCACGGTCCGGGACGCCGAGGCGAGCGTCGCAGCGCTCGTCGGCCCGCTCGGGCTCCCCGGGGAGCGCGGCGCCATCGAGGCCGAGCGAGGACGCCTCGGGGGCCACATCGACGCGCTCGACCGCCGGCTCGCCGAACGGCCGGCGCTGGAAGCCGACATGGCACGGGAACGGGCGACGCTGGACGATCGGCTGGTAGCCGCGCGAGACGCGATCCGCGGGGTGCTGGACGCGGCCGGGCCCCTGGTCGGTCCGGCACGCCTGCCCAAGGCCGGGCCGGTCGATGGGCGGGACGAGCGGCGCCTGGGTGCGGAGCTGGCCGAGATCGTGCGCGCGCTCCGCGCGGCCCTGGACGACCTCGACGAGGCGACCACCAAGGCCGCGCTCGAGGGCGTGTTGGGCGAGAAGGGGACGCTCGCGCAGCGGGCGCGGGAGGCCGAGGCGAACGTCGCGGCGGCCGAGCGCGCGATGCGCGAGCTCCTGACGGCGCGGCAGCTGCCTACCCCCGAGGCCTACACGACGGGCCAGCTCGCCCGGGTGTGGCCGCTCGTCGCGATGGTGTCAGCGAGCGAGTTGGACGCGGCGGAGCGCGAGCTCGACCTCGCGCACCAGCGCTTGTATGCCGCGCGCGACCGGGTGCGCCGCCTGGGCGAGGACCTGCAGCACCCGGAGACGCCGCTCGCCCTGGACGAGTGCGAGCGGCGTGTGGCGGAGCTCGCGGAGGAGCGGGAGATCTGCCAGCGCGCGGCGCGGCTGATCCAGGAAGCGCGCGACCGGGTCGCCCGCCATGTCCTGCCGACCACCGAGCGCAACATGCAGCTCCTGCTCCCCGAGTTGACCGCCCGGCGCTATTGGGACGTGCGGTTGACGCCGCCGGAGCGGGAGGATGGCGAGCTCGGCCAGCTCGACTACCGCATCCGGGTGTGGGACCCCGCGGCAGGACGCTACGTCGCCAAGAACCTCTTCTCCGGCGGCACGCGAGACCAGTGCTCGCTGGCGCTGCGGCTGGCGTTCGCGCTCGCCACGTTGCCGCAGGAGCTGGGCGTCGCGCCCGGCTTCATCTTCCTCGACGAGCCGCTGAGCGCCTTCGACGCCCAACGCGCGCGGGCGCTGGTGGACCTGCTGACGACCGGGACCATCGCCGCGCAATTCCCGCAGGTGGTGGTGATCTCGCACCACCACGCCTTCGACCCGCGCGCGTTCCAGTTCCACGTGCGCATGGAGGGGGGCCGCGCGGTCGAGAGCGACTTGCCGGACGGGCGGACGGAGGCGCAGGGCCGGTTGGCGCCTGCGCGGGCGGTCGAGAGGGTCGCGTCGCCAGCCTAACCTGTCGGCAGCCCCTCCGTGGGATCGCTCCTCTTGCTTGCCGCCGGTCGACGTCGGGCTCCTGCCGGCCCTCCTCGCCGGCCCAGCCCCTGGGCAGCGCTCCGGCGTCGTCGGTGATGTGGACGTGCTAGGCCTCGCCCAACTGGGGCTCGACCGGAGCGTCCAACGCTCCCTGACTATGGCGTGCCGCTCCCAATCTGGGCTGTCGGCGGGCCGTAGGGGCGTACTGCGTACGTCCGGCGGGTGGTTGCAACCGCCCGCCCGTCGCGCCAGCCACACATCATTGAATGCCCCTGCAACTTCCCCTCTCACCCCTATACCCCCTTGCTGTGGTTTGCGATAATGCGCCATATGGCGTTCATTTCTGCGCGCGAGGCGGCGGAGCGCTTCGGCTCGAGCAAAGACACGTGCCGGCGCCGCGCCGCCGCCGCACACAAGGCGGGCGACCCGGGCGTCCAGCACACCCGCCATGGCTGGTACGCCGAGGAGGAGTGGTGGCGGCGTACGCTCGCCGAGCCGGTGCCCCGCGGGCGCCCGCCGCGGCAACCGCGCCGCGCCTGATCGCCGCCGCCATGCGGTGGACCGGGCCTCCCCATCTCCCCGCGTGCGAGCGGGTGCTCCCCAAAAAGTGCTTCCATCGGCGCACATAACGTGCTATACTACCGGGCGTCGCGGCCCGCGACGCGGGCGCCTGCTAAAATGTGCGCCAATTGGCGCGTATTATCCGCGGGGCGCGGCCACGGCCGCCCGCGGCGGCGGAAAGGAACGGCGCCTATCATCTCGGCACGCGAGGCCGCGGCGCGCTTCGGGGTCGGCAAGGATACCTGCAGGCGCCGCGCGGCGGTCGCCTACCGCGCCGGGGACCCGGAGATCCACCACACGCGCAAGGGCTGGTACGCCCCGCTCGAGTGGTGGGCGCGCGCCCTGAGCGCGCCGGCCCGGCGGGGCCGCCCGCGGCGCCACCCGCCCCGGCGCCCGCCAGCGCCGTCGGGCGCGCCCGGCGACACAGAGCGCCAATCGGCGCAGATTTATCCAGATTGATCGCGTCCCGACCGAGTTCCGACCGGGCGCGGCAGACCAGCGAGGAGGGCAGGGAGACGCATGCGGGTGAGCCTAGCGACGGCGGCACGCCTGACAGGGCGCGGGGAGCGCACGATCGGGATGTGGATTGCCACCCGGGAACTGCGCCCGGACGAGGCGGTGTGGACGGAGCGCACCTCCGGGCAGGGCCGGGTCTGGCAGATTGACGTCGGCGCGCTGCGCCGGGTGCATCGCGCGCACGGCGGGACGCGCTGGCACCCCGAGGCCGCCAGAGCGGCGTGGCCTGACGAGCCTGGGGCGGCCGCGGCGGACGCCGCCACCGCTGCCCCCGCGCCTGCCGCACCGGCCACGTCGTCGGTCACGCCGTCGTCGCCGCCGCCCCAAGTTGCCGAGCGGTTGCGGCAGCTCGAGGCGGAGCTGGCGTGGCTCTCCCGGCTGGTGCATGGGTTGGCCGAGGGAGGCGCCTCCGCCTCGACCGCCTCGACCGCCTCGCCGGCCCCCGCCGCTTTGGCCCCCACCGCACCGCCGCGCGTCGTGGCGGCCGCCGCGCGGCCGTAACGCCCGGCCAGATCCCCCGACCACGGGCGACGCCCGGTGGCCGCCCACGCCCGCCGAGCTCCGCCGCGCAACGCTGGGGCGGAGGGACGCCCGGCGGACGCACCCCGAGACACGCCGAGAGCACGAGCGAAGCGAGGTGCACAGCTGCCCATGGAGACCCACGATCCGTTCGACCAGTCGCCGCGCGACGGCGACGACCACACCCGCCCGGTCGGGCCCGACGCCCGGCCGCCCCGCCCGTACCCCTCCAAGGCGTCGACCCTGCACCACACCTGCCTCCCGCCCACACTCGCGACGCGCCCCTCAAGCGGAGCGGAGAGCTGACGGGACGAGCTCGAGCTGACCGGGCCGCACCGGTCCGCGCCCCGGCGACTCAGCACATCCTTCGTCCCACGTGCGACGACGAGCGCGCCATCTATGAGATGGACGGCCGCGCCCTGCCATCTCGGCCCCGCCGGCAGCAGGCCCCCGTCTGGTCGCATTTCGCCCAGCGCCGCTGACCCACATCCGGCGCCCATCCCGCGCGGTGCCAGTCACCGACCGGCGGCCGCGACCATACGCCGGACGAGGACGACGGTGCGCACGGTGCGGCGACAGGGGCGCGGGCGATGTCCCCCGGCGCGCGTCGTCGGCCCATCGGGATGACGGGGGCGCACGGTGGGGGCGGGCGCGGCGGGATTCCCGGATCCTCCTCGCGCCCCGGCGGCGTGCTCGGTCAGACCGATTAGGCGGTCAGACCGATTAG
>CAYQFU010000109.1:0-18688 GCA_964416775.1 uncultured Ktedonobacterales bacterium
GGTGCTCGACCTGCTCCGCGACCTGGTCGACGGCCTCGGCCAGACCGTGGTCATGGTCACCCACGATGCAGCCGCCGCCGCGCATGCCGATCGCGTCCCGGTCATGGCCGACGGTCAGGTCCGCGACAGATTGGACAGACCCACCGCGGGAAGGCTATGCGACGAGTGTGACCAGCTGGCGCCGGAGGGCGCGACAGGCGGTGCGGCTGGCGCGCTGTCTGACGGCCAAGCTCAATCAGTGCGCCGGGCTGCCGGTCATCTGGGCGCTGATTCGGCTGGAGGGGACGGGGACTGTCTACTTTCGTCTACGGTCCCCGAGATTTGGGGTGAAGGCGTTCCGAGTGTTCTCGGGAGCGCTCGGAACGCCTCCTTGTCGCCGGTTCTGAGTCGGCGGATCGCGTCAGAGCTCTCTTTTGGCGGCGCCAGAGCTCTGTTTGGGGGCTTAGCGTGCTGTGTGGTGTGGTCGTGTGTTCGGCGTGGGGGCCGAGGTGGTGATCTGGTTGAAGATGTTGGAGTAGGCGTAGCCGGTGGGCTTGTCGTAGCCGTCGATCTCCCAGAAGGCCAGTTCCTGGACCCCGTTGGAGGCGGCGAAGTTCTCCAGCGTGCCGGCGTCGGACTGGGAGAAGTACTCGTTGTCGTCGTTCTGGCCGGCGATCGGTGTCAGGCCCATCATCGCGTAGCCCTGGGAGTTTGAAATCCCGTAGAGGTTGGCGAGTTGGCCGGCGGTCGCCTGTGCGGCCGATTCGGCGTCGTTGAGCGCATTCTCGCCGTTGCCGAAGTCCATGGTCATGATGTTGACGACGCTGACGTTGACCCCGTTGTCCTTGGCGTCTTGGAGAAGCCCTACCTGTTCGGACGGCAGCCCGTCGGGGGCGACGGCGAGCGTGTAGTCCACCTGGACAGAAGGGTTTTGCGCTTGCAGCGCGGCCAGGGCCTGGTTGCGGCGGGTATTGGCGGCCGAGTCGTCGAGGGTGGCGCCTTCGATGTCGAAGTCAAGCCGGGTGACGCCGTAGGTGTTGACGATGTTGGCGTAGGCGGCGGTCAGGTCGGAGACCGAGGTGCAGGTCTGGGCGAGTTCACCGCCGGCCGCTCCGCCGAAGGAGATGATGACATCGCCGCCGTTGGCCTGCAGCGCGCTGATTTCCGAACCGAACGCGCCGACGGGGTCGCTGTTGTACTCCCATTGGGCCGTGCAGCCGGACTGCGGGATGAGGAACGCCAGCGTGTAGTGCTTCAGCCCGGTTGTGGCCAGGTCGTCAGCCATGTCACCGGCGGTGCCGCTGCCGATCTGGAGGTAGGGGGCCGCGTAGTGCGCGGGCCAGGTCGACGCCGCTGGTGCGGCGTCGGCTGACTGGCCGAGGCCGACCAGTGCGGCAGCGGTGGCGAGGGACAGTACAGCGGTGAGAACGGGTTTGGGCGTGCGGCTGTTCATGATTGCCTTCTCGGGGGGTGAGAAATAGGGGAACGGGGCCGCCGCCTGGGATGCAGGGCCCTGCGGTTGGCGGGGAAGGCAGCGGTCGGCAGGCAGGGGGCGATCGTGTGGTCTGCCTGCGGCGGTGTGCCCGCCATGTGTAGATCCAGGTGTTACAAGAGAATGCTGGCGCGGCGGGGGCTTCGGATGGCTCCGTCGCTGCTGCTTCTGAAGCCCTTACCGCCCCTGGTGAAGGCGCTCGCCGTCAGCGCGGCGCCGGCGAAGAGGGGGAGGAGCGAGCGACTGCGGGCACGGGGATCATGACCACACCTTCCTCAGAGATAATTATTAGGAAGATTTCCTAATAATTATCTGACTTTGTCGACTCCCGTCAAGGGGGCGGTGAGTGGTTGCGGCAAGCAGCCGGAGCGAATCGCCCGATCCGTGGGGAGAGCCTCTCCACCTGGGTACCAGAAGCCCCCACGCGGCCGCGAGGTGGATTTGCGGCTCCCGGCTCAGAAGGACGGGTACACCGACTGGCTGGCCCAGAGCGCGACCGTGGCCGCGGAGGCGTTACTCACCTGTAGGTCAGGTTTGAGGTTTGCCCACCGGTGCTTGTATCTCCGGCTGGATCGGCTGGATCGTGGGCTTGCATCCGGTACTGGGGTACAGGTTTACCGTCGGAGTATGGAGTTCATCGAGGTAGAGACGGGTGGGGGCTGGGTGCCGCAGGTGTGCACGCTACCCACGGCCGAGCGTCCGTTGCGGGTGGCGGAGTTCGATGCGTTGTTCGCCGAGGCGGTGCTGGGGGTCGAGCGTGTGGGGCCGGGCCGGGTTCGGCTGGGGTTGGAGGCCACGCCGCAGACGGCGGGCCGGGCGGCGGAGCTGGTGGCGGCCGAGACGGGCTGCTGCTCGTTCTTCACCTTCACCCTCACCGCCACCGGCGGGCAGTTGTGGCTGGAAGTCACCGTCCCGGCTGCGCACATCGCGGTCTTGGACGCGCTGAGCGCCCGCGCGAGGGACGTGGCGGTTTGAGCGGGTTGCGCAGTGGCCAGGTCGCGGAGGCGGCCGGGGTTAATCTGCAGACGCTGCGGTACTACGAGCGGCGCGGGCTGCTGGCTGAGCCGGAGCGCACGCTGGGTGGGCATCGGGTGTATCCGCCGGAGGCGGTGACGGTGCTGCGGGTGATCAAGACGGCGCAGCGGCTCGGGTTCACCCTGGAAGAGGTCGCCGATCTGCTGGAGGCCGCCGGCCACCGGCATCGGGACGCCCACGGCGGCGATGCGGGGTTGCAGGCCCGCGCCCGGGCCAAGCTCGCCGACGTCCAAGCCCGGATCGCCGACCTGACCGTCATCGCGGACACCTTGCGCGCCGCCCTGGCCGCCGGGTGCGACGACCTGGTCGCCTGCTCGGCCGCCCCGGGCTGCCCGCTGCCCTTCGCCGACCCCGGCTGCGCCCCTCCCGCGACCACCGTCGGCTGCTGCGGCTCCCCCACGCAGCCCGCGAGTGGAGAGCCCGGTGCGCCGATCGAGCCTCCGCTCAGTGTCCAGCCGCCATCCGACCCGCTCTGTTGTCCGCCTGTGGCGCCCTCATCCTCGGAGTCCGATTCATGACCCGCAGAACCGGCCGCAGTGCCGTCGGCGCGGTGATCGCGTTGGTGGTGGGCTGCGCGGCGTGCTGTGCCGGCCCGATCCTGGCCGTTCTCGGCGCCGTCACCGCCGGCTCGGCTCTCGGCGCGGTGTTCGTGCCCGCCCTGGCCGTGCTCGCCGTCACCGCCGGCGCCGTCACGGCTGTCGTGTTGTGGCGCCGCCGCCGCGCCCGGCTGGCGGGCGCCTGCGGCTCAGAAATTGTCGATCTGCCCATGCCGGCCCTCGCCCCCGACGCACCCCGCCCAGCGACGCGTTCGGACCGACGGGTACCGCGATGACCCGATCAACGCTCACCGTGTTCCTGCGCTGGGTGATCGCGGTGCTGCTGGTGGTCTCGGCGGTGCTGTTCACCACTGGGGTGCTGCTCGAACGCGGCGGCGAAACCACCACCGGCCACCGCCCGCCAAGCACCGAGCAGACCCACACCGGCGAAACGGGCGGTGAAACGGGCAGTGAAACCACCCCCCATACCGAAACCGAAATGCCAACCACTCCACACACCGAGACAGCCCACACCGAGCGGGAGCGGGTCCTCGGTGTGCCGGTCGATTCACCCGCCGCCGTCACCGGCGCAATCGCGCTGTCCCTCCTGCTCGCGCTCGCCATATGGCGGCGGCCGACCCGCCGCGTCCTGCTGGCCACCGCGGCATTCGCCGCCGCCGCGACCATCCTGGACCTGGCCGAGATCCCCCACCAGATCGACCACAGCCGCGGCGGGCTCGCCGCCTTGGCCGCCCTCATCGCCGTTCTGCACCTGGCCGCCGCAGCCGCCGCGGCCGCACTGTGGACCACGACCCGCCATCCAGCCGTCGGCCGCCCAGGCACCCCGGCATGAGGCGACCACCGGCCCGCAGACGCCACGCCCTGGGGTGACCGCCATGGTCGTGCTGCGCTCCATCGCCCTGTTCGTGCTGGCCGCCGTCGCCGAGATCGGCGGTGCCTGGCTGATCTGGCAAGGCGTCCGCGAGCACCGCGGCGCCTGGTGGATCACCGGCGGCATCCTCGCCCTCGCCGCGTATGGATTTGTCGCCACCGGCCAACCCGACGCCCGCTTCGGCCGCATCCTGGCCGCCTACGGCGGCGTCTTCGTCGCCGGATCCCTGGCCTGGGGAATGGCCCTGGACGGGTTCCGGCCCGACCGGTGGGACCTGATCGGCTCCGTCATCTGCCTCGCCGGCGTCGCCGTCATCATGTACGCCCCACGCAGCTGACCCGCCCGCCAGCCGACAACCCGAGCCGGCGCCGTTCACCTCTCTCCCTTACGAACCGCAGATCAGCACCAGGTGCTGGAAACCTTCGGGCGGAAGGGACAGGCCCGATCCGACACCTCGGCAGTATCCCTGCGCTAGGGAGCTGGAAGAATCCGGGCGTGACCAGCCTGGATGAGACCACACCGATCGACCTGCTGCGGCGGGGCTTCGCCCTGGAATACGCCACCCTGGCCTGGAACGTGATCGGCATAGTGGTGTTGGCCGTGGCGGCCTGGTCGGCCCGGTCGGTCGCGCTGGCCGGGTTCGGGCTGGATTCCCTCATCGAGATCGGCGCGTCCACCATGGTGATCTGGGAACTGTCGGGGACCGGCGAAGACCGTCAACGGCGGGCGTTGCGGCTGATCGGCGGCGCGTTCGCCGCGCTCGCGGTCTACCTGCTGGTGCAGTCCACCTGGGTGCTGATCATCGGCTACCACCCGCACCGCTCACCGCTGGGCATCACCTGGACCGCGATCACCGCGCTGGTCATGTTCGCGCTGGCCGCGGGCAAGGCCCGCACCGGGGCGGCGCTGGACAACCCGGTGCTGCGCACCGAGGGCCGGGTCACCCTGATCGACGGGCTGCTGGCCGCCGCCGTGCTGGCAGGGCTGACCCTCAACGCCGAGCTTGGCTGGTGGTGGGCCGACCCGGCCGCAGGCTACGTACTGGTCTACTACGCCTCCCGGGAAACCCGCGCGATCTTCACCGGCCACCACTGAGAGCGGGGACGGGATGCTCATCAAGCTGCTGGCCTTCGTGCTGCCACTTGGGCTGACTCCTTCGCCATCGCCGCCGCGCTGGCCGCCGCCCGCCCCTTGACCGCACAGGACCGGCTACGGATCTCCGCCCTGTTCGTGGCCTTCGAGGCGGGCATGCCGCTGATCGGGCTCGCACTCGGTACCGGCCTGGCCCACGCCATCGGCGATGTCGCCGACTACCTGGCCGCCGCCGCGGTGATCGCCGTCGGCGCCTGGATGCTGCTGGGCGAGAACGAAGAAGCCGAAGAGGAGAAAGCCGGACGGCTCACCAGCGCCCACGGCCTGGCCGTCATAGGGCTCGGGATCAGCATCAGCCTCGACGAGCTGGCCATCGGCTTCAGCCTCGGCCTCACCCACCTTCCCCTCACCCCGGTCATCATCGCCATCGCCGTCCAAGCATTCATCGCCGCCCAGCTCGGCCTCACTCTCGGCGCCCGCCTCAGCGAACAGTTCCGCGAACGCGCCGAACAACTCGCCGCCATCGCCCTCATCACACTCGGCAGATTGAGCTGTGACGTTTGATACTGCTCCGGTTTTCCGGTGGCTCGCTGTCTGCGGATCGCGGAGCAGTGTCACCCGGTGCGCGGCAGGGCTATGCGGCAAGAGTATGTATCTCGCCAGCAACGATTTCGGTGATGCGCGGCAACCCGGTTCTGATGGTGACCGGGGTATTCCGGTTGGTGTTGCTGCCGTCGCCGAGCTGGCCGCGATTGTCGGATCCCCAGGCTTTGAGGGTGCGGTTGGACAGCAGTGCGAGACTGTGGCCCCCGCCTGCCGCGATGGCAACGACGTCATCGAGGAATCGGGTGCAGGGAGCGGTTTGACCAGGCGCACACACCCGCACCGGCGTGTTCCGGTTGGTGTTGCTGCCGTCGCCAAGCTGGCCGCCGTTGTTGGATCCCCAGGCCTTGACGGTGCCATTGGACAGCAACGCGAGACCGTGGAATCCGCCTGCCGCGATGGCGCGTACACCAGTGAGTCCGGTGACGGTGACCGGGGTGTTCCGGTCGATGTTGCTGCCGTCGCCAAGCTCGCCGTCGTTGTTGAATCCCCAGGCCTTGACGGTGCCATTGGACAACAGCGCAAGACTGTAGGCGTCGCCTGCGGCGATGGCGCGTACGCCGGTGAGAAATCGGGTGCAAGGGGCTGTCTGGCCCGGTGCGCACACCTGCACCGGGGTGTTCCGGTTGGTGTTGCTGCCATCGCCAAGCTGGCCGTCGCCGCCGAATCCCCAGGCTTTGACGGTGCCGTTGGACAGCAGCGCGAGACTGTGTCTCCCGCCCGCCGCGATGGCGCGTACGCCGGTGAGTCCGGTGACGGTGACCGGGGTGTTCCGGCTGGTGTTGGTGCCGTCGCCGAGCTGACCGTCGTTGTTGAATCCCCAGGCTTTGACGGTGCCGTTGGACAGCAGCGCGAGACTGTGGCCGTCGCCTGCGGCGATGGCGCGTACGCCGGTGAGTCCGGTGACGGTGACCGGGGTGTGTCGGTTGGTGTTGGTGCCGTCGCCGAGCTCGCCGAAGGCGTTGCGCCCCCAGGCCTTCACGGTGCTGTTACGGAGCAGAGCCAAGCCATGGTCGGCTTCGCTTCCGATCGCGAGGGCCTGGACGTCGGCCTCGGTGAGTCCTGCGATGGTGACCGGTGTTTGCGTGCCCGTAGTGTCTCCATCGCCGAGTTGGCCGAAGCTGTTATCGCCCCAGGACTCTATCCGGTCCCGGTCCACGGGGTGAGGGTGGGCTGTCGCTGTGGTCGCTGGAAAGCCGACAGCCAGACCCGTCACTACTGCAAGCAGTCCAAGTGATGCACTGCTCCTGATTCCCAGTGGCTTCCGCCCTCGTATGCGCATTCTGCTCCTTAGCGGCATGGGTTCTGCGATCTTTAGATGATCAGCAGCATACTCAGCGGCACCGAGCGGCTACACAACGTAGTATTCGCTGTGAGGTCAAGGCTCGACTTGTCGACGGCGTAGCGGTCCGTTGTCTTCCTTGCGACCAGGCCGGTCAGCGGGCCATCCGGGCTCGCGACGAGACCGTGTCTGACAACGACGGACCTGATCATGAATCAGAAAGTCTTCAAGCGTTGCCAGTGCACCCGGAACGCGCGTGGCGCGGACGGGCATCCGCTGCGCAGGCCCAGCGGCGGTGTCCGCCGGCGCCGACTTGGGCACACCTGTCCCCGGCCTGCGGACTCCCGGCCGGTGGTGGCGGAGTCGGTGGTCTAGATGATCCCTAGCTGTCCGGCGGCGCGGAGGGCCAGCCAGACTTCGGTCAGGGCTGCTGTGGCGGACAGGTCCCGGCCGGTGAGCTCAGCGAAGCGCTTGAGCCGGTAGGCCAGGGTGTTGGGGTGGATGTGCAGAACGGTTGCGGTGTCCTCGGTGCGGCGGTCCCGCTCCAGCCAGGTGCGCGCGGATACGAGCAGGTGCGACTCGTGCGCGATGTCATAGCGGAGCACCTCGCCGAGGACGTGCTCGACCAGCGCCGTCAGCACCTGCGGATCGTCCGGTAGCCAGCGGCCGGTCGCGTCGTGGCCGTAGTTGACCAGCGGCCTGCCGGACTCGACGGCCCGGGACGCCGCCCAGGCCGCCTCTCGCTGCGCCACCCGTGTCGAGTCGCCCGGCGCAAAGGGGCGGCTCATGCCCGCCGCGACCCCTGGCACCGCAGCGATGGCAGGGGCCGCGGCGGGCGGTGACAGGACGTAGGTATCGGCACCGCGTCGCAGCATGAGGTGGGGGTGGGCGTCGAGCGCGCGGCTCAGCGCCTCGTCCGGGATCTGCCGTACGACCGAGAGCGCCACCTCCGCATCACTCGGCAACCCCAGTCGTGCGAGGCGCCGTCGCGTGGTCCCGGCGTCAAGGGCGTCCTGCAGCAGCTCGGCCAGCGTCTCGGCCCCCTCTCGGCGCAGTGTCTCGCGCTCGTGGCGAACCATCGCGAGCTGCAGCGCGGCGACCGTGGCCAGGTGCTGCACCACCACAAGCCCGGCCGGCCGGGCTCCCTGCCGTTCGAAGGCGACCAGGAAACCGGCGGGGCCTCCGGGAGCCGGGACGGGCAGGACGAAGCCACCGGGGATCGTGGGCGGCGCGTCCGGTTGGGTCGGCAGTACGGACGGGTCATCGGGGGCGGGAACCCCGGGAAGCAGCGGCCGGCCCTGCGGGGTGCAGAGGTACACCTGGTAGCCGCTGAGCCGCTCCAGCCGGCGGAACAGGGTCGCGGTGTCCAGGTCCTCCTCGGCCAGCCAGCGCAGCGCACCGAACACCTGCAACTGGGCGCCGAGCCGTTGCCGGGTGTCCTCGCTGATGGCCGCGGCGACCTCCTGGGAGATCGTGATGAACGGAACGGCGAGCGGCACCTCCAGTACGGGCATCCCGCGCTCCTCCGCCGCCACGAAGAACTCCGCGTGCAGGTGCGGCGTCTTGAGCTGGGTGCTGATGGCGAGCGCAGCGACCCCCGCGTCATCGAGCCGCTCGAGGTAGCGCCGCTGCCGGGCGGCGCTGGTGGGAACGGCGAGGCCGATCGTCATGATCACCTCGGCGCCATGCAGCCAAGGGGTAGGGTCTTCCAGCTCGCTCACATGGGCCCAGGAGATGGAGCGGCCCAGGCCCGCCTCCCCGGCCAGCAGCCGCAACTGCAGGGCGGGGAACGAGAGCAGGTCCCCGACCGTGATCCGATGCGCCTTGTGGTCAAGCGCCTTGTGGTCAGCCACAAATACAGGCTAGCCCTTCGTGGCAGCACCAATTGCCGTACCGGCCTCCCGCGGCACACACTCGCTTGACCAGGCACTTCGTGTCCAGAAAACCAGTATTCGAAGGGACAGTTCATGATCACGCCTCGGGGGCCCGTCGACTCCTCCCGGGTCCCGCGCTTCGCGGGGCCCGCCACCTTCGCCCGGCTGCCGCGCCTCGACGAGGTCGGCCGGACGGACGTGGCCGTCGTGGGCGTGCCGTTCGACAGCGGCGTCTCCTACCGGCCCGGCGCCCGCTTCGGCCCTGCCGCGGTCCGTGAGGCCAGCCGTCTCCTACGCCCCTACCACCCCGGCCTGGACGTGTCGCCGTTCGCAGCGTTGCAGGTGGCCGACGCCGGGGACATCGCGGCCAACCCCTTCAACATCGGCGAGGCCATCGAGACGATCGAGAACGCCGCCACCGACCTGCAGGACGACGGGGCGGGACTGGTCACCATCGGCGGCGACCACACGATCGCACTGCCGCTGCTACGGTCGCTGGCCAAGCGGTACGGCCCGGTCGCGGTGCTGCACTTCGACGCCCACCTCGACACCTGGGACACCTACTTCGACGCCGAGTACACCCACGGCACTCCCTTTCGACGAGCCGTCGAGGAGGGGATCGTCGACACCGCGGCCCTCAGCCACGTCGGCACCCGCGGCCCGCTCTACGGACGCAGCGATCTCGACGAGGACCGGCGTCTCGGTTTCGGCATCCTCACCTCGGCCGACGTGATGCGCAGAGGCGTGGACGAGATCGTGGACGCACTCCGGCAGCGCATCGGCAACCGGCCGCTCTACGTCTCGATCGACATCGACGTGCTCGACCCCGCCCACGCGCCCGGCACCGGCACCCCAGAAGCAGGCGGCCTGACCAGCCGCGAGCTCCTGGAGATCCTGCGCGGGCTCGCCGGCGCCAATCTGGTCGGCGCCGACGTCGTGGAAGTCGCCCCCGCCTATGACCACGCCGAGATCACCTCGGTGGCCGCCGCCCACGTCGCCTACGACCTGATCAGCCTCTTCGCCCTACACCACCAGCAACCCCACCAATAGCTCTACGACCCGTCCGATCGCAGGACACTCCAGCACCAGCCAAACCCCCCAGTCGCAGACAGTGCGCCAGTGGACGCTCCGGCAACAGACGCCACGTCGGCGGGCGACAAGGAACTTGAGGAGATGCCATGAGCGAAGCCCCCGCGCTCACCGAGATCGAACAGTACGGCGTCGAGCGGATTCCCGACGCCGACCGGACAGCCGGACCGCTGGATCTGTTCCGCGTCGCCTTCGGCGGCGCCAACACATTCGCGACCTGTGTTCTGGGTGCCTTCCCGATCCTGTTCGGGCTGTCGTTCTGGCAGGGCCTGGCGGCCACCGTGCTCGGCCTGGTCGTCGGGGCGCTGATCCTGGCGCCACTGGCGGTGTTCGGTCCGCTCAACGGCACCAACAACGCCGTGTCCTCCTCGGCTCACCTGGGCGTCCACGGCCGGATCGTCGGCTCGTTCCTGTCACTGCTGACCGCGGTCGCCTTCTTCTCGATCTCGGTATGGTCCTCCGGCGACGCCTTGGTCGGCGGCGCGCACCGGCTGGCGAGCCTGCCGCAGAACGACGGGGTGTTCGCCGTCGCCTACGGGATCTTCGCGGTCCTGATCCTCACGGTCTGCGTGTACGGCTTCCGCTTCATGCTCTTCGTGAACAAGATCGCTGTGGCGGCGGCCTCGCTGCTCTTCGTGCTCGGCCTCTTCGCCTTCGCCGGTGACTTCAACCCCGGCTACAAGGGGTCGTTCGCGTCGATGTCCACGGCCGGCTTCTGGCCGGCGTTCATCGGCTCGGCACTGATCGTCCTGTCGAACCCGGTGTCGTTCGGCGCCTTCCTCGGCGACTGGTCCCGCTACATCCCGGCCGAAACCCCACGCCGTAAAGTCGTCGCAGCGGCCTTCATGTCGCAGATCGCCACGATCCTGCCGTTCTTCTTCGGCCTCGCCACCGCCTCCATCATCGCCGCGAAGGCCGCCAAGCACATGGACCCGAACGCACCGGACTACGTGGGCGGCCTGCTGGCGGTCTCCCCCACCTGGTACTTCCTCCCGGTCTGCCTGATCGCCCTGATCGGCGGCATGTCCACCGGAACGACCTCCCTCTACGGAACCGGCCTGGACTTCTCCAGCGTGTTCCCCCGGTTCAGCCGGGTTCAGGCGACCGTGCTCATCGGTGTGCTGTCGATCGGGTTCATCTTCCTCGGCCGGTTCGCGGCCAACCTCTCCCAGAGCATCTCGACCTTCGCGACACTGATCATCACCTGCACCGCACCCTGGATGGTGATCATGGTGCTCGGCTACCTGACGCGGCGGGGCTGGTACGACCCCGACGCCCTGCAGGTCTTCAACCGGCGGCAGCGAGGTGGCCGCTACTGGTTCACGCACGGCTGGAACTGGCGCGGCATGAGCGCCTGGCTGGTCTCGGCACTTCTCGCACTGCAGTTCGTGAACCTGCCCGGCCAGTTCGTCGGCGGCCTCGGCAACCTGGCCGGCGGGGTGGACATCTCATTGCCGCTCGGCTTGGCCGTCTCCGCCGTCCTCTACCTCGCGCTGCTGTGGCTCTTCCCCGAGCCGCGCGAGGTGTACGGACCGGACGGTCCGCGGCTGGTGCCGTCCGCGGACACCCGCGTACCGCCCATCACCTCGGCCGAGGGTGTGCCTGCCGAAGCGCCTTCCGCGGTATGACACCGCCATGAGACTCATCGACCTGTCGGTACCGATCGTGACCGCGATGCCCGTCTACCCGGGTGATCCGCAGGTCACGATCAACCCGGCCCTCACCGTCGCCGCGCACGGCGTGAACGTGCTGCACCTCGACATGGGCTCGCAGTCGGGCACCCATGTGGACGCGCCCTTTCACATCGACGACACCCTGCCCACGCTCGACGACCTCCCGCTGAACCGGTTCGTCGGGCCGGGCGTTGTCGTGGACGCCCGCGGGCTGCCGCCGCGCACTCCCATCGGCCCGTCGGCCGTCGCGGCGGCCGCGCAGGCCGGCGCGATCGTACTGATTGCCACCGGCTGGTCGGACCACTGGGGCACCGAGCAGTACCACGCCCATCCCTACCTGACCGCCGAGGCCGCCGCCCTCCTCATCGCCTCCGGCGTCCGCACCGTCGGCATCGACGCGCTCAGCGTCGACCCCACCCCGGCCGAGGACTTCCCAGCCCACCGCGTCCTCTGCGGCGCCCACGCCGTGATCGCAGAGAACCTGACCGGCCTCGACGCCCTGCTGGACGCCCAGACCGCGGGCCACCCCATCGAGGTGTCCCTCCTGCCGATCCGCCTCGCCGGCGCGGACGGAGCCCCGGTCCGCGCAGTCGCCCGCATTCTTCCGACCCCGATGGAGCACCCATGACCGACGAGGTACTGCAAGCCGCCGACGCCCTCGTGGCCGCCTTCGCCGAAGGCCGCCTCGACGACTACTTCGCCGCCTTCGCCCCCGATGCCACCTTTGTCTTCCACACCACACCCGGCCGGATCGAGTCCACCGCCGAATACCGCCAACTCTGGACTCAGTGGGTCAAGGAGGACGACTTCCACGTCCTCGCCTGCACCTCCACCGACCGTCTCGTGCAGCTCCTCGGAGACACCGCCGTCTTCACCCACCACGTCCAAACCGACATCAGCACAAACACCGGCACCGCAACCCTCAGCGAACGCGAAACCATCGTCTTCCACAACCACAACGGCCACTGGCAAGCCGTCCACGAACACCTCTCCCTCGCCGCGTAACATGCCCGTGCCGTCTCAGGCGTCGGCACCACCCAAACTAAAGGCTTCGCCGTAAAGGTCGCCGCCGCGCCAAGGTCATCAGACAACGCATGGCGGCGAGGATGGAGGGCAGCGCGTCGGTCCGGACCCGGCACCGATCCTCGCCCAGGGTCACGTCACGGACGTAATGGTCTCGGTTTTCGATCGCCCACTCGCCGCGGACCAGGGCGGCGAGCCGTTCGGGATCGGTGGCGCGGGCAGGGAGGCTGGTGACGCCGAGTACGGCCTGGGCCGACAGGGGCGCTCCGTCCAGGGTCGTGGAAGTGGCGTTCCACCAGGAACACCTGCTTGACGTGCGGGAACTTGAAGTCACGCCATCGGCGCGCTCCGCCTGTCCGGCTTCACCAACATCGCCGAAGGCACCCGCTGGGCACGCGACAACTTCACCCGCCCACTCACCATCCTCGGTCTCACATAGCGAGAATGCGATCAGCCCTGGGACTCACACCTGTTTCTGGAGGCTCGATCCAGCAGGGAGTCCGACCGGGTTGAGGTTGTGATGAGTCGGACTGCGCACGATCCGCCGAATGAGAGTTCGCCGAAACCTCCTCAAGCGTCCGACGTACCTGGTGGAGCCAGTCTTACCGACAGGTCGAGAAACCCAGAGTTCGCGCGAACCGAAGGGTTCTCACGATGAACCCATGGGCGTTCGCACGGAATGGGGCCTGAAGACGCTGTCACACGCCGCATCGCAACCGCTGTCCACGATCGGGTGGCATCCCGGGGGATGGCATGGCATGAGTCACGTGACAAGGATTTCAGGGGCAGAGGCGGCGGGAGCGCCATGCGGCCGGAGCTTGCGGCCAGGCGTCCTGGAGGGTGAGGGTGCGGCTGGCGTACAGCAGCGTGCACGCCTTCTCGCGAACGGCATTTCGGCCGAGTACGACGTCGGCTCCCTCCCTCGGGAGGTCGCCGAAGATGCTCAGGACGGGTGAGTCGTACTGCGCCCCGACGGGGATAGTGTCCGCACCAGTGATCAACTTTGCCAGGTATCGGCCGGTCGCAGCGTCGGAGACCACCATCGTGGAGCCACTGATGGAGAGGATCAGGTCGTCTGCAGCCATGAGAATGTTCTGGAAGTTCTTACTGGTCTGCAGCGGGATCTCTTGCAAGGTGGTCTGGCCGGTCGGATGGAAGAGCGATGCTTGGCCGTTGAGGGTTCCCGCGATAACCGAACCGTCAGGTCGGGCGGCGACGAGATGCTCGGGTGCTGAGGTCAGTTGGATCCGGTGATCCCAGGAGGAAGTTTTGTTGGCCAGGGGGATCGCGTAGAGACCAGCTGTGGTGGCGATGATGAGCAGTTGCCCGTTGTTCGCGAGGACGGCGGAGTGGATGCCGGGGCTGGGAACAGAGATCGAGAAGAGCTGCTTGAGTCGGCTCGGATCGCTCGTGTCGAACACTACGATGGTGTGCCACCAGACGGCCGTCATCCGGTGGCGGGTGTCGTCGAAGATCACGGAGACTGCCGCTTCACCCGGGTGGTCGTATTGCGCGAGTTGCTGGAAGCCAGTTCCCGGCCGAATGAGCCAGGTGGCGATCGTCGTACCCGCTGCTGTTGCCACGACTCCGGGCTGTTTGCTGAAATCCCAGCTTCTTCCAGGCCTCTGCGGCGCCGGCAGGGTCAGGTAATTCTGGAGGCGTGCGGTTCTCGAATCGATCAGAAGAAGGGTGACTGGCCTGATGGGAGGCCCTGCGACCTCGAGAGTAAGCGCGGAGTTCGGGACGGCATAGATCGCACGGACGTCTGCAGCGATGACCTGTCTGCGTGTTTGTTCCTGGAGATCGTAGATAACGATGGAGCCCGACCCCGTGCGAGCTGCGGCGTATCGGCCGTTTCCGCCCAGGGCCACGATGCTGCCGGTGCTCGCGAATGGGTTGAGAGCCCGGGATGTTGCCTCGAGTTTGTCCGTCTTGTTGTCCGTGATGCCTTTGGCATCGGCGAAAAATTCGACGACTCCGTTGGTGGCCGCCAGGAAGAGATGGCCGGCCAGCGGAGAAAAGGCGATCCCGGCGTCTTTGACGGTGGTGAATGGCGTATGCAGTTGATGCATGAGATCTGCCGAGTAGACCTCAAGAGTTCCAGTGCGGATGATGAAAACGCATTCGCCGCTCATCGCGATCCCTCGACCCGTGACGGGAACGGTCCTCTCGACCACCCCTGATCGCGCCGAGGAGAGCGCGGAGCCTTCGCTCCCAGTTGAGGCCACCGTCGCGCCGTCAGGGCTGAAGGCCAGGCTGAGCACGGGGCTGTGGTGTGGCCGGATGGTTTGCGGTGACTGCTTTGGAGAGGTGGGTCTCCACAGCAGGATGCTGCCATCATCCAGGCCTCCCGCCAACATCTGGCCATCTGGCGAGTAGGCCGTCGCAGTTACTGGGCGCGGTGCGTCCAGCCTGATCACAGGAGAGGCGGGCGTCGTTGGATCCCACAGGGCGACTCCGTGGTCGTCCCCGATGGCAAGGGGGCCTGCCCCACTGGGGAACGTGATGGTCCGCGCGGCGAGCGGGGCGTTGTTCGGCAAGGGCAGTTCGGTTCCCTGCGTTGTACTCCATACGTGAGGCCGGGAGTCGGGGCCGATGGCGGCGACGTCGGACGCTGACGCGTTGAGGGCGAGTCGTTGAAGGTTCTGCAGTCCCGTAGGCACGACCTGGCGGATCCTGGAGTCCGCGTCGGTGCTCGAGAGCAGAGCTGCCCTGGCATCGCTGGTGTGCGGGCCGAGCAGTTCTGCGGCCAAGGCCAGCGTCAGAGCCTTTCCTGGAGCGTCCGGGCCCATTTGTTGCGCTTCGGCGGCCAGCCTGCGGGCGTTCCTGAGCGCGAGTTCATCCCTCGATCTCTGATTGAAGATCGAGCCTGCCACGGAGAGCCCCGTCGCCAGCAGTAGACACACCGTCGCGAATGCGGCCCAGCGCCGGGCGTCGCCGCGCTGCCTGGTCATTCGTGCCGCTTCGTGGACTGTTGAGGCGTGGCCGACGAATCTGTGCCGGGCCGGGCTGGCGACCACATCGTCGTCTGTTGCGACGATCAGGGAGTAGTCGGAGTCGACGACGGTCCGGGCTGCGTCGGCGACATCACCGAGGGGCAGCAGCCGACCGTTCGGGGCCATTCCGGCATGCACGACCACCCGGGCGTTGAACTGCTTGGCCCGCCAGTCGCGGGGGATCAACAATCTGCGTCGTGGAGGAGGAAAGAGCCGCCCGAACGCGAGCGCGCCAGCGGCTGTCGCCTGCATCGGTCCCAGGATGTCGACAGGTTCGCCGCCTTGGCCCACGATTCGCCAGCGAATCCCGCGTCCGCGGGGGAATCCTTCTCGGGCGCGGCTCCACTGGAATGCGACGGACAATTCAGCCGCTACGGGCGGAAGGTCGCGCATGAAGGCCGTTGCGGCTGGTTCAGGAAGAATCCGCTCATGAGGGTCAGCCACGGCATCGGCCTCGAGGCTGCTTATGGTGAGCTCTGTGACGTTACCCCGCACTACTGGAACGCTGATGGACCGCAGTACACGCGGAGGGCCCTGTTCCAGATACTCCATGAGATCGTCGACTGGTTCCCAGGGCAGTTCGGGGTGGTCCTGGACCAGCCTGCCGAGTACTACCTCGTCGGCGTCCGGCGACGGTAGCGGGAAGGGCGGTCGCAAAGGCGCATCGAGGGACGGTTCTTCCGATGCGAGATCCCAGGCGAGAACGGCGGCGACCTGCTCGCGTACAGCGCCGACACCTCTGTTGTGCCGTCGGCTCTGGACCGCCCGGGCCGCATAGATGATCGCGCACGCCCTCGGCAGATCCTCGGGCCGAGTCACCCTTACTAGCTCCAGCAGCGACCCCAACGCCGCAGGGTCGGCCCCTGCAGGCGAGTGAGGGCCCAGATCCTCATCGGCTGGATACAGGTCATCAAGCCAGCTCGACGGTGCTGCGAGGACCTCGGCACAGGCGCTGATCAGTACCCCGCCTTCCAGCAACTGGCGCAGCACGACTCTGTAGTTCGTCCTGCCGTTCCTGCCGTCATCGATCAAGCGGCGGACGGCGTTCGGCGGCTCGGAGGTCATCGGCATCGGTCGCGGTCCTGTCCGGAGAGAAGAGAACAGGCGTAGCTGATGAGCGGGTCCTGGGAGAGTAGGACGGTTTGCAGCGCGCCCCCCGTGGTCCCGAACACCGCGCTTCGCGTATCAATGGTCAGGGCCGCTGAAAAGAACGACCCCTCGTAGAAGGCCTCGCCTGTCCCCGCCTCCGGTTCCGGGCTAGCAACCCTGAGCAGTTCTGTGACAGAGGGGACGTCGATGACCATGCCGGTGTGGTCCGCGCCGGTTGTGACCAGTGTTCTTGTGTCCGAGGAGAGTTGCGCCGCCAGGATGTTGTTTCCGTGGCGGAGCGGGAGCCAGCGGCGGAGGGAGAGGGTGTCGTCGAAGCGTCCGATCGTTCCCTCACCGAAGCCGATCAAGTAGCCGTCCTGAGCGCTGATGACGACCGCCGCGTCGGTGGGGAAATGCGTGTCAAGCTGCATCACACCCGAGGTCGACCATAGCTTGGTGTCGCCGTCTCGGCGTCCAATGAGAAGACGGAATCCATCATGGCTCCAGGCTATGGATCCGACCGTCGCATGGTCGCTGTCGGTGAGCTGGACTGGCGGCGTGCCGGCTGCCGCTGTTAGTCCCAGACGAACGATCCGCACAATGCCGCGGGCCGTTCCCATCACCAGAGTGCGGCCGTCGGGACTAAAGGCCAGGCGTATCACGTCGTCGGGCGGCCCTGACCCGGGGATCGCGCCCAGGAGCCGCAATGTGGGATAGCTCCAGAGTGCGACAGAGCCGTTGGATTGTCCAACTGCCAGCAGCCTGCCTGCTGGATCGGCGGCGAGCGCGAACGACTTGTCCTGAGTAGCCACGTGGCCGAGAAGAGTGCGCTTGTCACTGGTGGTGGCCACGCGGATGAGGTCGCCGTTCTCGTGGAGCGCGAGGACGGCTCTAGAATCGCCGGGGTCGGGGATCAGCTCATTCACCGGCCCTGCGGGGTCGGGGCGCAGGGGTGCCCTCCACAACAATGTTCTGCCAGCGTCCGTCGTGGTGGCGAACCCGTCGCCATCCGGCTTCATCGCGAGCACCGAGGTGAGCGCTGTGGAACCGGACAGGTACGGCGCCCCCAATTCCTTACCGCTCGCCACATCGAGCGCCTGAACTTGGGCGTTGCCAGACGTTCTGTCGAGGGCGTCAAGGGGCACGAAATGATCCATCCCCAGCAGTACGGTCCCGCCGTCCGCGCTGGTCGCCAGTCCGTCGATGCTCGTGTGGAGCTTAATGGCACGTATCTGCTGCAGGCTGTCGGCCTGCCACAGCCGGAGATTGCCGTCGACGCCACCGGACAGCAGCAGGTTGTGCTTAGAGGCAAAGGCCAGAGAGGCGATTCCCCGCGTGCCGAAGACGGAGGTTCCTGCCGGAAGCAGGCTCTTCGGCTGAGTCAGTCCAGTGACGTCATAAGCCTGCAAGGCTGGAATCGGCGCCCGGCTGCGGAACATCCGGCCCGCCACCACCACGGTTGGCGTGGTGAAGACGAGTGATGTGATACCTCCGGTCTCACTGATGCGATGGGCCTGGTCGATACCGTCGATGCGGCGGAGGGTGAGTCCATCGGTGCGGCCCGCCCAGGCGGCAAAGGAGGAGTTCGGGCTGAGGGCCACGGTGACGACAGGCGCACCCGAGGTCTGGAGGACCACGGGCTGCCGTGCCATCGCTGTGATGTCCCACATCAGCACCGCGCCGCGGTCCGTGCCCGCTAGCAGGTGCCGTCCATCGCCGTCGAAAGAGAGGGCGGTCACGGAGCCGGTGCCAGAGCCTGCTGATCCGCGGGCGATCTGTCGGATCCCTTTCACGTCGAAGAGGATGACGTCCGGGCCCTGCGCCACGGCCAGAACTGAACCGGCCGCCCCGTAGGCCAAGGCTCTGACCGGAAGGGAACCACTGTTGATGACGCGGTGTAGCCGGACGTCCTCATAGGCCGCGGCGAGTAGGTGCTGTCGAGCCGTGATCGTTCCTGGAGCGAGGTGCGCGGCCTGGACGGCTAAATCGAAAATCGGTGCTCAGCTGGGCATGCGGCAGCGCCCGGCGAGGCC
>CAYQFU010000110.1:0-18311 GCA_964416775.1 uncultured Ktedonobacterales bacterium
CACTGGATCAGGTGCAGGTTGTCCGACTGCGCGAGCCAGAGCGCGAGATCTACCAGCTCCGGCCGCCCCGTCAGTTTCGCCACGCCCAACGTGTGGCCCATCAGCTGAAACACCGCCTGCTGCGCCGCGTTGCCCAGGAAGAACTCCATGCCGCCGCTGCCCGCCCACGTTGTCGGGAAGATCGGCAGTGGCAGCTCGAACGGTTGGTCGCGCCACTGAGCCAGCGCCTCGCTCGGCTTCTTGAAGCTCGCCCCGCGCAGCTTGAGCTCGTGGGGCAGGCGGTCCATGAATTCGAAGATGCCGCTATCGCGCCGGTGATGCTCGCCGAAGGTCTCGAAGTCCCAGCCGATGAACACGAATTCGCCCCACGCGGCGCGCAGCCACGAGGCGTACTGCTCGGCCATCAGCGGGAATCCCTCCCATGTGCGATTGGAGAAGCGATACCCCACGTCGTCGCTGAGGTCCAGATGGCGACAGAACAGCCGTGGGCGCCCGCCGTAGCGGTAGAGGTGTGTCGGCTCGCGCCAGCCCAGCACCCACGGCCGTCCATCCATCACTGCCGCGTCATACCCGGCCTCGTCCAGCGCGTCGTAGATCGAAGCCGACATGCACATCTCCGTCGTATCGGTGATACGCGGTCTCCGGCCGAAGACACGCTCCATTTCGCCGTTCATCCAATGCATGCGCTCGATGAAGAGCGGGAGATCGAGCAAGAACACGAAGCTGTGATACGGCTCGACGCCGATCAGCTCGACGTTGGGATGGGCTACCAGCTCCTTGAAGCGACCCAGCAGCACGGGATCCCAGGCCTCGGCCTGGCGCAGGAACGAGACCGAGAACCCAATGGACAGTTTCATGCCCTGCCGCACCAGCCGCAGAAACATTTCGGTGGCGGGATAGTAGCAGGTGTTCGACACTTTGCGAAAATAGCGCTCGTTCATGCCCTCGTCGAAGACGCAGCGCACGATGTCCTCAACGCTGGCTCCCGCGGGAATCGGCTGTGCCGGCAGCTTGATGCGGCGCGGCTGGTGCACCACGGTATAGACCACGACCTCGGTCGCCATGTTGTCCCCCGTCCAGAGCCCCCCGCCACCCATGAACAAACCGGCAGTCCAACGCCATGCCGAGGTGCGGGGAGTGCCTGGGTTGGCCGCAACTCCCGTGCCCCCAGGAACTATTCCAGCACAATGCTCTGCTTGCGCGCCAGATAGCCCAGCTTGCCGACGAGATTGTCGATGACCTCTTCCCAGGTGAACTCGGACGCGGTGCGCTTACCCGCCTCGCGGATCTTTTCCTGCTCGGTAGGGTGGCGGATCATGTGCAGCAGGTAACCGACGATCTCCTCGGGATCGTCCGTCTCCAGCGCCACCGCGTTCTCGAACGAAATGGCGTACTCCTCGCCGGTGGCCCCGGTGAACGCCACTCCGCCCGCTGCCATTACCTCCAGCCCTACCAGTCCGAACGGCTCGTGGCCGCTGTTGGCTAGCACAGCATCGGCCGCGACGTTGCACACGCGCACGAAATCCGACGGCACGAAGAAGCGCAGGTTGTAGATGTCCGCCTCGCCCGCGTCGCGCAGAAGGTCCAGACACTCGTCCGGAGTGGGTCGCCGCGCATCGATATCTTTGACGTGCAGCCCCAGATGGCGCGCACGCGTGAGCACCTCGCCTCCATGCGGCTCCAGCCCTCCGCGAATCACCATCGACACGGGGTGGCCGCTGTATTTCAGCCGCGCCACGGCCTCCACCGCCATCAGCCAGCGCTTGTCTGGATCGAAGCGGCCGATCTTGAAGAGGAAGATGCGGTCCGGGTCACCCCGGCGCATGATCTCGCGCAGCGCCTCCACCTGAGCGTCGTTTACCGGCTCCAGATAGCGGCTGGGGATACCGTTTGGAATCACGAGCGGATTGACGTTGTAGCTCCACAGCCGGTGCTTCATATAGCGGCTGACCGTCGTGATGGTGGCGGTGAAGTTGAGCCGGCCCCAGTTGACGCGGTGCAGCGACATCAGGCTGTTGCAGTTCCACATCATCAACGTGCGGTGCCGCAGATTATGCCAGTGCAGCAGGTCTGAGGTGCGTGAGATGGCCTCTGCTGTGTGCCAATCCTCGCCGATCACTACCACGATCTTGCCCGCGGCGATGGCCGGCTCGGCGATCTCCTTGTAGATGTGGTACGGGACCGTGTCGTTGAAGTCGTAGAGCTTCTGCTCCTCGCCGTCATACACCCCGTTGGGGTAATATTTGCTGATCCACTGGGACCAGCGCTTGAGGTGCAGCCGCCCATTGACGCGGTGCTCGACGCTCGGCTCGCTGGGGTCGCCCACGAAGATCAGATGCGTCTCGTAGCCAAGCTGGGCCAGCGACTCGGTCAGCTCCGTGACGCGCGTCCCCAGCCCGCCGGCCGTGGAATACACGTCCGGTCCCTCGAAGGACAGCGACACGAAGACCGTGTTCTCGGGTGAGATCGCGCCCTCGCGGCGCGCCTGCCGCACTGCCCTGGCCGTTTCCGGTGCCGTGGGCGTTGCCGCGGGAGTGCCCGGCGCAGTCGCGGGCGCCGACTCGGCGGGAGCGCCCGTCGTGGCTGCGGGAGCGCCCGCCGAAGCCGCGGGAGTGCCAGCAGCGGCGCTGGTCGCCGCGGTTCGCCGCGCACGCGTGCGCGGCGCGGCCCGCTGGGTGATGGCACCCTCACTCGCGGCCGCCGCCTGTTCCTGCCCCTCGCCGTTGGCCGGCGTCGCACGGGTGGGCGCGCTTACCTCCGCGGTGCGCGCGCGACGCCGGCGCGTGGGCGTCTCAGCGGCCGCTCCATTCGCCCTGGTCTCCGTGCCGTTCTCAGCTCCTGCCGTGCCATCGGGCACCACATGCTCATCGCTCGGCATATCTTTCTTGTCCTCACCATCACGTGTTCGCCCGCCGCAAGGCCGCCCGGCATGCCAGCCGGACGGCCACGCGCACGGTAGTCACTCGGCCTCCGCGCCCGCAAGTGCGCGGCCATGAAGACTCGCTGTTCGCCTGTAAGACGCGCCGCGAGCTTGGCTGGTCACGCCCTGGGAGTCAAGGATAGACTACACCACGAATACGTCCTGGCGCGACCTCGCCCCTCTCCCCGCCCTCGCCTACGCGTATCGGGCGGGCGGGAGTATACTGCATGCCACGCACCGCCGTCCGGTGCGTCCCCAGCGGGACCTTGGGAGACGTCGCTCGATGTGCGCGAAGCTGGCAGGCGCGGGAAAGAGGAGCGGCTCATGACAAGCGGGATACGGCGGCCGCACGCGCGGTCCGGCGAGCATGTGGTGCTGATCGGCGGCGGCTCGACCTGCGCGCTGACAGCCGTGCGCCTAGCCGAGCGCGGCTTTCGCGTGACCGTGCTGGAGAAGGCCGCGATCGGTAATGGATCGTCGAGCCGGTCCACCGCGTGCATCCGCGCCCAGTTTGGTGTCGAGGAGACCGTCGTCGGCATGCGCTATTCCGAGTGGTGGTACAGCCACGTCCACGAGGCGTTGCATACCCCGCCCGACCGTGCGCAGCCAGTTATCCAACAGAATGGATACCTGTTTCTGTACGAGGATCCGGAGCGGGCCGCGCCGCCCTGGCGCCCGAGTGTCCGGCGTGAGGCGGCGCGGGCGTGGCAGCGCGCGCGGGAGCACGCCGCCATGCAGCGACGCCACGGACTGCCCGTCGAGCTGTTGGAGCCGGCCGAGGTGCGCCGCCGCTGGCCGCACATCGAGGCGGAGCGGCTCATCGGCGCCACGTGGTGCGCCGAAGACGGCTTCCTCCATCCGCACATGATCTACGGCGAGGGGTTCCGCCGCGCCCGGGAGCTGGGGGTGGAGGTGCTGCAGGGCGTCGAGGTGCTGGGCGCGTCGCTGCGCGGTGGGCGCATCAGCGCCGTCGAGACCTCCACAGGCATCATCGAAGCCGACTGGTTTGTCAACGGCACCAACGCCTGGGCGCCACGCGTCAGTCGCCGTCTCGGCGGTATGCCGCTTTCCATCGCTCCGCTCAAGCGCTATCTCTACTTTCTGAAACCCGCTCGCGACATCATGAGCGCCGTCGACTGGCAGCGTCTGCCCATGACGATCTATGGCATGGGCGCCGGCCGCGGCGCCCACTCGCGGCCGGACGGCCCACAGCTCTTGATCGCCTGGGCGCACGAGGCCGACCCCGAGCCGGAGTTCGACGACGCCGACCAGGACCGCATCGCTCCTGGATTCGACCATGCTCACGGCGTCGAGAACTACGGCTACGCTGTGCTGGAACAGATCGCCGCATTCGCCCCTGAGCTGGCAGACTGCGGCGGCCTGGCAGCTACCACGAGCGGCTACTATGCCACCACGCCCGACGCCAGCCCGCTCATCGGCCTGGACGCCAACCAGTCCAATCTGGTGCACGCGGCGGGATTCTCCGGGCACGGCCTGATGCACGCGCCCATCACCGCCGTGCTCGTCGAAGCGTTGCTGGCGGGCGACGCAAGCGATGGCCTCGTGCGCCTGCCGCCGCCGTTCGAGGCGCACACCATCGCGCTGGCCGCGTTCGCTCCCGACCGCGACTTCACCGGCTCACGTGGCGAATCCATGGTGCTCTGACTGCGCTGCGCGCGTAGAAGCTACCGCCCAGCCGCAGATGGCGCCCGCTGTCGGCTCAGGGATCGCTTGCGGTCCACCATGGTCGCTGCAGGTCGATGCTCACTCCAACACGTCGCGCCGCCAGGTCAGGACGACGGCGATGACCATGAAGATGACCGAGTAGGCCGCGATGACCGCCAGCGCCTGACCGCTGGTGACGTGCACGAGCGGCATGACGCCAAAGCCGGTCACCGGCACGGAGACTATCACCGGTCCGTGCGGACCCGACACCGTGATGTGCCGGGCTGGCACGATGTAGTCCGGCAGCCGGTTCAGCAGCGGCCCAAGGAAGAACCCGGTGATGTTACGCCAGAAATCGCTGTGAGTGAACTGGTACGCCAGGTTGACGACGATCATGCCCAGGTTGTCCACGGCGAACCAGCACAGGCCGACCGTCAGTCCGAACGCGAGCGAGCGCCCGAGCACCGTAGCGGCCACGCTGAGCGCCAGTGTCGCGCCCATGCTGATGAGTACGCACAGCATGTAGAGCCACAGGTCGCGCCAGTAGTCGGACGGGAGGCTCCCCACGATCTGGCTGCCGCCAAGCGCCAGGTTGATCCCGCCGCCCAGCACGACCTCGATCGCCAGCCCGAGCGCCAGGAAGGCCAACGAGGCGACCGCGAGCGCCAGCAGCTTGGCGCCGAAGAGTTGGAGGCGCCCGACGCCACGGCCCAGCAGAATGCGGATTGTGCCCTGTTGATATTCCAGCCCGACGACGTGCGCGGCCAGGATCAGGATGAAGATTCCACCGAGGATGCGCAACACCGTGAGCTCGCCTACCATGAACTGGAGCATGGTGCCGAATGGGTCGCTGCGCAACTGGGTCGCGATATTCCGATTGGTGGGCCAGATGAGCTGCACGAGGACGACGGCCAGCGCGTACAGGATCGCCATGACCCAGGTGATGCGCAGGTGGACAATCTTGAAGAACTCGCCCCGGACGAGCCCGGCGAAGCTGGAGTGCAGCCGGCGCGTGGGCGCCAGTGCGCCGAAGCCGGAGCCGGTGGTGACGGCGGAAACGCTCATTGGATGGCCTCCTGTGCGGCGGATGATGTCGGCGTGATGGGCGTGGCGGCAGAGTCGGTCAGGCGCAGGAAGATCTGCTCCAGGTCTTGCGCGTGTTCGGCGATGGCCTCCGGTGCGACGCCCGCCTGGACGAGAAAGAGGTTCAGGGCGGCGCTGCCTCCCTCGGGAGCCTGTGTGATGATGCTGTTGTCTCCGTCGAGCCGCGCGCTCGCGCCCCACGGCTGCGTGCGGATGAGCGCCAGCGCCTCCGCCGGTTGCCGCAGGCGCACCGCGAACTCGCCGCTCCCACGGACGAGGTCCGCCACGCTGGACTCGGTGACAAGCCGGCCCTGGTTGATAATGGCCACGCGTGGACAGATCTGTTGCACCTCGGTGAGCACGTGGCTCGAAATAAACACGGTCTTGCCTGTGGAGGCGAGCTGGCGCACCAGGTCGCGCATCTCGACGATGCCGGCGGGGTCCAGCCCATTGGCCGGCTCATCAAGGATTAAGAGGTCCGGATCGTGGAGCAGCGCCATGGCCATGCCCAACCGCTGCTTCATGCCCAGCGAGTAGGTTTGCACTCGGTCCTTCTGCCGCTCGCGCAACCCAACGAGCTCGAGCACGGCATCCAGCCGGGCAGCGGGGATGCCACCCAGTGCCGACGCTACGGCACGCAAGTTATTGCGGGCCGACATATAGGGATAGAGCGCGGGCTGCTCGATGAGAGCGCCGACGTAGGGGAGGACGTCTGCCGCATGGGTGGCCACATCCTGGTCGAGGATCTCCACGCTGCCAGCTGTGGGGGCGATCAAGCCCAGGGCCATGCGGATGGTGGTGGTTTTGCCGGCGCCGTTAGGACCGAGGAAGCCCAGGATCTCGCCGCGCCGCACGTCCAGGGTCAGCCCGTCCACGGCAAGCCGCTGGGCGTAGCGCTTGGAGAGGTTGCGCAGTCGCAGGGCCACATCTGTACCGCGAGGGCCTGTGCGAGTTGTCACGTTGCCTGAGCCGCTGGATGTTTGCATGAGCGGTAGCGCCTTTCATGGGACAAGAAGATTCCTCGACGAACTCATGGGGTGCGGAGCAAACGGTCGTATCGGCGAGAGGTGAGCTAGCGCAGCCAACACTCCTCGCTCTCCATCGCGCATCTCCTCCAGCAGGCAGCGGCGTCGAGCGCGCGGACGCGCCACACGTCCCCTGCGAGCTGTGAGACTGTGCCCACTGAGAAAACACCGCCGCATGCTGAGTTGTGACACGTGGCCCGGGAGGTCGGGTGGACAGATGGCACGGTGCGGGGCAGAAAGGGACGAGCTCCCTAGCCAGAGAGGGAGTGGCACCGTGCGGGTATGTTTGATTAGAATCGCTACTGGGTCGCGAACGCGACGCGACCTCGGGCACATCGGAAGTGCGGTTGGCGCGTGCAGAGCGGCGCGTGGTGATCGTCTCGGCGTAGCGACGACGATGGCGTGGCAGGGGCAACGTCACGCGAAAGGGAGGTCTTTGTTATGACCAATGAGCACCATGCGTACGCCAATACGTATCACAATGCGCGAACGGAGATTCAATCGACTGAACCGCCGGAGATGAAGGCGTTCCTCGACGCGACCGATGGGGTGCTGGCGCAGGCCGCCGAGCTGGCACGTGTCGTCGCGTCCGCCCATCAGGGCGCCGCCACCCAGATGATTGGCGGCGATTGGTCGCACGCTCGCAAATACTTCTCGCTCTCCGAGAAGTATGCCGCCTGGGCGGATTATCGTACGCCGGCGGTGGGCTTCGGCATCCACGCCTATATCGCGCAGGTCAACCAGCCAATGCGCTTGACGCAGGCTGAGCTCGAAGCCAATCCGGCCTGGAAGAACTTTGGCGTGGAGAATGGGCGGCACCCACCCATGCGCGGCTGGCTCGCCGTCCCACTGATCGGCGCGGATGGCTTGAACTATGGCCTGATCCAGGTGTCCGATCGCTATGACGGCGAGTTTACGGAGGAAGATGAGGCCAATATGGTGCGGCTCGCGAAGCTCACCTCACAGGCGCTCGACGCCCTGGCGATGGTCTACTTTCCTGACTATCGGGACAAGTGGACGTATGCTAATCCAGTCAGCACCGCGTGAATCCGTCCGTGCAGTGCGCACCCTGAACAACCCGGACGAGCAAATGCGATGAGCCAGACCCCCACCCCCGCTCCCAAGCGCTTCATGATTGCTCTGACGTTCGAGATCCCTGCCGATCGAGCAGCAAGCTTGCCCACCCTGATTGCACAGGAGCAGGCGCACATACGCGAGCTCACCCAGCGCGGCGTCGTGGAAGCAACCTACGTAAGTGCCGATCGCTCGCGCGTCCGGCTGATCATGCGCGGCGCCTCGCCGCAAGACGTCGAGCAGGCCCTCTCCACCTTCCCGTTGTACCCCTTCATGCGTCCTGTCATTACCCAGCACATGCCGGCCTGACACGCCGGACAAGGAGACCAACATGACCGAGCAATCCACTCCCGAAGCCAAGGCCCGCGCCTTTACGGAGGCCTGGACTAGCCACGACATGGACACCGCCGCCAGCTATCTTGCGGACGACGTGGTGTTCGATGGCCCCGCGAGCCACTCGACCGGGAAGACCGCCTATATGGAAGGCCTGAACGGCTTCGCCAATACTGTGAGTGGGATGAAGATGCTCGCCGCCCTCGGCGACGACACGCAAGCGCTCATCATGTATGAGGTGATCACCCCGGCCGGCCCAATGACCTGCGCCGAGCACTTGACGTTCCGCGACGGCAAGATCCAGACGGATCGGCTGACGTTCGCGCTGCGCAAAGTGACGACCAATTAGGAGTGAGGCACGGTGGGCGGCGATGAGTTATCCTCGTCGAGGGGGACGAGGCGCTGTCGCAGGGCATAGATGGCGGCCTGCGTCCGGTCGGCGAGGTGCAGCTTCGAGAGAATGTTCGCGACATGCGTCCTGACAGTTGGCTCGCTCAGCACGAGGTCCCGAGCGATGTCAGCATTGGAGCGGCCGCGCGCAATGTGGCTCAGCACCTCGAGCTCGCGGGGCGTCAGATCGCGCCAGGGTGACTCCCCGCGGCGCCGCACTTCGCTGAGGACACGCGCTGCCACCGCGGGGTGCAACACGCTCTCCCCTCGTGGCGCAGCGCGCACCGCACGGACTAACTCCTCTGGGCTCGCATCCTTGAGCAGGTAGGAGAGCGCACCTGCCACCGGCCAGTAGCATGAGGGCAGTGCCGATGGCGAGCGCGGGGCCCAGGCTCTGATACACACCGAATTGCGCGAAGGCCAGCGCGCATAGGGCCGCGATCACGGTCAGCGCGGAGAAGGTGATGGTCTCCCCCACGGTTTGCATGGCGCGGACGACGGCGTCACGCGGGGTAAGCCCGCGCCGCAGCTCCTCGCGGACGCGAGCAGTGAGGAACAAGCCATAATCGGTGCCGGCTCCCAAAATCAGGACGATGAGCACGAACGGCGTCGTCTCCGAGACGCGCACGCCAAGATGCGTCGCGGCGACGGCGATGACAGGTCCGGCGAGCAGCAGCACCAGGGCTGCTGGGATGAGAGTCAACACCGGCGCAAGCACAGCTCGAAAGCCCAGGAGCAGCAGCACGAGGATCAGTAAATAGGTGAGTTGCTCTGTGGCGTTCTGGGAGGCCTGAAGCGCGTGGATGCCGTCGACGGTACTCGCCAGCGGCCCAGTCAGGTGGAACGCGAGCCCCGCAGGCGCGGCCATCCGGCCAAACAACTGACGGATGGAGCCGACGAGCGCGGGAGCAGTGCCAGTCCCATTCTGCGGTACGTCCGCCTGAATGACTGCCTGCCGCGCCGCGCCATCAGGTGAGACGGCGAGATCGAGCACGCTGCGGACGTGCGGTAGCGCGCGCACCTGCGCTTCCAGGCGGTCCATCGCCGCCTGATCGGCCGTCGTGAGCGGCCCATCGCTCCGGGCGGCGACAAGAGTTGCCGCCGCGAAGCGGGCGTTTTGAAAGGGCGTCGCAAGCCGTGCCGCCTGGGCACTCGGCGCGTTGGCCGGCAAGATGCTGGCGACGGTTGTGTCCGGCGTGACGCTCGCCAGTGATGGGAGCGCTACCACGCATGCTGCGACTATGGCGATCCAGGCAGCGACGACGAGGAAGCGGTAGCGCACCGCGAAGCGACCCAAGGCGTTGAAGAGATGCTCCATGACAGGCTTTCCCTTTCATCTTTGGCGGCGAGAGCCTGTTCTGGAGAGTCGCTGTCGCGCAGGGAAAGCGTGCCATGCACCGGGGAGATTGAGATCAGCGCACTGCTGATCTTGCATGATCATTTTGATGAGGGTACGCCGGTACCGGGCAGCCAAGAGGCTGCATGAGCGCAGCCGGTAGCAGAGCCGCTACCCGCTAGCTCTCGGGACCAGACGCCGCGGGCGCGTCAAACGTCGCATACACCTCGTAGAGATATGGTTCCGCACTCGCCAGACTCTGGGCCTGGGCCATGTGGACCTGAGCCTCCGGATTGCGTACCATGGCCTCGAACGCCTCGCGGCTCGTCCACTGTGCGTAGTTGACGACGTGCGAGCCATCCAGGCTCCGGTGCAGATTAGCCGACACGAAACCGGGGAGACGTTGCATGACCTCGCGTGTGGCGGTGTCCAGGACCTCCAACAGGTGCTCCTGGTGCTCGGGCGCGACCGTGAAGACGTTGACCAGCGTGCAGACCGGGTTATCGCGGGAGATGGTCGCCATATTCGCCTCCAGTGTTGGCATTTCGGCTGTGGGGCCCGCCGTGGACATCGCCTGCTACGGACTCACTCCCCCAGGTGATATGGCAGTGATCGTGCCTGGGCGCTTGCGGACGCCGTGCGCCTCCACGATCGCCTTTACGATCGCCTTTACGATCGCCAGACCCAGCCCGCTGCCACTCGACATGGACTAGCATTACGGACTAGCATTATGGACTAGCATTGCCAGGGGACTAGGACTCCCCCTCCGCCCGTTCTGGCCGTACCGGGATGCTGCGCACCCGCGGCAGTGGCGTCGCCGCGAGCGTGATGATCAAGATCGTCAGGAACCCGCCTGCCGCCAGCCAGAGCGTGGGTCGCAGCCCGACGAGCGTCGCGAGCACCCCAGAGAGCAGCATGCCCAACGCGCCGAGCCCGTACGAGAGCAGGCGCAGGCTCGCGCTGACGCGGCCCAGCAGGTGCTGCGGCGTGATGGCCTGGCGCAGGCTCAGCGTCAATACGGCCCACAGCCCCAGCCCGATTCGCACCAGGAAATACGCCAGCGTAAAGCCGGCGACCTCGAGACTCCGCGAGCCGCTCACCGCCGGTAGCAGCACCCACGGCACACAGCCGAAGGTGAACGCGATGCCCAGCACCGGCCCAAACCGGCCGCGCCGGCCCAGCCGGGTGGAAACCGCTGAGCCGATGAGCCCGCCCACGGCGGCGACCGCGAAGATCGCGCCCAGCGTTCCTGGCTGCAGTCTCAGCTCCCGGACAGCGTACAGCAGGAAGACTGTGTCCGCGATGTTGAAGAGCAGGTTCCACAGCCCGCTCATCAGGGCAATGGCACGCAGATAGCCGTTGCCGAATGTGGCGCGCAGCCCCTCGCCGATTTCGCGCAGCAGATGCGTCTGGTTGCCAGCGGCGGCCCGCGGCTCCGGCGCGCGAATGAATAGCAGCGTGGCCAGCGCCACCACGTAGGAGAGCGTGTCGGCTAGCAGCGCGAGGGGAGCGGTAAACAGCTGCACCAGCACGCCGCCCAGCCCCGGACCCGCCACCTCGGCCGCAGCGGAGCTGGTGGTCATGCGGCCGTTCGCCTCCACCAGCGCGTCCGATGTGACCAATCCCGGCACATAGGCCAGCCAGGCAACCTCGAAGAGCACCGTGAACACCCCGACGCCGAACGCGATGACAGCTAACAGCGAGAGCCGCAACACATGTAGCGCTGCCAGCAGCGGAACCAGCCCGATCAGGACGGCGCGGGCAGCGTTCGCCAGGATGAGCAGCGGCTTGCGCCGCCGCCGGTCCACCCACGCCCCGAACAGCAGCGTGCACACGACGTACGGGAACGTTTCGCTGAACCGGACGAAGCCGAGCTGTGTTGGTGTCACATGCAGCGCGAGCACGGCCGTCAGCGGCAGCGCCAGCATGGTGACCTGGGTGCCGAACATCGAAACCGATTCCCCCGACCAGAAGAGCATGAAGTCGGGATGGTGCCAGAGCGTGCGGGCGGGTCGCGGCTGGGAGAGAGTGGACATCTGTCGAGCCTCGTGTCATGTTTGAGCAGCAATGCAGTCGCCGGGGGCGCTACAATCCAAGTGTACTTGGGAAAATCTGCCAGCCGCATGTCATATTTTCGGGGTCCTGGCGCACGATGAGGGACTATGAGGGAACTGGACCGCATTCTGGGCATCTTGCTCGTGCTGCAGAGCCAGCGCGCGGCCTCCGCGCGTCAGCTCGCCGAGCGCTTTGGCGTCTCGTCACGCACCATCTATCGCGACCTGCGGACGATGAGCCTGCTCGGCATCCCGGTGTATGCCGAGCGCGGGCGCAAGGGCGGCGTCCGGTTGCTGGAGGGCTACTTTCTGCCGCCGCTGATGTTCTCGCGCGAGGAGGTCACCGCGCTCCTGCTGGGGCTGCTCCTGCTGCGCAGCCTGCGCGCTGTGCCGTTCGAGGCGGAGGCGGACAGCGCATCCCACAAGCTGCTGGCCGCCCTTCCCGAGCACCTGCGCGCGCTGCTGGCACACCTCGAGCGCATCCTGGGCATCGAGCGCCGTTTCACCGACATCTTTCATCCCGAGCCCGATGCGCCTCCTGAGGGGGTAGACCGGCGGGGCGAAAGCGCGATCGTCACGCGATTCCTACACGCCCTGCTCGATCACCGTGCCATCCGCCTGTCGTATCGCTCGCCGTACCGCGCCGCGCCAAGTGACTCGGTGATCCAACCCCTGGGACTCTTCTGGGATCGCGACCGCTGGTATCTCGTCAGCGCCAGCTCAGAGCCGACGCGCAGGCAGCGGATCTGGCGCGCGGACCGGGTGGGCGAGATGACGCTTGTGGGTCGGGTGGACGATGCCAGCGCGCAGCCCTCACCGTCTCAGGCGGGGTCTCCTGCGGGGGACAGCAGTCGCTCGGTGCGTCTCCAGTCCGCGCCGCCATCCTTCGCGGCCAGCGGCCCTCCAGGCGCACAGGCAACCGCAGCAACCGCGGGCGCTGCTCCTGGCGACTTCGATGTACGAGACGTGTTGGGCCAGACCTGGCTCAGGACGGCCATGGACGCCTGGCGCGAGCGCGCGCCGGTCCGTCTACGCGTCACCGCCGAGCAGGCCGACCGCCTGCGACAGGACTGGTATTACCGTTTCGCCCGCTATGACGTCGAGGACGACGGCAATATCATCATGACGTTCGGGGAGGCCGACGCCGACCAGGTATTGGCGCTGGTGCGCTGGCTGGGGCCAGGCGCGCAGCTGCTGGCCCCAGAGCGCTGGCGGGTCCTCTTGCGCACGCAGCTGGAGGCGATGCTGGGTCAGGCATCTTCCTAATGGCGCGCCCGCGTTGCCGTCTCGCCGCTACCGCTACCACATTAGAGATACCGCTCCCACCAGCCCAGCATGCGCTGGCACAGGTCGCGCAGGTGCTCGCGCTCGGCCAGCCCGTGGCCCTCGCGCGGGTAGACCACCAGCTCCGCCGGCACCCCGCGCTCGCGCAGCGCTCGGTGGAAGGCGTACGCCTGATTTACCGGCACGCAGGGGTCCTGCTCGCCGTGGACCAGCAGCGTTGGTGTCGTCACGCGCCGGACGAACGTGATGGCCGAGCGTGCGCGATAGGCGTCGGGATCCTCGGCCAGATTGGCCCGCAGGAAGCGCCGGTCCCAGTCGGGGATGTTGGATTGCGCGTGGAAGCTGTGGAAATCGCTGATGCCGGCGCCCACCACCGCCGCTTTGAAGCGTGTAGTCTGGGTGACGGCCCAGGTGGAGGCGAAGCCTCCGTAGCTCCAGCCCATGATCCCCATCCGCTCGCCGTCCACTCGGCCCGTCCGCACCAGGTGCTCGGCCCCAAGCAGCACGTCCTCCAGGTCCTTGCCGCCCATGTCGCCCAGGATGGCGTCGGCGAAGGCGACGCCGCGCCCCAGGCTGCCGCGGAAGTTCGGCTGCAGCACGGCGAAGCCGGCCGCCGCCCACTGCTGCACCCACGTCACCCCGGCGCCCCAGATGGCCCGGTTCGCCGCCGACGGTCCGCCATGGACCAGCACGATCAGCGGCGGAGGCGTTCCGCGTTTCAGGTCGCGAGGCAACGTCAGCAGCGCGTCGATGCGCCATCCGTCCGCGCCCTCGTAGCTGACGACCTCGGTCGGCGCCAGCGCCAGTGTCTCCTCCTGCACCGGGTTCAGCCGCGTCAAGCGGCGCCAGGCGACAGCGCCCGCGCCGTCGTTGCCGTTCGTGCCCACCTCGCCCAGCCAGATATCGGGCGGCGTCTCCAGATTCGTGCGCACGGCGGCGAAGCGCGCGCCATCGGCCGTCGCGCTAATGCGCGGCCAGGCGCCGTCCCCCATCACGCACCCCGTCGCCAGCGGCTGGATCGGCCCGCCCTGTACGGGCAGCGTGCCGACGAGATCCCAGACGCGGTCGCGCGCCACTACCAGCAACGTCTTGCCGTCCGGCATCCACGCCGCCCAACTCACGCTGATCTCCGCGCCCGGCGTGAGATTGCGCGCTTCGCCGCTCGCCACGGCGACGCTCCAGAGATCGCCGCCGACCAGCGGACGGTCGCTCCACTCGCCCGAGACATACGCCAACCGCTCGCCGTCCGGCGACCACGCCAGCGCCGCCGCCTGGCGCTCCAGCCGCCCCAGCTGGCGCACGGCCCCACCAGCCGCCGGCACCACGCCGAGCTGTCCCTGATACCACGCCGTCTCGCCCGGCTCCTCAGAGAAGAACACGGCGAAGCGGTCGCTGCCTGGCGCCCAGGCATAGCGCCAGACCGTCAGGTCGGGCGGCGTGACGGGCTCCGGCGTGTCACTCCCCAGGCGCACGGTCCAGAGCCGGCGGTGCCGGTCGGCGCTCACCACGATGGGGTCCTTCGCCGGCTCGGGGCCTTCGTCAGAGATGAAGGCGATACGACTGCCGTCCGGCGCCCAGGCGATCTCGCCGGCGCCGTTGGGCACCGTGCACACGCGCCGCGCCTCGCCGCCCTCGCGGCTCATCACATAGATCTGCCGCTTGCCGTCGTCGCCGTCGCGCGCCGAGACGAAGGCCAGCGTGCGGCCGTCGGGTGACCAGCGCGGAGTGGAGTCGCCGTGCGCACCGTTGGTGAACGGTCGCGGCTCGCCACCATTGGCATCGGCCATCCAGATGCGGCCACGCTGTTTCGGCTGGTCTGCCACCCATTCCGAGAGCACGAACGCGATCATGTGCCCATCCGGCGCGAGTTGCGGATCGCTGGGCAGCCGCAGCCGGAACATGTCTTCTACCGTCACCGGTCTGCGTCGTTGCACCTCATCCACGACCCGGGGCATGTCGTCAACCTTCGCTTTGCCCTTCTCTGACACCTGTCACCCGCTTCCTGTCCATCGTGTCATCCCGCATGTGGGTGTTGGCTCCCGCTGTGGAGGGGGCGTCCGGCGTGCGTGCGCCGGACGGAGGCGCAACGCTGGAACCAGACGCGGTATCACCGGCGACCGCGTCCACATGGCGGGCCGAGCAGCCAATGCACCGCATAGGGTAGAGTACCACGAGGGCGGGGACACGCGTGCTCCTAGCGGCCCGGCATGACGACCGAGCAACCGCGGACCGCGTTGTGCGAACCAACCCAGGCTGGCCCTGGCGCCGGCTGTCGTGGCGTCGGAAGCGCGAAGGAGGAGGCGAAACATGCGTCTGGACAACAAAGTGGCCATCGTCACTGGCGGATCGCTTGGCATCGGCGCCAGCATCGTGCGTCGCCTGGCGGCGGAAGGGGCGGCCGTCACGTTGGACTACAACACCCATCGCAATGAGGCCGATGCCATCGCCGGCGAGATCACGAGCCACGGCGGCAAGGCGCTGGTGGTGCAGGCCGACGTCTCGCGCGTGGCCGACGTGCAACACCTGGTACAGCAAACAGTCGCCACCTTCGGCCGGCTGGACATTCTGGTCAACAACGCGGGCATCGAGAAACCCGCGCCGCTCACGGAGGTCACCGAGGACGACTGGGATCGGCAGATCGCCGTGGATCTCAAGGGGCCATACTTCGCCACCCAGGCCGCGGCGCGACAGATGGTGGCCCAGGGCGGTGGGGGCTGTATCATCAACATCTCATCGGTGCATGAAGACCTGCCCATGCCCGGCAACGCAATCTACTGCGCCGCCAAAGGCGGCCTGCGCATGCTCACCCGCACCCTCGCCAACGAGCTGGCGCCGCACGGCATCCGCATCGTGAACGTTGGACCCGGCGCCATCGCCACGCCGATCAACAAGCAGACGCTGGAGGACCCGCACAAAGTGCAGATGCTGCTCGCCGAGATTCCGCTAAAGCGCATCGGCCAGCCCGAGGATGTCGCCGCCGCGGTGGCCTGGCTCGCGAGCGACGAGGCCAGCTACATCACTGGCACGACCCACTTCGTGGATGGTGGACTAATGGTCAACGCGGGCAGTCTGTGACATCGGATGCTGGCACCTCATCTTGTGTCATCGGGGATGTGCGTTGGCGACCACCGAAGCGTTGCGGTGCGTGACGCGGCCCTCGCATCAGTGGGGTGGGCCAACTGGCTTCGAACATGTGCCGCAAAGCATCACAGTCTGTCCAGGCAGCCGCACAGATGGGCAGGCCAGAGGTGCGTCCTGGCGGATGAGTTGTCGGCGGGCGTGTCCGGCCACCCATTAGAGAAAGAGCATCTGGAGGTCGGCGATCTGAGTAATGACGGCGTCTGGCTCGATCTGGACGGGCAACTCCGTCTCAGTGACCTGGGGACGCCAGATGCTGAACATCTGAAGCTGGTGGGCGCCTATGATGTCGGCGCTCAGCTTGTCACCGACCATAGCGGTTTCTCGTGGGGCTCTGTCCAGGCCGGCAAGCGCGTGGAGGAAGATGTCGGGGTGGGGTTTGCGATATCCCAGGTCGGCCGAGATCGCGATGTGTTGCGGGTCGAAAAAGCGCAACAAGCCCAACCGGCCTAAATCATCGAGAAATGGAGGGCCCCCATACGCGCGGTTGGTGACGACTCCAAGCGCAAAGCCGCGTTGCTGTAGGATTTCGAGCGTGGACAGCACATCAGGATAGAGGACGTGGGTGTGCGACGAGCGTACCCGCATCGCCTCATACAGCAAGGCCCCCCATTGTGTGTCCGCTCGCGTGATACCCATGCTCTGCAGGATGCCTCGAATCAGTGCCGCGAAATCAGGTTCCAGTAAAGGTTCGGCCCCGTGAGCGGCGTAAAGGTGACGGAAGAACCGTTGTCGCAGGTCGTGGCCGCAGTCGGGGTCGTCCCATGCAGGCACCTCAGGAGACAGCAGCGCGCGTAAGGTTGCGCCTGTGCGCGCCTCGGCGTCCATTTCTGCGCGACGCACGACGGCAGGATCGCCCGGTGCCCACAGTGTGTGGCCCAGGTCGAAGAGAATGCAGCGGATCGTAGTGGGCGCGTTGGTCATGCTGTCCTCCCAGTGGACTCGCTAAATGTGCCGGTTCGCCAAATGCAGGCCGCAGGATCCTAATAGGCGCTGTGCGCCAGCACATGAGGCGCATCTCATGCGCGATGAGGCTAATGACCTATATCATGCACGGTGAGGCATGCTACCATGGTTGTATCACCGTCACGACGAGGAGCAAGCGGCAATAGTCGTCTACCTAGAATCACGGTCCACCGATGAACCGGTGCTCGCGCAAAGGATTCGGCCGCATGTCTAGTAACGTGGCTTGGCCGCGGTGCAGTAACTGTGATTACTTTTCCTGTCATGAAGAGTGGCCCCAGAGTGGCCATTGTTGTCGGAAGCATCGCTTCGTCATGCCGGAGGTTGGCGTTGAGGTGGTGTGCCACGATTGGCGCCATCGCGGCCAGACGAGCGCAATTGCTGATGCCTTGCCTGCCGGTTCGCTGTGCTATTATTCCTCCGCGAGCCCTGCGCCGCCTCAAGTCCTCGGCGCTCTCGACGACTTACAGCACCCCATCCTGGATGCGCGGGTCCACTGGCACGAGTCGCGTGGCTGGACGCTGCTTTTCCTGAGTACAGACGACCCTGTTGTGCCGCTCTTTCCTGAGCCTGGCGACGGTGTCCGTCTCGTGTTCGGGGACACAGCATATGCGTTTGTGGCGGCTGACATGGACCCTCCCGAGGTCAGCGAATCAGCAGCCGAGCGGTCGCCCGCGCATCCCCGACTCAGCCAAATACGCGCTCATCGCCTATTGTATAATCCGGATGTTCCCACTGCTTTGTATGACTGGTTGAACCACTGCTTCGACCTCACTGCCTATCAGAGTGAGCTGCGCCAATTCGGGTCTGAACAGTTCGTACGGTATTTACTAGCAGTGAGCCTGTACGTCTTCCTCGAGGTAATGCTCCCCCAACGCGAGTATCGATTGCTTCCTGACTACAGCGACCTCTTGGCCAAGTTCAGGCGAAACTGATGGAGCTTGAGTTCCACTAGGAGGAAATGAATTGCCTGAAATCCACCGTATCGGCGTCATCTCCGATACCCACATCCCCCGCCGGGCGCGGCGCGTGCCCGAGGCCGCGCT
>CAYQFU010000111.1:0-18164 GCA_964416775.1 uncultured Ktedonobacterales bacterium
GCAAGCGCTACATGGACTTCAACTCGCAGCTCATGTGCGTCAACATCGGCCACGGGGACGAGCGCGTCATCGACGCCATCAAGGCGCAGATGGACCAGGTGTGCTACGTCGCGCCGACGACCTCCACGACGGCGGTGCGGGCGGAGCTGGGCCGGCTGCTGCAAGAGATCACGCCCGGCAATCTCTCCAAAGCGTTCTTCACCAACGGCGGCGCCGAAGCGAACGAGAACGCCATCAAGATCGCCCGCTGGGTGACCGGCCGGCACAAGATCATCGCGCGCTACCGCTCATACCACGGCGCCACCGCGGGCGCCATCGCGCTGACCGGCGACCCGCGCCGCTGGGCGGCTGAGCCGGCCATCCCAGGCGTCCTTCACGTGATGGACCCGTATCGCTATCGCTGTCGCTGGTGCGGCGACAAGCCCGCCTGCACCATGGACTGCCTCGAACACATCGCGGACGTGATCCAGTTCGAGGGGCCGCAGACTATCGCCGCCGTCATCGTGGAGCCCGTCGTGGGGACGAACGGGATAATCATCCCGCCGGACGGCTACATGCAAGGGCTACGCGAGCTGTGCACCAGGCACGGCATTCTGCTCATCTGCGACGAGGTGATGAGCGGCTTTGGCCGCACCGGCGAATGGTTCGCGGTGAACCACTGGGACGTCGTGCCTGACATCATGACGGTGGCCAAGGGCCTGACCTCGGCCTACGTCCCGCTGGGCGCCACCATCGTCAGCGACGACATCGCCAGGCAGTTCGAGGAGCGCACGCTCTACGCGGGCCTGACGTACAACTCGCACCCCGTGGGATGCGCCGCCGCGGTAGCCTGCATCAACGTCTACAAAGAGGACCGCCTGATCGAGAACGCCAGGACGCTGGGCGAGGTGCTGAAGGCCGAGCTGCACCAGCTCAAGGAAAGGCACCCATCGGTCGGCGACGTGCGCGCCATCGGCCTGTTCAGCATCGTGGAGCTGGTGAAGAACCGGCAGACGCGCGAGCCCATGACGCCGTTCAACCCCAAGCCGTCCGAGCTGGGCCCCATGCCGCGGTTCGGCGCGTATCTGCGCGAGCACGGGCTGTTCACCTTCGTGCGCTGGAACAGCTTCTTCGTGAACCCACCACTGTGCATCACGGAGGAGCAACTGCGCGAGGGTCTGGCCATCATCGACGCGGCGCTGGAGATCACGGACAAAGCGGTCGAGTGAAGGAGCGCGAGACGACATCCACGCAAGGGGGCACACAAGTCATCGTGAGCCAGGTATCGTCCGCGCGCCATGAGTGGGCCCGGCTGCCGCTCAAGGCGCACGTACCAGGGAGGCTAGCATGACTGCATCTGTCACCCTCGACCCGGTTGAGGGCGCCGACGTCACCATCCTGGTGGACAACTACGAAGATTTGCTGCTCCCGAGCACTGAAGCCGCGCAGCGTCCGCCGATGGTGTGGGACGCGTTTGAACGCGAGCCATTGCGCGCGGAGCACGGCTACTCCGTGTTGCTCACGGTCACACGGGACGGGCGCAGCGAGTCGATCCTCTACGATGCCGGGCTGGGGCGCGACACCGCACTGCACAACATGGACGCGTTGGAGATCCGTCCAGGCGAGCTGCGTGCTGTCGTGCTCTCCCACGGCCACGCCGACCACCATGGCGGGCTGGAGGGCATCATCGGACGCATTGGCCGGCGCGGCATGCCACTCGTGCTGCATCCCGACGCCTGGAAAGAGCGCAAGATCGTGTTTCCCACGGGGGTCGAAGTCCACATGCCGCCGCCGAGCCACAACGACCTGGACCGTGAGGGCGTGCAGGTCGTCGAGGAGCGCGGCCCTTCGCTGCTGCTGGACGGCGCGGTGCTCGTCACCGGCCAGGTGGAGCGCGTCACCGAGTTCGAGAAGGGATTCCCCTATCACCAGGCACGCAGCATGGATGGGGGATGGGAGCCCGACACCTGGATCTGGGACGACCAGGCGGTCGTCGTCAACATCCAGGACAAGGGCCTCGTCGTGCTCTCCAGCTGCAGCCACTCGGGGGCGATCAACGTGATGCGGCACGCACAGCGCATCACCGGTGTCGACCGGGTCTACGCCTTCGTCGGCGGCATGCACCTGACGGGCGCCGTCATGGAGCCGGTCATTCCGCCGACCATAGAGGCAGTGGAAGCCATTGGTCCAGCGTTCATCGTGCCCGGTCACTGCACGGGCTGGAAGGCGACCCACCTCCTCGCGCGGCGCCTGCCCAGCGCCTACATTCAGTCCAGCGTGGGCACACGGCTGCACTTCGCATAAGCGAAAGCGCCCCTCGCCTCTGCGGCGAGGGGCGCCGCATCGCGTTCGGCGCGTCGCTACCTGCGGGCGCCGGCCAGCTCGGGCGCTGGCGGCCCAGCTGGCGGCGCGATGCGCCGGCCCTTCGCCCCGCGCATCCAGCGCGGCAGCCGGCCCAACGGCGAAATGCCCGTGGCGCGCCGCAGGCCAAAGACGAAGAGCAGCGTCATGATCCAGTTGACGATGCCGCTGGCCCACAGCACTCCTGTCTGGCCAATGGGCAGCAGCAAGATCGCCCCCGTCACGAGGATGTTGACGAGCGTCAGCGGGATCAGGATCAGCCAGGCGAACTGCATAAGCTGGTCGGCGCGCAGCCGAGGTAGCGTCGAGCGCACCCAGATGAAGATCAGCAGCAGCACCATCATCTTGGCGACATACCAGAAGACGGCGATGATGTTGAACACCACCTGGCCCCAGAACAGACCGAGCAGGCCCGTCCAGAACCCGACCGCGGCGCCGGGGCCGGACCAGCCGCCCAGGAACGCCGCCGTGGCCACCGCCGAGACGATGGTCATGTTGCCATACTCGCCCAGGAAGAAGAGCGCCCAGCGCATGCCGCTGTACTCGGTCAGGTAGCCAGCCACCAGCTCGGACTCAGCTTCGGGCAGGTCAAACGGCGCGCGATTCGTCTCGGCCAGGCCGCACGTGTAATACACCAGCAGACCCAGCGGCTGGAGCAAGAGGAACCAGAGCCAGGGAGCGTCCGGGCGCATCTGCGCGCGCACCAGGTCCGTGAACGAGATGGATCCGATGCCGCAGTTAGCGTGCCCGCCACAGCCAATGTTGAGTACGCTCGTGAGCATGACTGGGCCGACCAGCGCCAGGACGAGCGGCAGCTCGTAGGAAATCATCTGCGCCGTGGACCGCAGTCCGCCGATGAGCGAATACTTGCTGTTGGAGCCCCAGCCGGCCATAAACACGCCGATGACGTCAATCGAGCTGAGCGCGACGTAGTAAATGATGCCGGTGCCCAGCGCGCTGGTCGTCACGTACGGTGAGAAGGGCAACACGACGAACGCGGTGATCACCGGCGCGAAGAAGACCATCGGCGCCAGCTTGAAGATCAGGCTGTCTTTGCTCGTGCCGCCGCGGACGTCTTCCTTGAGCAGCAGCTTGGCCACGTCTAATGGCGACTGCAACAGCCCCTGGGGCCCGTTGTGCAGTGGTCCGACGCGGTCCTGCATGTACGCCATCACTTTGCGCTCGAGATAGACCAGCACCATCGCCGCGTTTAGCAGGAAGATGAGCGCGAACAGGAAGGTGATGGCAAAGTGGATGACGTTAGTCCAGAATTCGTTCATGAGTGCCTCCGCGAGCTCCTCGTGCGGCGCCCTGGATGAAACGGGGATGATGCCGGTTGACGTGGCCGCGAGCGCCTGCCCACCCGCGAGTCATCAGACGGGGCGGGTGGGCGCCGCGCCGATAATGAGATGAACAGGATCAGCGATCGACCTCCCCGAGCACCAGGTCAATGCTGCCCAGAATGGCGATGACGTCGGCGATCTTGTGTCCGCGCAAGATCTCGGGCAGTATTTGCAGGTTGACGAACGACGGCCCGCGAATCTTGGCACGATACGGATATTCCGAGCCATCGCTGATGAGGTAGATGCCCAGCTCGCCCTTGCTGCTCTCGAGGGCGAAGTACGTCTCGCCGCGCGGCGGGCGCAGCGCGATGGGCGTGCGCGCCGAGATCGCGCCGCCGGGCAGCCGATCGAGCACGACACGGCAGAGGCGCACCGACTCGTACATCTCGTTCATGCGCACGCGATAGCGGGCGAAGGCATCGCCCTCCTGGCGCGTCTGCACGTTGACGGGGATCTCACGGTAGGCCATGTAAGGGCGATCGGCGCGCAGGTCCCAGTTCACACCGGAAGCGCGCAGAATGGGACCTGTGATCCCGTAGGCAAGTGCCTGCTGTGGATCGATGAAGCCAACACCCTGCGTGCGGGCGTCGAAGATCTCGTTGCCGGTGAGCAGCTCCTCCATGTCGGTGAGACCCTTGCTCTCGAAGTGGTCGAGCCACTTCTCGCACTGCTGGAGCCAGCCCGGCGGGAAATCGTGCAGTACGCCGCCCACGCGCAAATAGTTGACGTTGAAGCGGCTGCCACCCAACGCCTCGAAGAGGTCCATAACGCCTTCACGCTCGCGGAACGTGTACAGAATCGGCGTGAAAGCGCCCAGGTCCAGCCCGTAGGTGCCGATGGCCACCAGGTGGCTGGCGATGCGCTGCAGCTCGTTGCACAGCAGCCGGATATACTGGGCGCGACGCGGCGGCTCCAGACCCATGAGCTGCTCGACGGCGCCCACGTAGGCGGTCTCGTTGAGCATCGGGCTGAGGTAGTCCGCGTTGTCCATGTAGCGGATGCCACCCATGTACGGGCGATTCTCGAGGATCTTCTCGATGCCGCGGTGCAGGTAGCCGATGACCGGCGTGCACCGCACAACCGTCTCACCTTCGAGCGTCAGCACCAGGCGCAGCACGCCGTGCGTAGACGGGTGCTGCGGCCCCATGTTGAGGATCATCTCCTCGCTGCGCAGACCCTCGGCGCCAACCTCGTACATGGGAATGTCAGATGCCTGATCGGTGGCCATTTGGCTCACGCTCCTTGGTGCGCTGGGCGCGGTGCGCTGGGAATGCGGTCGATCATGCTAGCTGCCACTGCCCCGCGTCGCCGGCTTGTTGTCGTCTTCCGGTGGCTCGACCCCCTGGCCGGTGCGCGAAAAGATGGCCATGTTGCCGAAGGTCGGTGTGCCCGGGTGCAGCCGCTCTTCCTGGCCCTGGCCCAGCCGCTTGCTGACCACACGCTCGACCCCGCGCTGCTGCTCGCTGGCCAACGCGCGCCGCGGATCCACCTGCGTAGTCGCCGGGTCGTGGACGATATGCGGCGTGGACCGGAAGCTCTTGAGCAGCGGATGCCCCTGGAAGTCGTCGTCCAACATGATGCGCCGCAGGTCTGGATGGCCCGTGTAGACGATGCCCACCAGATCGTACTCCTCGCGCTCCAGCCAGTTGGCGCTCGGATAGACGCTCACCAGGCTCTCCACCTCCGGCACGTCCGGCGGCAGACTGACCCGAATCTGCAGCATCCAGTTGCGGCTCACCGACACCAGATGGTAGATCGAGTCGAGATGGTCGATCATGTCCACGCCGGAGACACTGGTCAGCATCTCGAAGCCGAGCGTGTCGCGCAGGAAGCGCGCCGTAGTCAACAGGCTGCTCGGTGGCACCTCGATGCCGACCACACCGCCGCCCATGCGCGTCACCGGCACGGGATGGCCCACAATCTCTGGCAGGCGGCTAGTAAGATCCTCAACGAGCTCGGCGATGTGATCGCGGTCGTAGGCGCGCATCGAGGGCGGCTGCGCCGGCGCGCTGAGCTGGGGCACTAGATCCATCGAATGACTCCCTTACGCCAGGCGTACACGAGACCCAGGGCAAGGACGGCGATGAAGAAGAGGATCTCGACGAAGCCGAACCAGCTCAGCTGCTGGAAGATGACGGCCCACGAGAGGATGAAGACGATGTCCACGTCGAACGCCACGAACAGCAGGGCGAAGATGTAGAACGCCAGCGGGTACTGCACCCACGCGCTGCCAATGGGCGTCTCGCCAGACTCATACGTAATTTGCTTGCTCTTCGAGGGCCGTCGCTTCAGGAGAAGCGCGTTGAGGATGTCCGCCGCGGCCAGGGTGACCAACACAAAGGCGCACCCGATGGCGAAAAAGATAGCGGCCTCAAGGTAGCCAAGTCCAATCTGCACGTGCTCCTCCTGACGGCCCCAGCATACGCCTGGGGAATGGCCGCGGCCGGGCACGCTCTGGCCGCGGGGAGAATGGGCGAGAACAGGTGAGGGCGCACGGCGGTGCGCAGCACGAAGCCGGCTGCAGCGGACATGATGCCGACACGCCAACCTCGATTATAGCATGGCACCGTGGGTGACACAACGTTGGGAGGACCGCCGCCGCTCTCCGAACGACTCCTGGCGGCGCTGGCTAGATCGGTCCCACCGCGAAGACGCGCGTGCCGTCGCCGGACCCAGGCGCGTACGCCGCGCTCATCCACATCACCGCTTCGGCTTGCAGCCCGACGGGATCCCACGCGCTTGCCGACGCGCCGGTCCAGGCGCAGGCGGCGCCCGCGGCGCAGCCCGCCGGGCTGGCCGGGCGCCCACCCGCCGCCGCGATCTGCAGCGGGCCAAAGGGCGAGCTCGCCTTCGGGTGCGTGGTGGTGTACACCGCGGTGGGGAAGACGCCTGGTCCCACCAGCGTCGCCACCACAGCCATGTCGCCGTCGGCAGCGACGCCCAGGTCTGGCGCGAGGAGGTTCGCCCCGCGCACGGCGATGTAGCCCTGGTGCGCCACGCTGGCCCGCACGGCGCCGCCCGGCCCGAGCTGCGCCTGCACGTCGAACCAGGCGACGCCGGCGCGCGCCATTCCGTCGCCGCTGGGCACGGCGGCCGTTTCCAGCGCCGTATAGAGCTGGCCGTTGCGATACTCCACCTGCGCCAGCCGGTCATCTCCGGCGGCCAGCGTCGTCGCGGAGCCTTTCTGCGCCGTGCCAGCCGCCGGAGGGCGGCCGTACGGCTCGCTGCCGATCACGGCGGACGTCAGCGTCGGTGGCTGGCCATGGCTCAGCGCCTGCTCACCAGTCATCGCCCAGACGCCGAGCCGGCGATCCACCGTTCCGGCGGGGTCCAGCGCGCTCATGAAGAACTCCGCGCCAGGATTGCCCACGAGCGTCGCAGGCTGCACGGATGCGACGAGCGCGCCGGCGAGGCTGAGGCGGGTGAATTCGGCCACGGGCACGGCGTTCGCTCCACTCGCTGCGCCGGAGAGGTCAATCGCGTAGATGCGCGCTCCCACGAAGGCCCCCGCCCGCGTGAGCTCATCCGTGGTCAGATAGATCGCCGGCGTGTCAGCCCCGAGCAGCAGGTGATCGCCCACGCAGGGACACCCCGCCTCCGCCGGCAAGCCGTCCAACCCATCGTGCGCGGCCGCAAGCTGGTACACGGTCCACGCGGCGCGCGGATCGGCCGAGCGATTCAGCGCCAGGTCGATGTGTGTCTGGCCGGCCGGCTGCGACGTGTCGAGGTCGAAGCCGATCACCAGCGCGGCAGCGAGCCAGACATTCGCCGGCACGTCATAGAAGCAGCGTGCCGCGACGACCACCGGCACGACGTGGTCGCCCGCGCTGTCCGGAAGGGAGGCCGGCTCACCAAATAGCGCGGTGAGGGCGATGGGCGCGGTGAGCGTCCGCCCGGACCGGTTGTAGAACGCGGCGGCGCCCGCGGCGAGCTGCATCTCCGCCGTGCCATCCACACACAGCGCCAGCTCCTCTGGAGCGCCCGCGCTCAGCGGGGCGATGGCGCCCGCGGCAGCATCGCTCAGCGCGCCAAAATCGATCGGCGCCGGATCGATGATGACGCCCGGCACCTGCGTCACGCCGACGGCGAAGCTCGCCACGTGAGGAACGCCGAGGCCAGCGGGCTGCCCGCCCGCCGCCAGACCCGCGCGCCAGTCCGGACGCTGCGCCAGCAGGGCGAGCTGGGAGGCGCTCGCCGTCGCCGGCGTCCCCGCTGGCGCCTGGCTCAGCGGATACACCTGTCGCGGCGGCCCCATATGCGTCATGAGCACCTGCGGGCCGGTCAGTGGAGGCGGCGTCGGGGTAGGTGCCACGGTCGCCGTCGCCGTGGTGGCCGCGACCCCAGCCGTGGGCGAGGCGCTCGGCTGACCACGGCGCGGCGCCAGCAGGATGCCAAACTGCGCCAGTACTGCCGCCAGCGCGATCACCACCACCCCTGCCGCGGCAATGCGCACGATCTTCCTGGGCCTGGTCGTCACGCTCGTGCCCGACACGGGCGGCCGTTGGTCAGCGTTCATCTCTCCCTGCCCTTCAGCCGGGCCGCACGCCCAGCCTGCCTATGCTGGCGGACCCCCTACGCTCCAGGGGCGGCAAGTGCGAAGAGGCGCCCATCCGTGTTGCCCTCATACACGACACCGTTGGAGATCGAAGCCGCGCCGTAGAAGAAGGAGCCGCTGCCATCGTGGTAGCGGTAGAGGGTGCGGCCGTCGAGCGCGTCACACACGTTGATCCATGCCCCCTCGCCGACGACCACCACGCCACCCGCCACCGTCACGGCGCCAAAGACTGGACCGTCCGCCATGCAGCGCTGCCAGAGCATGTGGCCGCTGTTCGGGTCGAGCGCGCGCAGGCTGCCGTAACAGCCAGTGCCGTTGACGACGGTGTAGCCGCCGGCCACGTAGAGCGTGGTGCCGTCAAACGCGCTGGGAGAGATGCTGCCCTCGTCGGAGAGCGGCTGGGTGCCGGCCGAGGCGATCTTCGTCTCCCACATCGGGCCGGCGCTGAGATGGTCACGGTCGAAGGCGTAATAGACGCCATTCTTGTGGGCGACGCCGACCATACGCCGCGTGACGCCATTGCGCGTCGCTATGAAGAGGGTCGGCGTGTTGCCAAAGTCGCGATCGCCGGTCTCCTGGGACGCGGGAACCTGCCAGGCGTCTACGAGCGCGAGGTCCGCGGCGCGGACCTTGATCAGCGAGCTGGCTAACGGCTCTCCAGCGCCGCAGGTGCCTCCCGTGCCACCGGTGGCGAAGTAAACGTACCCCGCTTGAGCGTCGATCGTGGGCGAGCCCCACACCGTCCCGCCGGTGCAGCCACCAGGGACCGTGTAAAACACATTCTGGACGTGGCCGGTCGCGGCGTTCAACCGTACCAGCTGGCCCTGCACCAGCGGGCAGTCCGCGAATGAGGCCACGCCCACGTACACGCTGCCGTTGTAGACCGCCGGCGAGCTCCAGATAAATGGGTCCGGACCCGACCCAAGCGGCGTATGCCAGATGATGTGGCTGGTGAGCGCGTCGAGGGCGTAGAACTGGTCGTCACCGCCGCCCACGAACACAACCGCGCGGCCGTTGATCGTGCCGACGCTGGCTGTGCTGACGATGCCAGGGTCGGGATTATAGCTGTAGCCGCACCCGGGAGGCATCGTTCGCCCCAGGTTGACGCTCCACTTCTGGTGGCCGTCCAGCGTGGTGGCATGCTCGTTCCCGAACCAATCTCCCCAGTAGATGAGACCATTGACCACAACCGGCTGCGTCGAGATGTTGGCCGCGCCTTGCTGCGTCCATCGCGGGTGCAGACTCCCGGCGTTGGCAGGCGTGAGGGTGACCTCGAATGGATTGAAGCCGGTGCCCTCGTACCCCAGATAGGTCGGCCAGTCACCCGGAGTGGCAATGCCCGGGAAGATCGGCGCGGGGACGGGCGTTGGCGTGGGTGGCGGCGTGGGCGTCTCCGTCGGGGCAGGGGTCAGCGTCGGCGTGGCGCGCGCGGCACTGGTCGGACTGGACGTCTGAATGCCTGGCAGTGCGAGCTGGAGCTGGGGAAGGAGTCCGGACCACCATTGACTGGTGAGCAGGCCAACCAGTGCGCCAAGGGCCACGAACAGCCCGGCGATCGCGAGCGCGCGCTGACCCTGTCCATTCTTCTTGTCATGGTGTACGTTTCTGAGACCCCGAGCATCCGGCCTTTGTGGTGACCAGTCGTCTTGCCGTTTCATGGGTCCTCCTGACCATGACAGGCCCTCGGTGTTGCCTTCGTAGACCGTTCCATGCGCGATACACGGCGCGTCCCCCGTACTCCCCCCGCTGGCCCCCACTGCGCGCGTGCATAACCCCTCCCACCGCTGCCGTGCGGCAGCATCCTCCGCCCCATTGCTCGGACCGGCACACCTCCGGTCCCGCGAGCTTCAGGCGTAGAAAAGCACCCGGTGTGCCGAACAGATCAGGCGGTGGAAGGAGCGCATGCATGACAACCAGCGGCAGATGCAGGGGGGCATGGTCCGGCGTCGGGACAACGGCCGAGGAGCGCGAGGGAAGGGGGGATCGCGCACTACCTTGCGCGCGGCGTAGTCTGTCGCACAAGATATAGGCGTGCGACTGGCCAGGCCGCGTGGAGACTCCAGGCCGCGGGTGTGGTACGTCGCATGCGCGAGCCAATGCTGTCAGAAATAGGTGCCGAGTAGAGAGGAAGCGGATCCATGCAAGCCATTCGCGTCCATGCGTACGGCGGACCCGAGGAGCTACGCCTCGAAGAGGTGCCCATGCCAGAGCCAGGACCGACCGAGGTACGCGTCAAGCTGGAAGCCATCGGCGTCAATTTCGTGGACGTCTACCACCGCACCGGGGCGTACCGGGCGCCGCTGCCGTCCATCCCAGGCGCGGAAGGCGCGGGCGTGGTGGACGCAGTGGGATCGAGCGTCACCGGTCTGCGGCGCGGCGACCGTGTGGCGTCCGCGCAGCTGCCGGGAGCCTGCGCGCAGTACGCGGTGGTGCCCGCGGATCGGCTGGTGCTGATTCCGGACGGCATAGATACCCGAACGGCGGCGGCCGTGATGCTGCAGGGCATGACCGCGCACTACCTCAGCCACAGCACCTTTCCGCTCACGCCGGGGCACACGGCCCTCGTCCATGCCGCCGCGGGCGGTGCCGGCGCGCTGCTAGTGCAGATCGCCAGAATACGCGGAGCGCGCGTCATCGGCACGGTCTCCACGGACGAGAAGGCGCGTGTGGCCCGCGAGGCGGGCGCCAACGAGGTCATTCTCTACACGCGCGAGGACTTCGAGACCGAGACGCGGCGCATGACCGACGGCAGGGGCGTGGATGTGGTGTACGACTCAGTCGGCAGGACGACGTTCGACAAGAGCCTGAACTGCTTGCGGCCCCGCGGCTACCTGGTGCTCTTCGGCCAGTCCAGCGGCGCGGTACCGCCCTTCGACCCACAGACGCTCAACGCCAAAGGCTCGCTGTTCCTGACACGCCCCACCCTGAGAGACTACATCGCCGATCGCGCCGAGCTGCTGGAGCGCGCCTCCGATCTCTTCAGGTGGATCGAGCAGGGCCAGCTCAAGGTGCGCATCGACCGCACATTCCCTCTGGCCCAGGCGGCCGAAGCGCACCGCTACCTGGAAAGCCGCCAGGCGATGGGGAAGATCCTGCTCATTCCGTGACCTCAGCTGGCGCTGGCCACGTCCGCTTCCGTCAGCGGCGTGCCGCGGCCGAGCCGCTCCAGCGCCAGATCAAAGAACTTGCGCGCGCCCGTGCGCAGCAGACTGGGGTTGCGTCGCAAGACGCCGAGGAACAGTCCGGCGCTGTAATCGCCGCGCAACAGCTGGGCGGCCTGCGCGGGGGAGACACGGCTGAGCAGCTCGACACCCTGGTCCCAGCTGGCATCGCTCCACGCGGCGATGCGCTGATTGATGAGGTACGAGAGGTCCATCTCGCGCCCGAAGCGCGCGCGCCACTGCCGCTCGTAGCGCGCGAGGAACCCTGCCGACGTGTCGCGCGCGCGCACCGCCTCAGCGGCCACGCCGCCCGCCATCTGCCCCGAATAGATGGCGAAGCGGATGCCCTCGCCAACCAGCGTGGAGCCATGGCCAGCGGCGTCGCCGGTGGCCATCAGCCCCTCGCCTACGAAGCGCGGCACCACGCCTTCCGATGGGAAGAGGCCCGTGTGGTACTCCAGCGGGCTGGCGCCCGCGAAAGCGGGTGCCAGTGCGGGCAGCCGCTGGCTGAAGGTATCCAGATACTCGCGCGCGTCGGCCTCAGTATCGGGCCGCAGCACACCCACACCCAACCGCACGCGCCCCTTGCCGCGGGGAAAGGCCCACGCGTAGCCCGCCGGCGCGACCTGACTACCCATGATGAGATACAGCTCGGCGGGGTCGTAGTTCGGGGCGTAGAAGTCGTACTCGGCGCCGAACCCATAGCGCCGGTAGCCCTCATGCAACTTCGCGCGCGTCGAGAGCGTGCAGCTGAAGCCGCTCGCGTCCACCACCACGCTCGCCCGCCACGGACCAGGCCGGTTGCGGTGGTCCTTGGCCACCACTCCCACCACTCGCCCTTCCTCCACGATGGGGCCCTCGACGGGCGAATTCGGGTGAAGCTCGGCGCCAGCCGCCACGGCGCGCCCCGCAAGGTGCTGGTAGACGCCGCGCACGTCCAGCACGCAGCACACGGCATCCTCATAGACAAACTGGGCGCGCCGATTGGGGGAGAGGAAGGTCACTCGGTGGATGGGATGATACAGGTCGCCGGGGATGCCCAGTGCGCGCATGTCGCTGATCCAGCTGCCTCCGCTGGTATGGATGGGGTAGCCAATCTCTTTCTGGCGCTCCAGCACGGCCACACGAGCGCCACCCTTTGCCGCGGCCTCCGCGGCGGCCAGGCCCGCTGGGCCGCCCCCCACCACCAGCACATCGTACTCGCGTGGCTCGGTCGCGCCTTCACCGCCGACCTCCGCCGCCGTCGCCCCGTCATTCGTCGCCATCGCCATTCCCGTTTCCTCTTCGACGCCTCCCGTCCACCACCGGCCAGGGGCTGCGCCTGTACTCCCGCCCAGTCTATCATACCCGCATGGCGACTGGGCCAGATGGGCTGTGCGCGCGCTACGCCAGTCCCAGCAGCTCCACAAGCCGCGAGGTCGAGTAGTTCTCGATGCGCGGCGTCACCACACGCAGCTCCATGCCCACAGATGCCATGGCCGCGCGCTTCTCTTCGAGGAATGGATCGTCGGCCGTCACCGCGAGATAGGTCGCTCCTAGCGGTGCGAGCAGGTCGGCGTAGAAGTCTGGGTCCACGCGCTCGCCCTCGATCAAGAACACGTCGTCCACACAGCGCAAGGCGGTCAACAGCTCGCAGCGGTCCTCCTGCGATTGAATGGGGCGTCGTGGGCCCTTCCACCCGCGCACGCGCGCATCGCTCTCCACCCCCACGATGAGCCGATCCCCAAGCTGGCGCGCGGCTTCCAGAAAACGCAGGTGGCCGACGTGCAGCAGGTCGAACGCCCCCGTTACGACCACGGCCACGGGCCGGTGTCCCCGGACAGCGTATGTCTCAGGTGCCAGTCCATCGGTCACAACGTGCTCCTCTACACTCTACGACCCCAATTTCCGCACTGCGAAGACGACACGCACTGGCTTCCATTGTAGTGCAATTGTAGTGCAATGCCTGGTAGCGCTGCCTGCGGCGCCGCGGACATTCTGTCATGCTTGCGGGTCACGGACCACGGACGGGTCGCGGCGTGCGCGCGCGGTTGGGTAGAATGGGATCGGCGCGCTTCGGCACGCACCGCGAGACGAGCATGCGGTGATGCCGAAGCGACGCTCGGCGTCGACGGGCGCTCGCGAGTTGGTACACGCCTGGTTGCGACGTTTCGGTGAACGTGGGCGGGTGCACGCCATGTCCGAAAGGCTCCTGGCCGTGCAACTCCGCCCGCGCGAGCTATCGGAAGTGGTATCACAGGCAGCAGAAGAGAGAGGACGACATGGCCGACGAGACGGATGAGCTGCGGAGCTTGCGCGAGAATGCCGAAGCGCGCGTCTACATCGAGGAAGAGCTGACGCGCCGCTTCGCCGCCGAAGACGACGCGCTGCGAGCAGCGCTGGAGGCGGCCCGGGCGGCTGACATGCCAGCCATTCAGATCTCGCCACTGCAGGGCAAGCTGCTCCAGGTGCTGGCCGCCGCCGCCGGTGCGCGCAAGATCCTGGAGATCGGTGCCCTCGCCGGCTACAGCGGCATCTGGCTGGCGCGCGCCCTGCCGCCGGGGGGCAAGCTCATTTCGCTGGAGATCAGCGAGAAGCACGCCGCGGTGGCCCGTGCGTCGCTCGCGCGCGCGGGCCTGGCCGATCGCGCGGAAGTGCGCGTGGGACCCGGCGCCGAGCTGCTGCCCGCGCTCCAGTCCGAAGCCCCGTTCGACCTGATCTTCATCGACGCCGACAAGCCCGGCTACCCCACCTATCTGGACTGGGCGCTGCGGCTGAGCCGTCCGCACAGCATCATCGTGGCCGACAACTGCATCCGCGGCGGCGAGCCGCTGCGTGGCCAGAGCGACGACCCTGGCATGCGGGGCATCGCCGAATACGACGAGCGCATCGCCTCGGACCCGCGGCTGTGCTCCGTCGTGCTGCCGCTGGATGACGACGGGATGGATGGCTTTGCCATCTCGGTGGTGATCAGCTGATGAGTGCTCGCGAGTCTGGAGCCGCCCGCGCCTCGGCCACCGCGGCGTTCTCGTTCTGGGCGCCCGTGTCCGTGCGTTATAGCGACATGGACGAGCAGGGACACGTCAACAACGCGGTCTTCTTCACGTATTTCGAGCAGGGGCGCATCGGCTACTTCGACGCCGTGCGCCGCCTGGGACGTGAGGCCCAGTCCGAGGCCGCCGCCGCTGACTCCGTACCTGGACGCCGGACGGTGCGGGTCGGCCCCGCCGCCACCGACGACCGGCTGGAGCTGCCGCTGGTCGTTTCCGAGGCCAGCTGCAGCTACCGGCGGCCCATCTCGTCGTTGGCGCCGATCTCCGTCGGCGTGCGCACGGCACGGCTCGGGCGTGCCTCGATGGTGCTTGAGTATGCCGTCTGCGATGCTCCGCACGGCCAGGTGTACGCCATGGGCAGCACGACCATTGTCTGTGTGGATCTGGTGTCAGGCCGGCCGCGTGGTCTGCCCGACTGGACACTGGCTGCCGTGCGTCAGCTGGAGCCAGAGCTGACACCCTGAACCGCGGCATCCGCTGACCTTGCTATGCCGCTTGACGGGGCAAGGGGGCGCGCGTACACTGGCCGGGAACAACGACTGGCGGGCGCGTCCGCGAGCCGGGCACTCCGCGCTCAAGTAAGTGGGCGCGGAACGTGCAAGAGACGGCAAGAGAGCGTTTGCGGGAGGCAGTGATATGGCAAGGCGAGCGATCGCCGGCATCATCGGAGGAGTGGCGGCTGCCCTACCCGTGGCGGCCGTCAACACGGCAAGCGCGTATGGCCTGCTCGATGCGCAAGACACCCAAACGGCCATGCTGATCGGCACATTGGCGTTGCTTGGCGGCGCCGCACTCGGTGGTGTGGTGGCGGGCGCATGGGCCGGCCGGCGCGGCGGGAGCGGCGCGGCCGGAGTCGCGGGCACGCTGGCCGCGGGCATCTACGTCGCGTCGGTGCTGGCGCGGCTCGTCGGCTTGCTCGGCTCCGGTGTGGCCGCCGCCGATCCGATCTCCACCGCTGCTTCCCTGGCGTTTGTGGCGGCCCTGCTGATCGGCATCGCGATGCTCGTCGGCCGCCTGGCATTCCGTGGCCACGCCGTGACCCAGAGCGCTCCCGCGTATCCCCGGCAGCCCGCCGCGCCCGCCGCTGACCCGTCACGCATGCAGCGCCCGCCGAGCCCATCTGGCGCTCGTTATGGTCGCGCGCCCGAGCCGAGCGCCCCCCGCTGGCCCGATCGCGCCGCCCCGCCTTCCGCTCCACGCTACCCCGCTGGCGTGCCGTCGCGCTCAGGTGCCGAGCACGGCGAGCCTCGCTATCGCCGCTGAAAGGATCGCAGCCGCCATGTCTCGCTTGATTTTTCTAGGTACGGGAGCCGCCCTGCCGACAGGGGACCGCGGCAACACCGCCCTGGCCGTATCTGGGCCGGATGCCGGGCAGTGGCTCCAGGTGGACTGTGGCGGCGAGTCGTACCGGGCGTTGTGCCGGGCCGGCATCCCGTCGGACAGCGTGACGGATCTCCTCATCACGCATGCGCACATCGACCACATCGGCGGTCTGCCCTCGCTGATCGAGAGCTTCCGCCTCAGCGGGCGCACCGCGCCCCTGCGCATCTGGGCGCTGCCGGAGGTGTTGGCAGTGGTCCAACACCTCTTCGACCTCTACAGCTACGAGCTGACGCTGAGGTCCTGGCCCTTCACCATCAGCCAGCATACGCTCGAAGATGGACAGGAGCTGACGCTGGCGGGGATCCCAGCCCGCGTGGCGCGCATGGACCACGCGCTGCCGTCGGTGGGCGTGCGCCTGGAGCTGCCGGGCGGCCCCGTATGCTACTCGTGCGACACCCAGCCCACACCCGCGCTGCCCCACCTGGCGCGGGACGTCTCGCTCCTCATTACCGAGTGCACCTTCCTCCAGCGCGACGTCATGTGGGCACGTCGCAGCCGCCACCTGACGGCCGTGGAGGCAGGACAGCAAGCGACAGCCGCGGGCGCGCGGGCGCTGGCGCTCGTGCATCTGGGCGTGGGCGACGGCTGGACGGAGGAGGAAGCGCGGGCTGAGGCCAGCAGCGCCTTCGGTGGACCCATCCTCATCCCCAACGACGGGGACGGCATCGAGGTCTAGCCCGTCGCGACGGCTCGATGTTGCGGCAGGGAAGGCCGAGGACTCCGCCTGTCCGCGCGACCCACACTGATACGCTTCGCCCCCTGGATTGGCACACCGATCAGCAGTAGTTATTGCTCACTTGTAACTTGAAGGAGTAGCGATAAACTCGATGCGATTTACGATTGACTTTATGTGAGCGCTGTGTATAATTGTGTGCGGCATGAAATTCTAGAGAACACCTGACGCGTGGAATGCAGTTCTCACTTCACAACGACTTCGCGGCGATGCACGCCCACGCCTGAATTGGACTCAGGCACCGGATCCGCTTCTGAGGAAACTGGCGATGTCCAGGACGAGCGCTCAATCCTGTTCCTGTAGTGCGAGAGGTTGATAGTGCGACAGGATGGGCAGCCATGGAAGGCCTGAGCCCGGGTGCGTGCGGACACGTCATGTAGCGCGTCTGCTGCCAGGCGAGCTGGTTGCGTCCGCTCACTCAACGGCAGTCGCCGGTATCGGTGCGGCTGCCGCTAGCGCCTGACACGCCCCGCACGCGCGCAAAGCACACCTTGGCGGCGCTATGGCCGGCGCGCCCTACCGCGGCGTGACGCAGCGCCAGCGCCAAGACCATTCAGACTCCATGGTCGGCGATCCTCCGTAGCGACGTTTCGACGCGTGTAGGAAGGAGAGATGCCCATCCGTGCGCCCGCGTGCGACGCGCGGCACCCTCCTCGACAAGATCGTTCCAGCGAAGACGCAGGAGGCATGCTCGATGGCACAGCGCATTCGCGCCACCACGTTTCGCCCGCTCAACGTCCATGTCGCACGAGGCTCCAGAGCAGAGAAAGTCTACTACGCCAACGCCGCCATTCCTGAAGAGCTCACCCCAGGCATTCCACCCAGCCCGGATCATAACCTGATCAACCATGGTGGGAAGACCATCCCCAACCTCACATTCACCAATTTCTATGTCGGTGGCGCCAACTCCTGGCGCCCGGCGGACATCAGCGCCATCGATCGGGCGCTGAGTGCCGCCATGTCCGACCAGCAGCTGAACAACGTCATGGTCCAGTACTTCGGGAGCGGGCCGATCACCACAAGCTTCACTCCGTCCACGACACTGGACGGCGGCCCGCCCGCCGTGATGGGCAAATCGGACGTCGAGCAGCTCGTCACCCAGTTGAGCCAACAGGGCACCCTGAACGGCTTTGATCTCAGCGCTACGGTGTTCTGCCTCATGCTGCCCAGCGGGACCATCCTCAACGACGATGTGCCTGGTAGCAGTGTCGCGCAGTCGAGCCGTAGACGGCGCGTCCGCGCGCAGGAGCGCGTGCCCGATCTCCCGGGTCCCGACGACAAGGCCAATTCGTTGCAAGGGCTGGGCGGATATCACGGCTCCGTGCATGTCCCGCAAGCGGACGGCACACAGGCCACCGTGTACTATGCCGTGGGCGTGTTCTCGGAAATCCGCCCTGATGGCACCCAGAACGGCATCGTGGCCTTCGACCAGCCCTGGAAGAACGTGGTGGCCACGTTCTATCACGAGCTCAACGAGGCTCGCACCGATGCCGACGTGGAGGATGCCATCAACGCGGGCAGCGATCCGGCCGCTGTGGGATTCCTGGGCTGGACATCGGCCCAGGGAGAGGAATGCGGCGACTTTCCGGTCTTTGAGGCGAACCCGCTCAGCCAGGT
>CAYQFU010000112.1:0-18021 GCA_964416775.1 uncultured Ktedonobacterales bacterium
AGGCGGACTTTGCGGCCGTAGGCCCCTGGGCGCGGTTGCAACCGCCGGCCCCTTCGCCAGCGCGGCCGCCGATCTTTAGGCGCGGTTTATGGATTTTCACATTTTGGTGCGGACACCGCGACATCAGGCCACATCACGGGCGATTGGGCTCGGGTGCCCGCGCTAATTTGTCAAACTCCATCAACCGCCGGCCCGTTCGCCGGCCCCCCTGGTCCCCCCGGCCGCACACCATGCCGCGTCTATGTGAGCGGGACCGTGTCTACGCGGGCGATTGCGTCGGCCTGTTATGGTCGTGCACGTGCGCTTCCTTGCCATGCTCGCGCTCTTCCTCGTCGCGCGAGTAGTCGTGACTGTGCGTCAGCGGACCATGGTTGTGCTCGTGGCTGTGCCAGTGCGTGCGGTGCTCCCACTCTCCCACCGGTATGCTGCGATGGTGGTGGGTCACGTGGTAGTGATCGTGTGTGTGCGTGCGAGCCTCGTGCGTGTGTGTGGGCTCCCGGCCCTCGCCTTCGGTACGCTGCGCGCCCGGCCCCGTCCCTGTCCCCGGCTGAACGGTCATGGAGGGGTCATCGGGGCGTCCGATCGGATTATCGGTGCCCAACGGATTTGGTTGCATGCCGTGTCTCTCCTTCATGCGCGCTCATGCGCGCTGCTGTGACAACTGATGACGCTCCCTGGTACCGCGGAACGATCCCACGCCGCACAACACATACCTTGATGCATCCGAGATGACCCCGCACTGCAGGCAACATCGCATGAGAGGCCGCGCGAATGGCGCTGGCCCATCCAGATACCGCCGCGCCTCCTCCATGTCACGCCGTCCCCCTCCTGCTCTCGCAACCCCGCCCGCCTGGGGCAAAACTCTTCCACACGGGCATCGCTCGTGGTAGACTGGTGCCCGGAACCGCGACCGCGGGCACGCAGAAGCATTGCCGCGCTCGCCACACAAGGGGAATGCAACGTCATGGGGGCCAGCCTCGCTGATCTCGACCAGCGTGATATCGCGCGCCTCCGTGCCGAGATCGGCGAAGAGATCGCCGCACGCTTCACCTATCCCCCGTTCTTCGATTACCACGCCGGCCGCCTGCGTGTCCGGCCCATCGAAGCCGCCAAGCGGCGCGAGATCGCCGGTTTTGTCCAGGCCATCATCCTGGAGCCGATTGCCCAGGCCGACGTCAGCTCTTCCGACGTGCGGCGCTTCCTCGAAGCGCTCTTCCTGCGCTATCTGGAGCTCAACCCTGCCCTCAGCCGCGGCCCCGCCCGCCGCCGCCTCTCCAGCATCCGTGTGGAAGTGCCTCGCGCCGCCGCGGACGTCCAGCGTGGGCTGGTCGCGCTCGCCGCTGGCGCCCCCGGCAATTTCGGCGCGCCGCGCCCGCTCGCCGCATGGGAAGCGTCGGACAACCGTCCCGGCCAGCGGCCCCTGCCGTGGGAGCGCATCGAGCGCGACACCGAACTGGTGGCGAGCGCCCTCCTGCGCCGGCCGGACGAGCCCGAGCCGGCCTTTGGCGGAGCATCCGCACCGTCCGGCAGCGGGACCGCCTCACAGTGGACGGCCGCCGCGCGGCCCAGCCGCCCCGCCAATCCCCCCTCCTGGGCCGACATCCCCATCGACGGCACCGCGCCGCTGCCCACCGCCCGCGTGCGATCCGACCGCTCGCCGTTCGCCGACCTCGCCGCCGGCTCTCAGTCGGCCATGTTCGGCGCGAGCGCCAGCGTGAGCATGAGCGAGCAGCCCACCGGACCCCAACCCATTGTCGGCCTGGGCAGCGTCGCGCCCGCCGCGCCCCGCGAGCCCCCGCCCGAGCTGCTCGAGCTCTACAGTCAGTATCTGCATGACCTCCAGCCTGAGGCCAGTCCCACCGCTCCAGCCGGAAATGGAGCCTACGGGAGCCCGCCGCACGATGCCGACGGCTGGTCCTCCCCTTCACCCAACGGGCCGCCATCCCGCCCGCCTAGCCTCGCCGACGTGAAGACCGATCGGCTCATCTTCGAGCAGCTGCGCCACCAGCTCGACGCCTATATCCGGCTCGCCGCCCGCAGCTATGGCGTCCGCGCCCGCGGCTCCGACCCCGCCAGCGCCATCGACGCCCTGCGCCGTTCCGGCCATGTGGACGAAGCCGACCTGCGCATCGCCGAAAGCATCCTCGCCATCTCCGACCGCGTCAGCTCTGGCGGTGCCTCCGTCGAAGACTACCGCCAGGCCTTCATGCTCTATTTGCTCTACCATCGCGGCCGCATCGGCACCTGATCCACCCCTTATGCCTGCGGCTCCATCTGGCACAGGTCGGCCCGACCCGCCGCGAGGATGGTGTTGACCTCGCCGATGCTGGTGAGATACCCACCCACCAGCGTACGCACGTCTGCCTCCGTGCGCACGCGGTCGCTCAGCGGCGTCAAGAATCCTCGCCCGTATGGCGGCTCGGCGCTGGGCGTCGTCTGCCCTCCCAGCACCGTGACGAGGTCGCACCCCCGCGCTCTGAGCGCCGCGGCCAGCGCCACCGCATCCTCCACCACGAGTCCGCCTGGAGCGAAGTCGCTGCCGGGAATAGCCGCCGCCAGTGGCCGATCGTCCGGCCACACAGCCCGCACCGCGTCGAACACCTCCAGCGGATAGCGCATGCGGTTCTCCCGCGACCCACCATACTCATCCGTGCGCTGGTTGGTCAGCGGCGAGAGGAAGCTCGCCAGCAAATACCCCTGCGCGCAATGCACCTGCAACAGATCGAAGCCCGCCCTCGCCGCCATCCGCGCCGCCTGCACGAACGCCTTGCGCACGCGCTCCAGGTCCTCGCGGTCCATCGGTCGCGGCACCTGGCTGCGCGTCGTGTAGGGCAGCGCCGACGCCGCCAGCAGCGGCCAGCCGCCCTCGCGCAGCGGCCGGTCCAGACCCTCCGCCCGCGGCCGCGTCGCGCCTCGGCGTCCCGCGTGCCCGAGCTGCACGCCCAGCTTCATGCTGCCCGGCGCTTCCACGCGCACCAGCCGCACCGTGCGCTCCCATGCCGCCGCATGCTCCGGCCGGTACATCCCAGCACACCCCGGCGTGATGCGTCCCTCCGCGCTCACCGCCACCGGCGTCGTGAGCACCAGACCCGCTCCCGCCCGCGCCGCCTCCCGCAGCCGCGCCACATCCTCCTCCGCGACCTCTCCCTCGCGCGCGCACCCTGCCGTCTCGCCCTGCAACACCACTCGATTGGCCAGCGTCACACCGCTGAGCGCCAGCGGCGCGAATGCCGGCGGCGGCGCCACCAGCGTGCTCACTCCCGCCGCTCGCGCGAACCAGCGATCCACGCGCGCCATGAAGCGCGCGTCACGCAGCCGCAGATCGTCGTACGAGATGCGCCCACTGCGCGTCAACAGGTGAAACGTGAACTGCTCCGGCTCCAGCTTGCGATAGCGCCGCACGTGCTCGAAGTACGTTCTGCTCTCCGCCGCCGCCGCCTGAAACGCCTCCACCACCGGCCGGCGCTCCAGCTCATACTCGCTGAGCGCCGTCTCCAGCTCGCCATGCTGCTCGATGCTGTTGGCCAGCACGATGGCATCCTCCATCGCCAGCTTGGTTCCAGAGCCGATGGAGAAGTGCGCCGTATGCGCCGCATCGCCCAGCAGCACGGTCGTTCCGTGGTGCCATGACCGGCAGCTGACCGTCGCGAAGTTGATCCACTTCGAGTTGTTGGAGAGCAGCCGGCGCCCCCGCAGGTCGTCGGCGAACAGCTCCTCGCAGTACGCGATGCTCGTCGCCTCGTCCGCGCTATCCAGGCCCGCGCGCCGCCACGTCGCCTCATCGCACTCCACGATGAACGTGCTCGTCGTCCCGCTGAAGGGATAGGCGTGCACCTGAAAGAACCCGTGCTCGTTCTCACGGAAGATGAACGTGAACGCGTCCAGCACGCGATCCGTCCCGTACCAGATGTACTTCGCCCGCCCCTGCTCCACGGTTGGCCGGAAGACGCTCGCGTGCGTCTTGCGCGCCAGGCTGTTCACGCCGTCTGCCGCGATCAGCAGATCGCTCGCCCCCACCTGCGCCAGCTCGCCGATCTCCGTCTCGAAGCGCAGCGCCACCCCCAGCTCCGCGCAGCGCCGCTGCAGGATGCCCAGCAGCACCTTGCGCGGAATGCCCGCGAACACGTGCCCGCCACAGCGCATCAGCTCGCCGCGAAAGCGCACGTCGATGGCATCCCAGATCACAAAGCGGTCGGTGATCTCCTTGTAGGTCTTGTAGTCCGCTTCCCGGAACGCTGCCAGCGTGCGGTCGGAGAAGACCACGCCCCAGCCGTAGGTCGCGTCCGCCGGGTTGCGCTCGACGATGGTAATGTCGTGCGCCAGATCGGCTTTCTTCAGCAACAACCCACAGTAGAGGCCCGCCGGACCCGCTCCCACGATGACGATCTTCACCCAGCACCCCTATCGTCCGGCCGGCGCGTCGTTGCCGCTCGCCGCGGCCGCTGCGACGTCCGCGTCACGCCCGACCGCCTCGCGCAGCACGTCGGCCAGGCGCTCCAATTGCGCGATGTCGGCCACCGCCGGGAACAGCACGAGGTCATCGCACCCCGCCTCCGCGTACCCACGAACGTACTGCACCACCGCCTGAGGCGTCGTGAGCATGCCCGCCACGATCTTCTCCACAAACGGCCCCGTAAACGCGTAGTAGTCGCGCATGTATGCCGCCCCAGCGTCGGCTTCGTCCTCCCCTAACGCGAAATATCCCTGCCCCCAGAGCGACGGCCGGCCGGGACGCCCCGCGTCACTCCACGCCGCGTGCACCTTGTCCGCCACCCGCGCGAACGCCCGCGGCGGACCGCCCCCGTGCACGTAGCCGTCCGCGTAGCGCGCCACGCGTGCGAACGTCTGGTCGCTGAGCCCGCCGACCAGCAGCTCTGGCCCTCGCTTCCGCCCTTGAGCCGGCCCCAGCAACGCGTCTTCCCAGACTTCACGCAGCTCTGCGAGCTGCTCGGTCAGTCGCTGGCCCCGCGTGTGGTAGTCCACCCCTGCCGCATCGTAGTCTTCTTTGCGCGCACCAACCGCCACCCCCAGCACCAGCCGCCCGCCCGCCAGCGCATCCAGCGACGCCGCCGACTTGGCCAGCAGCGCCGTGCTGTGCAATGGCGACGCGATGATGGTGGTGGCCAGCCGCATGCGCCGGGTAACGGCCGCCGCGGCGGCGAGCGCCGTCAACGGCTCGAAGCTCTGATACGCCAGGCGGTCGATCACGCCCAAGCTCGCGAACGGACCTTCCTCCGCGCGTCGCGCCCACTCCACCACCAGCGCCCCGCTCGCGCCGGGCACGCCCGACGGCAGACCAACTCCCACTCGCATCGCGCGCGCCTCCTCTCCCGCTCCGGCACCGTCTCCCCGCTACGCCGCGGAAGCTGCTGGCAGTTACCTGCTCCCGCGGCCGCCACTCCCCGCTCCCGCCGCTACGAAGGACGGGTCAGAGGAGGGCATTCTCACGTCAACGCGCGCAGCACCCGCCGCAGTATGTCCACGTGCTCTTGAGGCGAGCGCAGCCCGGCGTCCATCGTGTTCACGCTCATGTGGGTCGCTCCAAGCATCTTCCAGTCCTCCACGAACTGGCGCCACTGGTCCTCCGGCACACTGCGCACATTCAGCCGCGGCTCGATGCCCAGTGCGCTCTCCGGCCGGCCCTCCTCGCGCAGGTAGCCTCGCAGCCGCTCCACGAGTGCACGTCCCTCGGGGTCTGGTGCGAACTGCGGAAACCATCCATCGCCAAGCCGCGCGGTCCGCCGCAGCGCCCGGTCCGAGTGCCCGCCAATCCAGATAGGGATCGAGCGCCGCACTGGCAGCGGGTTGATGCCCGCGTCCTCAATGTGATGCCACCGGCCCACGAACGTCACCTCCGGCTGGCTCCACAGCGCGCGCAGTACCATGATCTGCTCGTCGCAGCGTGCCCCGCGGTTGGCGAAATTCTCCCGCAGCGCATCGTACTCGACGTTGTTCCAGCCCACCCCAACCCCCAGCCGCATGCGCCCTCCGCTCAGCACGTCCACCTCCGCGGCCTGCTTCGCCACCAGGGCCGTCTGCCGCTGCGGCAGCACCAGCACATCCGTCACCAGCTCCACGCGCCGCGTCACCCCCGCCAGATAGCCAAACAGCACCAACGGCTCATGAAACATCGTCTTGGAGGTGTACGGCCCCCTCCAGTTCGGCCGCGTCGCCGTGCCTGCCCCGAGCACGTGGTCGTATGTCAGGATGTGGTCGTAGCCTATCTCCTCGACTGCCTGCGCGTAGTCACGGATCACGGCCGGGTCAGCCCCTATCTCCGTTTGTGGAAAGATCGCCCCGAATTGCATGGCGTCCAATCTCCTTCGTGCCGCGTGTGCACAGCGCGTCATCACTCCTATATCATCTATCATCCGCTAACTTCCACCGGGCACACAACGGGCCACCCGCTCGGCGGGCGCCCCTGGCTTCAGCCAGAAACGTTCCCCACCGTGCGGGTGGCCCTGGAGATAACTCTGCGACTGGGTCTAGTGGAGCTCGCTGAGGCGCCGCTCGGCCTCGTCGAGCGAGATCGTGCCGGCGGCCAGGTCTGCGAGGATTGCCCGCCGCTGCGCGTCCGTATCCGCCCTCGGCGCCTGCGGCGGAGTCTCGGGCGCCGTCCCAGCCTGTGCGCCATAGCCGGGCGTAAAGGCGTCGCCCTCTTCGTCCTGCTCGATCCGCACGCGCTGCGCGCCGCCCGGTCGCGGACCCGCGCCCGGCCCGCCGTTGCCCGGCCCACGTCGCGTGTCGAACTCGCGGCGCAGCTGCCCGAACGAGCCCTCCAGATCGCCCATGGCCCGCTCGATCGCGGTGCGCACCTCGCGCCCGATGGCCTCCCAATCGGTCTCGCGCGCCCGGCGTGCCGCGCGCTCCGCGTATCGCTGCGCCTGCTCGGCGGCTCGGCGCGCTACCTGTTCCGCCTTCTCGCGCAGCTCGTTCATCTGCCGGTCGAAATCGTCCGCGGTCTTCCGGTCTTCCTCTGGGTTGTGCTCCCACTCGAAGCCAAAGGTGCGTCGCGACGTCCCCATGCCATCCGGGTCTTCCGGATCAGTTTGGCCCGTCGCGCCTGGATCCCAGCGGAGGCGGAACTTGTGTCCGGCGAAGTTGCCTTCCCAGTTCCGCTGGCGCGTGCCTGTGCGCTCACTCGATCCACCCGCGTTCGTCCCGGCTCCCACGTTCTCGTCGCTCATCATGTCCTCCTCGTTGCTATCCACGGCGGTGATCGAAATATCGCCACCGTCACTGTGCAGCGTGACGGTCGCGTCGCCGCGTCCCAGCACGCCCACCAGATTGCGCCGCCGCCCACGCTCCACCGCAAGGGGGAGTCGTGTGCGGATTTCGCCGCCCAGCGTCTGCGCCACAAAGCGGGCGTTGACCTCGCCGCGCACGCGCAGACTGATGTCACCTCCCGCCCGCACCTGGTACTCCGCCCCCGCGGCTAGAGGCGTGTCCAGATCCGCATCTCCGCCCACGCGCGTGAACGTCACACCGCCCATCGCGCGCTGAACCGAGACGTCGCTGCCGATCATGCTCACTTGTAACGCGCCCAGCACGGTGCGGAAGCGCGCGTCACCACCTACGTTGCCAGCCGTGAGCGGTCCAGCCAGCATTTCGGCCGACAGATCGCCGCCCACCGTGCGCAAGCGCACCGCGCGCGCTATCGTCGCCAGGTCGGCATCGCCGCCCACCGCCCCAGAGACGATCAACCCGCCAACCAGTGAGACGCTCAAGTCCCCGCCCACCGGCCCGTGCAGCTCCACCTCGCCGGCGACTTCCGCCACGTCACAATCGCCGCCAACACTCCCGTCCACCACCACCGCGCCACACAGCCGCGCCTGCAGATCGCCTCCCACGGAGCCAATGCGCAGCGTCCCGGGGCATCCCTCGGCCTTGAGATCGCTCCCCACCGGGCCGCGAATGGTGACGTCCTGCGTGTAGCCCTGCACCTGGACGTCTCCGCCGATCGACTCACGCGCCATCAGGCCCGAGCCGCCGTGCGCCTCCAGGTCGCCGCCGATGCGTCCTAGCTCCGGCGCCTCGCGCATGCTGTCCAGGCGGACATCGCCGCCCACTTCACGGACCCGCAGCGTGCCACAGCTCCGCGCCCGGAAATCGCCTTCCACGCGACCCAGATTTACGCTCGCGATGTCCGCGACCGCCGCGTCGCCGCCAACCCATCCGGCCGACAGCTCGGCCAGATCCTCCGCGCGCAGGTCGCCGCCCACTTCGCGCAGCGTCACCACGGCCTCGCGCGGCACGATCAGCTCGGTACCGCCCGACACGCGCGCGAAGCGCAACACGCCGTCGTACTCCTCCGCGGCCTGCTCGTACGCCTCTCCGCGGCGACCTCGGTGACCGCTGACGACCACTTCTGGCCCGTCAGACCCGCGCACGGTCAGATCGCCCTCCGCGAAACCGATCTCCACGCGGCGCACGCGCCCGCGCCCGCCGGCGCCCCCATCCTCCGGCCGTTCCGTCGCGGGCTGCGACTCTTCCGGGCCCGCCGACGCGCCGGTCCCCTCCTCAGCCCGCGCCTCGCCCGGCTCCTGCGCGCCCGGCTGTTCTTCGCCGGGACGCCCCGCCTCGCTGCCCTCGGTATCGTCGTTCATCGCCGTTCTCCTGCCGGTCGTGGGCCGCCACTGGTGCCCCGCGTCGCCGGCCGCTCGTCACTCTTGCTCGGTGCTCGTGCCCGATTGGCCGCGCCCGAGCAAACGATGCGCTTCCTCCGTCGAAATACGGCCAGCCGCCAGATCCGCCAGAATCTCCCGTCGCTCGCGGCGCCGGTCTCCGTCGGGCAAATCCTCTTCTGGCCCAAAGCCCATCGCGCTCAGGACGTCCGCCAGTCGCGCTCGCACCGTGGGATACGAGATGCCCAGCATGTCTTCGACATTCTTGATGACCCCGCGACAGCGCAGGAACGTTTCGACGAAATCCAGCTGCGCCGCGTCCAGCCTGGCGAGCCGGCCGAAGCGCGCCTCCTCGTCGGCGCGCGATGCCGTGCCCTTCGCTCCGCGCCCGCCGGTCAGCGGTCCACTGATTGTCTGCCCGCCGCGCACCCGAAACGCGCCTTCGAGCGCACTGCCGCACCGTCCGCAGGTCAACCGGCTCACCACCATGCCATCACCGCAAACGGGACAGATCCCATCCACCTCGAACGTCTCAGGCATTGCTTTTCAGTCTCCTCCAGAACGGTATGACCGCGGTCCCGACACACTCACGAGTGTAGCGCGCCATCTTGATTTTGTCAATACACATCTTGATTTTCTTGACTTACGAGTTGACAATCACCTGTTCGTGTCGCTTACCTCTCCCTACGTTCTCCCACCCCTCGCGGTTGCACACATCCCAGCACCCACGCCAGGCTCGCCATCCCGCTCACCGTTCCCACGTCGCGGCCGCCTGCCGCGCGGTCCGCATCCACCGCGCGGGCAGACGAAGCGAGATCTCCATCGGCACATGCTATCAGGTTGAGAAACCTTCTGTGCTATTGTGTGCCCTCGCCGCCGCCCCCTCGTCTTTACATCCAGAGCGATCAGGGCGGCGCTGGGTGGCTACTGCCTGGAGCAGCACCTGAAATTCGCCAGAGGAGAGATCGATGACCATCGCCACACGCAAAACCGAGCTCACGCCGCTCGAAGCGATCGTCGTCGAAGGGACGTTGGGCGAGGAAGCTCGCCGAAACCCACGCGAGGGCACCCTGGCCCGCATTCAGCGCCTGACCCAGGAACGCCAGATGCTCTATCGCAAGTCCGCCTCTCGCCCGTCACAGGCCTACGCCAACGGCGCCCGCATCCGGGCCATCGGCGTGGAGATTGATCTGCTCTGGGAGCAGCTGCGGCGCGAGCGTGCCACACGCCGCGTCCAGATCGAACGGGCGCTCAACGTCACCGTCGAAGATGAAGACCAGGAGCGCGAGGAGCGCGAGGACCACTCAGGGTCCAGCGACGCCGCGTAGTCACCCGAATGGTCCGGTGCCCGCCGCACGCGCGCGGCGGCGCGGGCATCCCACCATCTCGCGTTCACACGGCGTGCCACCGCACGGCACCGGAAGGGGCCCGCTCGTTTCGTCGAGCGGGCCCTTTCGCCGTCGTCGCCCGCCGCGTCACGCCATCTGATTCGCGCGTGACACCGGCTCCCTCGTGCCTTATAATGGCCCTACCTCGTCAACTGGTCACATCAACTGGTCACAGCGTACCCGAATGTCCGCACCAATTGACGACCTTTCTGCGTTGCGTTATGCTTGAGTCGCGCGTGGGAGGTCCCGCGTCGTCTGAGTCTCTGGCAATCGCATGCCCGCCGCGTGGCGATCTTGATGGAGGTAAGCGCCGTGCCGCAGTCGCCTTCGCAGGCGGATCAGCTCGCGCCAGGGACCATTCTCAACCAGCGCTACCGCGTCAAAGAGCTCATCGGCAGCGGTGGGTATGCCAGCGTCTACCGCGCCTGGGACCTCAAGCACAACACCGATCGGGCCATCAAGGAAGTCGGCGATATTGACGCCGGCGTCCGGCGCCAGTTCGAGCTCGAGGCCGGCCTGCTCATCAAGTCCACGCACCCCAACATCCCCCGCGGCTACCAGCTCTTCGAGGAGCGCGGACGCCTCTACCTCGTCATGGAGTTTGTCAGCGGGCGCGACCTGGAGGATCTGCTCAACGAAAGCCTCACCCAGCGACGCCGCCCGCTCGACGAGGCGCAGGTGCTGGAGCTGGCCATCGAAGTCTGCGGCGCCCTCGAGGAGATGCACGACCGCGAAGTCCCCATCATCCACCGCGACATCAAGCCTGCCAACATCAAGATCACGCCGCAGAGCAAGCCCATCCTGATTGACTTCGGCCTGGCCAAGCTCCAGACTGGCGGGCCTACCCGTACCGCCGCTCAGGGCGTCTCCCCCGGCTTCGCGCCTCCCGAGCAGTACATGGCCAAGGGGCGCACCGACGCGCGCACCGACATCTATGGCCTCGGCGCGACGGTCTATGCCTGCCTTACCGGCAAAGATCCACCGGAAGCCCCCTCCCGCCTGCTGGCCCAGACGGGCGCCGCCGGCCAGGCCCTGATCCCCCCGCGCCAACTGCTCAAGGACACTGGCCTCAACGTCACCATCAGCGAGGCCACCGAGCGCGTCGTCATCAAAGCGCTCGAGCTCTCCCCGAGCAGCCGCTACCAATCCGCGCGCGCGTTCCGCGAAGACCTTACCACCGCGCTGCGCCAGCGCTCTCGCGCGCCTCAGCCCGCTCCGGCACCGGCTCTGGTCACCGTCCAATGCCCCAGCTGCCGCCGCCAGACGCGCGCCGACGCCGCACGCTGCCAGCACTGCGGTGAATCGCTGCGCCCCGCAGCCAACGGCGCGACCGCCAATCAGGCCAGCGCCAAGCGGGCGGCCGTTCAGCCGCCCGCCGCGCAGAGCAGCGGCAAGCAGCCCGCGGTCATCGCACCGACCACCGGCAAACAGCGCCGTGCCTCGGCAGGTCCCGGCCGCGCGCCCGACTCTCCGGTCCGTGCCCCCGAGCGTGCGGCAACCCCCGCCTCGCCCGCGCGCACGGGCAAACAGGCCGCCGTCGTCGCCGCCGATGGCCGCGCGGGTGCGTCGCCCGCCGCCGCGGATGACCGCACGGGGAAGCAACCCGCAGTCGTGGCCGACGCCCGCACTGGCAAACAGCCGTCCGCCGTGGCTGATGGCCGCACCGGCAAACAACCCGCGGTAGGCGCCAAGGGCGCCGCGCAGGTTGCCACCGTCGGCGCGCTCGCGTTGAACACGGCTTCGGTGGCGGTCCCTCACGTTCAGGCGCCTGCCACCAAGGCGAAGCAGCGCGCTCGCGCCCAGGCGCCACAGGTCGCGCGGGTCGACACTCCGCTTCCTCGCAGTTGGCTGCACCTGGGCGGCCCCGAGCTGTCTTCGTTGGGCAAGTCCGCTCTCGCCCTCTCTGCCATCGAAACGTGCTGGGGCGTGCTGCTCCTCGCGCTCGCCATTGTCGAGCTCGCCACGCGCAACTCCACCCAGAAACCCTACTTCATCTTGGCATTGATCTGGCTGGGAGTGGTTGTCGTCGTCAGTGCCGTCGGCGCACAGGTGCTGAGCCGCCCGGTCTTCCGACGCGGCCATATCGGCGGCCTGCGCCGCGGTCTGCAAGGCTTCGGCCTCACGATCTACGCCCTCGCCGTGCATGGCATCGCCATCTGGGGCCTGTACGTCTTCGGCACCAGCCGGCCAAGTGCGCCGCTCGCCATCACGGCGTTCGTCATCTTCGCCGTCAATGTCTTCGTGGCCGGCGTGCTCTCGCTCTTCAACACCCTCGGATAAGGCACTATGCGCTCCAGCAATCCCAGCCTCGCCGGGCAGGGACCCAACCCCATGTTCCGCCTCGCGGACATGGCGTACGGCCGCGCCGATCTCATCCATCTCGAGTTCGGCGAGCCGGGCTTTCCCACCCCCGCCCACATCGTCCAGGCGGCGCTCGCGTCCATCGCCGAGGAGCGTCAAGGCTACGGTCCCACCAATGGCCCCGCCTGGCTGCGCGAAGCCATCGCGGCGCGGGTGGCGCGCGTCGACGGCCTCGCGCCGTCAGCCCCTCAGGTGATCGTGACGCCCGGCGGCACTGGCGCACTCACCGCCTCGCTGCTCTGCCTCTGCGCCCACGGCGACGAGGTGTTGGTCCCCGACCCCGGCTGGCCCGGCTACGATGGCATCCTGGCCACCGCCGGCGCCCGTGCCCTGCGCTATCCACTCTTGCCCGACGACGGCTGGCAGCCCGATCTGCCCGCGCTGGAACGGCTCGTCACGCCGCGCACCAGGGTGCTGCTCGTCAACAGCCCGTCCAATCCCGGCGGCGCCGTCTTCACCCCTGCTACCGTGGGGGCGCTCGTGGCCTTCGCGCGGCGCCACGACCTGTGGATCCTCTCCGACGAGTGCTATGACGAGCTGGTCTTCGACGGCGCGCACGTCAGCCCCGCCGCGCTCGCCCCCGACCGCACGCTCCTGGTCGGCACCTGCTCCAAGTCCTACGCGATGACCGGCTGGCGCGTCGGCTGGGTCGTCGCCCCGCTGGAGCTGGCCGGCCAGCTCGGCATCGTCGTGGGCGCCCAGGTCAACAACCTGCCCCTGCTCGCGCTGCGCGCCGCGCACGCCGCGCTCACCGGCCCTCAAGATTGCGTTGCCACCATGCGCGACGCCTACCAGGCGCGCCGTGACCTCGCCCTCGCCTTGCTGAGCGCCCATGGATTGGCAGGCTACACGCCGCGTGGCGCGTTCTATCTCCTCGTGGATGTGGCGCGCGCCGCCGGCCGCTCGGCGCAAGAGTCCCCGTTCGACAGCATCGCTTTCGCCGAGGTGCTGCTGGCCGAGCGCGGCATCGTCGTCGCGCCGGGCGGCGCCTTCGGTGCCACCATCCCCGGCTACGTCCGGGTCTCCCTCGCCGGCCAGCCCGAGCCGCTCCGCGCCGGCCTGGAGGGCCTGCTCGCCTTCACCACCACCTGGCAGCGCTGACCGGCCCCGCCCTCTACCCGATCTGGTCTATCTCAACGATGCTGGCCGTCTTCAGTTGATGTAGATGCTGCTTGTGGTGCCGTCGAAAGTGCCACGCCAGTCCCAGAAACGCCAGCCGCCCGGCGAACCGGTGCAGCAAGAACACCACCACGATGATGCCGACCACCGCCGCGATACCCCACAGCCCAAATCGGTCGAGATAGCGCAGCGGCACTTGATAATTCGCGCCGAACACGTCGCCCAATATGATCCACAGTCCCGAATACACCGCCGACCCCACGAACGTGCCCACCGCCCAGCTTGCCTGCGGCACGTCCGCCACGCCGGAGACGAACGACGTAAACGAGCGCACCAACGGTGTCACGCGCAGCCCGCACACCCCCAGCGCCCCGCGGCGGCGCAGCCACAGCTCCAGGTGGGCGGCGCGCACCGGCTTCAGCCCAACGTAGCGCCCAAACCGCGCGATGGCCTCTGTCCCATAGCGGCGCCCCGCCCAGTACGCCAGACTGCCCAGCACCACGCAGCCCAGACCCGTCGCCAGAATCGCCAATGGCAGGTTCACGTGGCCCAGCGCCACCAGCGACCCCAGAAAGAGCATCACCGGCTCGACGGGCACGCCGATGCCAATGCACTCGATCCCGACCCACACCGCCGCGATGGCGTAGACCACCAGCGCCGGCACGCTGCCCAGTGCGGCGATCAGTTGGCTGGCAAGCTGCTCCACGGTGCGCTCCTCCCCCGCCAGCCACCCGCTCGCCACCCTCATGGAGGCAGCACGCGCCTGTGCGGCGTCGCCCATGGTAGCACGATCCGCCCAATCTGCCAAGCGATCCGCCCCGCACTCGTCTCCGGCTCTACTCGGGGTCGCGGCCCGCCAGCGGCTCCACCATCGGCCGCATGCGGATCTCCATCACCCGCGCATGAGGCCGCTGGGTGGCCATCAGCAGCACCGCATCGGCCACGTCCTCCGGCTCCAACATCCCCGAGGCGGCCACGCCCGCTTCCGTCCGCCCCGTCCCCAGCGCGAACTCCGTCTTCACGCCGCCCGGGCACACCACCCCCACCTTGATGCCATGCGGCCGCAGCTCGCGATCGAGCGCCTGCGTGAACCCGACCTGCGCGAATTTCGTCGCGCAATAGACCGCCTCACCCGGGAACCCCATCACCCCCGCCATGGACGACACATTGATGATCATCCCCGCGCGCCGCGCCAGCAGCACGGGCACCGCGTGCCGCGCGAACAGAAACGTGCTGCGCATGTTGGTGTCCATCATCGCGTCGTACTCATCGGCGCTGGTCTGGTCCAGATTCTTGTAGATGCCGATGCCCGCGTTGTTCACCAGGATGTCCAGCCGGCCCAGCTGCTCCGTGGCCGCTTTCACGGCCCGCTCCGCCGTAGCCTCCTCGCGCACGTCGCCCGTCACCATCACACAGCGCCGGCCGGCCGCGCGCGCCTCATCCGCCATCTGCCGCAGTCGCTCCTCGCGGCGCGCCACCACCACCAGGTCCGCACCCTCCGCCAGAAACACCCGCGCCACCGCGCCGCCGATGCCCGAGCTGGCGCCCGTGATCAGCGCCACCTGTCCCGCCAGCCTGCCTTCACCCGTGCTCGCCATCGTGCCTTATCCTTCCCCGACTCATGTCGTGATGTGGTCTCACTTGAGCGCCGCGATCAGGTCCGGAATGAAGTGGTCGGCCTGCGGCGCGCCCCAGCCCGTCACTGGATTCCAGCCCGGCCCCGCCTGATAGCCCTGTACCTGGACGCTCGGATCGGCGGGATCGCCCTGCACGTTGTTGTTGCCGCTGGTGATTTCCCGGAAGTCCTGCTTTTCCGTGGCCGAGGTGCCCAGCTTGTAGATACCGGGATTGACGTTCCCTAGCGGATGCCCCGCCATTTGGTTCGCGATGGCGAAGATACCCGCCATCAACGGCGCGGCGGCGCTCGTCCCGCCCGCCTGATCCCAGGTGCCGTTCATGTAGAATGCCAGGCCCGTCACCGGATTGGCGTCCGCTGCCACGTCTGGCAGCCCTCTGTGCCCACTCAGGATCTGCTGGTCGTTCTGCGGCAACGGCTGCTGGAACGACGGCTCCGGGAAGAACTTGCTCACGCCGCCCCCACTGCCCGACCATGCCGTCTCGTCATACGTGCCGCCCGCGGGCGTCAACGTCGTGCCACCCACCGCCGTCACCCATGGCACATCCACGGGAAATCCCACCGTCCGCGTCGGCGACAGCTTTGTGGCGTTCAGGTCCATGAAGTCTGTCGCGCCGTTGTCGCCCGAAGCGTTGACCACTGTGTATCCCTGCTGCGTCACGATCTGCTGGTAGAACGTGCTGAACGTTTGCACCTCCTGCTGCCCCGCGGCATCCGCTAGCGTCGCCTCCGAAGCCGTCCAGCTCTGCGAGAAAATGTAGCCCAGATGATGCTGCACGGCGTACTGTTCCAGCTGCAGGAACTGCGGCAGCCCAATAGTCCCCTCGGTCTCGTCTACCGGGCTGGTCAGCACCACGATGCCCGCGTCCGGCGCGATGGCGTGGATGATCTGCACGTCCAGCGTCGTTTCGCCGGCCCAGCCCGTCATCTCTTTGTTGGCCTGATCGAAGGGCACGGTTCCCAGCGGCGCCAGCACCTTGATGGTAATCGGCGGCAGACCGAATTGCCGGTCGAACACATCCATGTCCTGCTGCAGCGTCGGACTGCCGTACGACACGATGTCCACCACCGTCTGCCCTTTGCCCGTCAAGCCCCGCTTCGTGAGCGACTCGACGCCATATGCCACGCGCAGCGAGTGGGGCGTCATGCACGTCGCCCTATCGCTCAGCGCCTGAGGGCAGACATCCGTTCCTGCCGCGGTGGGCGTCGACGTGCCGACGCCTCCGGTGAATCCGCCGGTCGTGGTACACGCTGTGAGCACCAGCACGACCGCAACCAGAGTCAAGCCAATAGTCCGTATACGCACGTCGAAGTCTCCTTGCGCGTCGCGCCGGGAATGGCGATCCGCCGATCGCCCGCCCCACCATAGCTGGCTATTCTCCCACCGCTTCGATCTGGCCGCGATACTGCGGCCGAATAGTAGGGTGGCCCGCTTGGATTCTAACGCAGGAACGCGCCAATGGGAACCGTCCGCGAGCAGCGTGACACCGTAGTCCCGCGGAAGCCCCTGGCTCTCATTACGTCGGTCGCCCGCCGTCTACTACGTATGCCTCATATCCCGTTGCCGTATCCGCCACCAGCGTACCCTCCGGCAGCCGGCGCATGCCCAGCGCCGCCACCAGGTCACCGACCGCGCCGGACACGTTTCCGACCAGCGCCAGCAGCAGATAGGCGCCCAGCTGCGGATTCAGCCAGATCGCGGCGCCGCCCGCCACGCTCAGCGCCGCCAACGGCGCCAGCGCCACTGCTGTGTACCCCGCGCGCGTGAACAGCTGCCCCGGCGCCGTACAGTAGAGCGCCAGCGGCAGTTTCCACCCAAAGCGTGGTCGCCCGCCCAGCGCCAGGATCACCACCCCGTGGATGGCCTCATGAACCGGCAGCACCACGAGATAGAGTAAGACGTTGCCCACCACCAGCTCCGCCGCCCGCGCGGCCGTGCCGCCAACGCCCGGCAAACCAGAGGCACGCCGTGCCACCAGCGCCGCCCATTCCAGCGCGCCGAAGCCCACCGCTCCCGCCAACAGCAGCGCCACGCTCCAGCGCGCGAGATCGCCCAACCGCTCTGGTGCCAGCAGTTCCACACGCTCTACGAGCCGCGCCCGGCCCGCCGCCAGCGCCACGTTAATCGCTTCGTGCCGCTCCCGCGGCACCAGCCGCGCCACCAGCCGGCCCAGAGCCCCACCCTGCTCCGGCACAGCGTCCGCCGCGCGCTCGTGCGCAGTACCACTTGTGTCATTACTCATGAGGGCACCAACGCATCCCGCAGACCCTCCTCGCGCGTTCACGGCCGCACGGTCCAGCCCATTCTCGCACACCTGCGCCCCACCCGGCCCGCCAGGAATACGTCCTAACTCCCGGGGGCACGACTCCGGACGCTCATGGCATGTGCCGCACGCGCGGAACAGCAAGAAACGTGTCACCCGGTGAAGCTCTCTGGTAAGCCTCTCTAGCCACACTGTCGTTGCGGGCACTTGGGCGCCGCTACAACCGGCCCCCTCGTAGGGGCCGAAGGCCACACTCACGACGCGGGAAGTGCCGGAATATATCGGCAACGGGCGTGAGGAAATGCCCTCCTCAGGGGGATGAGAAAGGAACACGATAAGTATGAGTACCTCCAACATCAACTCGGGAAATCGAAACGCCTTCTATGAGCAGTTAACAGCAGATAATGCGGCGGTGCTCCTCATCGACCATCAGGTCGGTCTGTTCACCGGAGTCGTCGATATTGATGTTCTCACGCTCAAACACAATGTGGTCGCACTGGCCAAGGCCGCCAAGTTGCTGGGAGTGCCGACGATTATGACCGCGACTGCTCCTGACGGCATGTGGGGGCCAACGATTCCCGAATTGCTCGCAGCCCGACCTGACCTGGACGTCCTTGCGCGCACGACGG
>CAYQFU010000113.1:0-11056 GCA_964416775.1 uncultured Ktedonobacterales bacterium
TCCCGAATCTGGGCACGTTCCCGATCACCTGCGCCATCCATCCGAGCATGCAGGTGACGATCACGGTAACGCCAGAAGGCCGCCCGGCATGCCGGGCGGCCCTTTCGCGGGGTCAGGCTGCGTCGCTTGTTGGCTGGCTAGCACCCAGGGAACTTGAACGAAGCGATCTGCGTGCTCCAGTTGAAGCTACCGCTGGTCTGCAGATACTCAGTGGTGTACCAGAAGGTGCAGTCGTCGACGGGATCGACGCTCATACTGCTATAGTCACCCCACCGGTGCAGGGTGCCGGTCTGCGATCCGCCGCCGGCGAGGATGGAGTTCTCCGCTTCCATCGTGCCCAACGGATCGCTCGGCACGCGGCCCGTATAGCGGATGCTGGGAAACACACTCGCACTCGAGACGCTATAACCGAGCGCAATATCGCCGACCTTGTCCATCGCGATACTGCCCATCCAGCGTGAGCTCGAGTCGGGCGAGTATGTGCCCTGTTGGAACACCGAGAGGGTCCCCGTGGGGTCAGGGCTCCGCGACACACGCAGCTCGTACCAACGCACCCCCGTGACGGAGCTGCGCTTGCTCCCACTCACCGTGACCGAGTGGTTGACCACGAGCGATTCGGTACCGGCGCGATTACGATACGCCAGCCGGTACATCAGCCGGTCGGCGAGCGAATCGAGCTTGTTCGAGGTGCTTGGCTGGGGAATGCAGCTGCCGCCACCTGAACAGGCGGCCGTGAACGCCGCCACTGGAATGGTGGTGGGACCACTGAAGGTGGAGTTGGACGGGGTCGCGAAGTCCACATGGAATTTCCAGAGGTTGAGTGCGTTCGTGCCGAAATTCAGATAGAAGTTCGGCGAGCCGGCGGGCGGAGCGGTCGTGCCGTCGAGATCGGACGGCAGCAGCCCGCCGAAGCTGGAGCTGAGCTGGAAGCAGACCTGGGTGGCGGCGGTGCCAGCGCGCATGGCCGCGCTGTCGAACGCGCACGCCCGAGCTCCGGTGAACGAGTTGCCGCTGAACATGTTGAAGGAGGCGTAATACCCATCCGGCCACACGCCCAGCTTGGGATAATCGTTGAAGTTGGGCTCCTGGAAGGCGTAGCGGTTGTACGTCCCCGTGGCGTCAGAGGTGGTCGAGACAGCCACACACTGCAGGTAGCCATAGGTGGCGGGGTTGGTGACCGAGAACTGGGTCATCACCCAGCGGTTAGCCGCCTTGTCGTACTGCGCGATGATATCGCCGTCATTGTTGGCCTGGCAGCCGCCGCCGAACCCTGCCCACAGCGTGTTGCCCGCGGTGGGTCCCGACACGAGCGCGCCGGTGCTCTTGTTATAGACGGCGAAGGCCGAGTTGACCCACTGCACGAACTGCGTGGCCCCTACCGCGCCGTTGGTATCGGGCGGCGCACAGTTACACGGGTTGGCCGGGGTGTTACTCGTGTCGCCGATACCCGCAAAATTCAGCCCCCCCGTTGTACCGACCTTCGGACCCGGCGCCGAGGACTGGACGACGGGATCCGGCTGCACGTTCGCCCCATGTGGCACGGGGATGAGACGCAAGGGCATGTCACGTCGCTGGCCCGATGACTGGCTGTAATGGGCGAGATCGCGCAGCGGCGGCGAGACATCATGGTGGACTGCTTGCTGGACCTCCGGACGCGGGCCTGAGTACGCCGGGTGTGAGGCCGCATGAGGTGTGGCACCGACCACGCCGGTGATGAACACCGTTGTGAGGACAAGAACGGCCGTCGCCGCTACCGCGACGCCACTGACTAAGGTACGACGCTGAAGCATGCTGGTTTACCCCTCCTGTTCGCATGACATGACGCACGCCATTGTGGGCCACGTCCCAGGCATAAAAAACATCCCGAGCCGCCCATTGGCAGCCAGGAAGACCTGGCGATAACACGATGAGGAACCGAGCGCGCGAGTTTCTTTACTCTGCCTGAAGGCAAATGCTCCCCGTGATGCGCGAATGATGCGGAATACCGATTGCGCGCTGGCGCGATTGGGGGCAAGACATCCATCACCACCACCGTAACCGCTGGGGGCCGCGTACGTCGTTGTGGAGGCGGCGGGCGGCGACCAAAAGCAAGTATACGGATCATCCCGCGGGTTGTCAATGGCTCTGCTTATGTCGAGCGAGGGGCTCCACCCCTCGTTTCAGACCCTGAGCATAGAACGGCCGAGATCAGTCGCCCGATGGCGGCCAGGATCGACGATCGAGCTACCCTGCGCGCCGTGTCAGGTCGTGCCGGGAGCGGTCAACCGCGTCTGGCGAACGGCCTCGAAGATCCCACTGTGTCTGATTGCCCATGCTCGCTAAATCAACTCAAGCAGACCGCCCTACTTGCCCGTCGGGCTCTCAGGGCGACCCTGCCCTCGGCACCTACAGCCCGGCACTTATGTTATGCGTTACCCAATCATTCGTTCCATCGATAAGCGCTCATCGTGACAGTTCACAGCCTCAATCGTCTTCCTGCTGCAATGGTGAGTAGGGTGAGTTAGCGTCTTCAAAGCTGTTCCAGTCAGGGAGTTCGTCACGTCCCTCAGGCTGGGCTGTAACGTGCTCGCGTACTCAAGCTCAGGTGTTGTATGCCGAGTTTGGATTGCCGAAAGGGGGGCTAGACGAGTCTGAGAGCCAGCGCCGAACATCGTCTGTCGTAGTGCGGCGAATAGAGCTGACGGAGAGACCGATGTATCCTCGCAAGCTCAAGTCAGTGGCTCTGGTGGCGCTGACCATCCTGGCACTCCTGGCGATTTCGTTCATCCGCTACCCAGCCGGCGCACGCGCCGACGACGGCGAGGATTTCCAGGCGATCATCGATTCGCATCAGGACACCACGGGGCTCACAGTTGATGCAGGCGCCTTCCCCCCTGGGCCGACGAGCGTGACCGGAACCGGGCAGCCGCCGCGAGTGGGTCCCAACGTTCGCGTCAACGATCCCCAGCAGGGCTTCCCGCAGGGATTGTTTGGCCGCAGCGAGACGTCCATCGCGTCCACCGATGACGGCCAGCAAGTCGTCGTCGGATTCAACGACGCCCAAGGCTTTTGCGGCGCACCCTTTGGCGCTGCGTGCACGGCGGAAGGCCCACCCGGACTCTCCGGCTATGCCTTTTCCAGCAATGGCGGGGTCACCTGGACCGACGGCGGCGCGCCGCCTCCCTTCAGCTCCGGTGGCCATACGGTCTTCACGCGCGGCGACCCCTGGCTGGACCGCGGCGGACTCGACAACGCCACCTTCTACTATGCCAATCTCTCGGTGGATGCCACCACAGGGGCGAATCTCGGCGTCAGCGTGCATCGCGGCCACTTCAATAGCACTGGCGGCTTCGCGTGGGAGGATGTGCAGGTGCTGGCGGCGCCCAACCCGGGCGACTCCTACGACAAGGAATCGATCGCCGCGGCGAAGGATGGCAGTGGTACGGTATACGTCACAGTGACGAATTTCAAGCAGGTATGTGGCACTCCCGGGGGTGGATTCGGGCAGATCGAGGTCTGGCGCAGCCACGATGGCGGCGCCACCTGGCAGGGCCCAGCGATCGCCGGCCCTGATCTGACTGATCCGAGCTGCAGCGGGGCAGGCGTCCTGCAGCAAAGCTCGAACGCCGCTATCGGGCCGCACGGCGAGCTCTACGTGACCTGGTCGGTTGGCCCCACGTTCACCGCCACAGGCGGCGTCACCACCGATGCCAAGATCGTAGCTGCCCGTTCGCTGGATGGCGGCGTGACCTTCAGCGCTCCGGTAGTTATCGCCAACACCAACTCCATGCGGCAGGATCCGCCGGTCGGCTACAACCGCAACCGCCTCAACGACCACCCGCGCATCGCGGTTGCCACCACTGGTCCACACGCCGGCCGCCTCTACGCTGTCTACTACACCGCCAATGCCCCAGTGCTGCCCCCGCCCATCATTAACTGCCCTTCGGGGGTTCCGTCCACCTCGGTCTGCATCGACCAGCGGCTCACCTCCTCCCAGGTCTTCGTGACCATTTCGGACGACCAGGGAGCGACCTGGAGCGCGCCGACTGCCCTGGCACCGGCCGAGCCGGCGATAGGCGTCAAGCGCTTCTGGCCCGTCGTGAGCGTCGAGCCGGGTGGCAATGTGGACGTCGTCTACCTGGAAAGCCAGGAGACAGCGACTGCCGCCAACCCGCTGTGCTCTGTACGGGTCGCGACGCTCGCTTCAGGCAAGGCGCTCCGGCGCGTTGGGTCGGCCAACTCGCTGGTCAACACCTTCTGGGTGCAGTCGACCGACGGCACGACCTTCGGGGAGCCAATCCAGATGAGTACGGCGACGTCGAACTGGTGCACCGCAATTAGCAACGTCACCCCCAATTTCGGGGATTACATTGGCAGCACAAGCGGCGGCAACCGCGTCCTGGCGACCTGGGGTGACGGGCGGAACGGTGTGCCCGACACCTTCTACGGGACCGGCTTGGGTGCCGGGAAAGCGGGCTAGTCGGACTACGTGCGGAACGTGGGCGAGCTGCGTTTCGCCAGCGCACCGCCAGAGGGCCGGGTCTCTCGTTCGGGGCCTGACCCTCACCCTTGCCGTGCGGTTCGTGGTGTCGACACGGCACGCTCTTCCTCGACCGCAGGCTCGCCCGCACATTTGACAAGCTGAGCAGGCGGCGTTCCCCGCGCGACCGCCCAACCACGAGCTCAAGCAACACGAAGGACAGCGGCAATGCGTCGCGCAGCCGGTTCGCCTGCGCCCCTGCCGTCGCGGCACCTCAACCTGCAGTCGCGTGGACGTCCACTCCCTCCGCGACAAAACCCCACGCGCTCACTCCTCACCTACACCTCGGCGTCGTCCAGCAAGGGCACAGCATCGTGTTGCTTGGCACGGTTTATGAGGAATGTGTTTTCACAGATTTGAGAGACGACGTGCCGGGATACGGTTACCAGCTGGTCAGCCTGGTTGGATGCGGGCTGGACACTCGCTGCCGGCGGAGCTGGACGGCTGCGGACTGCATCGCCGTCATGCACTCCGCTCGTTTCGCCCACTGAGCGAGCTTTTCAGCTGTCGTGCCGGTCAGCGACCTACGTAGGAGCCGTCAGGCGCGTGCGCGCCGCTCTCGCCGCCACTGTATCCAGCATCTCGCAATCATCAACGATCCGCCAACGACATGGGAAGAGCCGGAGCCAGCAGGCTCCGGCTACGGGAAGCTGTCCGCAAGTCGATGACCGTCCGCACGCGGTGTGCGCCGTGCCGCCCTCTCGTCGAAGCAGATCCATTGGATCGGAGCAGAGCCGCTGGGCCAAACTCAGCGGGTCAGGCACCTGGCGTCGGATGCAGATACCTGTTCACGCAAGGAGAGCTGTGAAGATGCAAAGAACGCCGGGAACCCGATGGCCACGCCGCATTGTTGACGCCCCACGTGGCGGGAAGCGCTCCCCGTGAGCGCCCCGAGGCTCATGCTTGCAGTGTTGCCGACGGCAAAAATCACCGTGGTGACCGCAACGCACCACAGAGAGGAGCCGGGCCGATGAGCGATACCAATCCACCGTCTGGCGACGATACCGCGCAGCTCAGTCACAAGCTCACGCGCAGAGAGGTGCTGAAGATCGGTGGCACGGTGGCCGTGGCCTCGTTTGCGCTGCCCTTGCTCGCGAGTTGTGGCGGGGGCACGACGTTGACGGTCGCCACGGTCGGCAATTCGCAAATGACGGACATGGAAAGCCTGGTAGGCGACTTCACGACCCTTACCGGCATGCGTGCCAACTTCGTGACGCTGCCGGAGAACGACCTGCGCCAGAAGGTGACGCAAGATGTCGCCATGGGTGCGGGCGACTTCGACCTCGTCACCATTGGCAGCTACGACACGCCCATCTGGGCGCGATACAAGTGGATCGACCCGCTCGATCCGTATTTCGCCCGCATGCGCGCTTCCGATCGTAGCCAGTATGACCTCAACGACGTGCTGCGACCCATCCGCAGCGTCCTCACCTACAACCGGCAGCTCTATGCCGTCCCGTTTTATGCCGAAAGCTCGATGCTGTACTACCGGAAGGACCTCTTCGCGCAGCACGGGCTGACGATGCCGCAGCGCCCGACCTGGGATCAAGTCGCGCATTTCGCCCAGGTGCTGCATGACCCTGCTCACGGCGTGTATGGGATCGTGCTCCGCGGCCAACCGGGCTGGGGCGCCAATATGGCCCCGATGGGCACCTTCATCAACACCTTCGGCGGACGTTGGTTCGATTTGCACTGGAATCCGCAGCTGACGACACCAGCGGTGCGACAGGCCTTCCAGTTCTACGCGAACCTGGTTCGCAACTACGGTCAGCCGGGCGCAACCTCGGATAATTTTCCCGAGTGCGAAACGCTCTTTGCCACTGGGCGAGCCGCGATGTGGTACGACGCCACCTCAGCCGCCGGGTACCTGGCCGATCCCAGCCAGTCGCAGGTGTCGGACAAAGTCGGCTTTGCCTACGCGCCTGTCGCGGTCACTCCCCGTGGGGCGAATTGGCTCTGGTCCTGGGCGCTCGCCATTGAGTCCACCAGCAACAACAAGGATGCCGCCTTCCAGTTCATCCGCTGGGCCACCAGCCAGCACTACCTGAACCTCGTGGGCACGAAGCTCGGGTGGGGTCGCGTCCCACCTGGCACGCGCCAGTATGCGTACAGGCAAACGCCGTACGGACAGAAGCCCTGGGCGCAGGTGGAGCTCAACTCCATCGTGCAGGCGAGTCCAGAGCAGCCGACCCTCGAACCCGTGCCCTATACTGGCGTGCAGTACATCGCGATTCCTGAGTTTCAGCAGCTCGGCACCGAGGTGGGAGAGGATTTCGCGAACGTGTTGGCGGGCCATCAGACGGTCGATCAGATGACCCAGCAGGCCCAACAGCAGGCGCTCGCGGTGGCCAGGGCGGGCGGATACTTGAAGTAAGTCAGCGAAGAGAGAGCGAGGCGAAAGGACAGCCTAGCATGAGCTTCGAGAGTAGCATGGCGCCGGACGAACCGATTCCAGCGACACAGATCCGGCTCGGCGGCCGCGAAGCGGGTGTTGCGCAACCGAAAAAGGTCCGCACGCAAGCCGCGGAGCGACGCGCGCTATTGTATCCCGGGCTGATTGTCGTCGGGGTCGTCACGCAGCTGCCGTTTCTGTTGACGATCTATCTGAGTCTCGTGTCCTGGAACCTGGTTCGCCCCGACCTCGGCATCCACTTCGTCGGGCTGGCGAACTATCGGGACCAGATCTTCAGCCCAACGTTTGCCCAGGTGCTCTGGCAAACGATCGCCCTGACGGCCATGGCGCTCATCATCTGCTGCGTCGTGGGCCTGGGACTCGCGCTCCTCTTGAACCGCGACTTTCCCGCCAAGGGGCTCATCCAGACCCTGCTCGTGACCCCGTTCTTCATCATGCCCACCGTCACTGGACTCATCTGGAAGAACGAGCTCTTCAATCCGACCATTGGGGTGATCACCTACTACCTCAACGCCATTGGCCTGCGCACGGACCTGTTGGCGCAGCACCCCTTGTTCATGATCGCCACGATGGCGGCGTGGGAATGGGAGCCGCTCTTCATGCTCGTGCTGCTCGCCGGTCTGCAAGCGATCTCAGAGGAGGAGATCGAAGCGGCGCATCTCGATGGAGGTGGCAGAATCGCGACATTCCGCTACATCCAGTTGCCGCACCTGCGCCCATACTTCCGCATTTCCATTCTCCTGGGGACGATCTTCATCTTGCAGGTGTTCGGCGAGATATACGTCTCCACGGCTGGCGGTCCGGGCACCAGCTCGATGAACCTGCCGTTCTTGATCTATCAGACCGGCCTGGTAGGCTGGCAAGTCGGCGCTGCCGCGGCCCTCGGAATTGCCACGGTGATCGTCACGCTGATTGTCGCCACGGGCCTGGCGCGGCTGTTGCGTGGCGCGGAGGAGGTCGGTTAACATCATGAGTACGATAGCAGCGCCATCCACCACTGCGCCCAAAAGGCAGCGCGCGCGGCGCATCCCCTGGGGCGGCTACGCCCAGACGCTCGCGGTGTACGCCGCCACAGTGGTCTTGTTCGGACCGATCTTGTGGTTGATCGTGACCGGCTTCAAGACCGAGATCGATGCGTACACGCTGCCGCCTAAGGTCGTCTTCAGTCCGACGCTCGACAACTACCGCGCCGCGCTGGACAGCTTCTGGGCACCCGTGTTCCACTCGGTCGTCGTGGTGGGCGTCTCGACCGCGCTCGCCCTTGTGCTGGGCATCCTGGCGGCGTTTGCCTTGAGCTACTATGTGCATCCGAACAACCAGAACGTGGTGTTCTGGTTCCTGACGACGAGGGCCATGCCGGCGGTGGCGGTGCTCATTCCGCTGTTCGTGGTCTTCCGGGTCCTGCACCTCCTGGACACGCCCTGGGCCCTGATCATCCTGTACACGGCGATGAACATGCCCATTGTGGTCTGGATGATGCACGCGTTCATTTCGGAGCTGCCGCCCGCCGTTCTTGAGGCCGCCCAGGTGGATGGCGTCAAGCTATGGCAATTGCTCTGGTACGTCGTCGTGCCGCTGACGCGCGCCGGCATCGCCTCTACGGCGATGCTCTGCATCGTCTTCGCCTGGAACGAGTTCCTCTTCGCCGTGTCGTATACGGCGACACGGTGGATGACGCTTCCTGTTGCCGTCGCGTCGCAGCAGTCTGCGCACGGGCTGTTCTGGGCGAAGCTGTCGGCATTCACCACCCTGGCCATTATCGTTCCGGTCGTGGTGGGGTGGCTGACCCAGAAGCAGCTGGTGCGTGGCCTCACGGCTGGCGGTGTCAAATAGCCAATCAACAGGTAGTCGGAGCGGGGTGGGCATACTGTGAACTCTGCCCAGCGGCGTCGAGACGCCGGCGCACAACTCATCCCGCTCCAAAGGACTCGTAGCGCGTTCGTCCTCCCTGGTTCCTGTCGACGTGCTGGGTGGGGGTTTTGCAGTATCCGGGCGCGAGCGCTGTGTCGCGCTGGCCTTCCCGGAGGAGGTGCTCTCCATGCGTGCGGCCATCATCGAGAAGCCGGGCAATGTGCGTGTAGGCGCTGTCTCGGATCCGGCGCCGGGACCAGATGAGCTGATCATCCGGGTCGGGGCGTGCGGGATCTGTGGCACCGACCTGCACATAGCTCAGGGCGAGTTTCCGCCGACGCCCTATCCCATCGTGCCCGGCCACGAGTTCGCTGGCGAAATCGTGGAAATAGGCAACGGTGTGGCCGACGCGCTAGGCTCCGACGCCGGCAGACTGACTGTGGGTCGGCGGGTCGCGATCGATCCTTCTCTCTTTTGCGGCCACTGTGAGTTCTGCCGGCAAGGCCAGGGGAACCTCTGCCGCTATTGGGGCGCGATTGGCGACACGGTGAACGGGGCATTCGCGGAGTACGTCGCCGTGCCGGCCGCCAACGCCTATGTCCTGCCCGACAACCTGTCGTTCCGCCAGGCAGCGCTGGTCGAGCCCGTCTCCTGCGCCGTCCATGCCTTCCATCGGCTGGCGCCGCGGCTGGGCGACACGCTCCTCATCGTCGGCGCCGGCACGATGGGACTCATCCTGCTCCAACTGGCGCTCCGGGCGGGGGCGTCGGAGGTGGCCGTTACGGACCTGAATACGGGACGCCTGGAGCGGGCCCAACAGCTGGGCGCTACCCGCACGTCGACGGACACCAAGGCGCTGCTCGCGGATGAGCCGCTCGGGTTCGACTGCGTGATCGACGCGACGGGAGTCGTGCCGGCGATCGAGGGGGCGTTTGGTGCGGTGAAGCGGGGCGGAAAGCTCATGGTGTTTGGCGTGGCGGCCCGCGAGGCGATGATCTCGCTGTCGCCGTTCCGCATCTACAACGACGAGATCACCATCCTGGGGTCGATGGCTGTCCTGCACTCCTACGGCCCGGCGCTCAGGCTCGTGAGCAGTGGTGCGCTCGACGTGGATGCATTGCTCACCGCGGCTCTCCCGCTTGACGAGTTTCCGCAGGCACTCGACATGGTGCGGCGGGGAGAGGGCGTCAAGACGCAGGTACTGCCCAACGGCTGATCCGGCGGCGACGACACATCTTTGTCTACCTGCCATGAGGAGCTGGCACGCGTCATGTCGGAGGGGGGGTGCCGCGATGCGGGGAGCGGTGTTGCCCGGCAAGGCACAGGTGGAGCTGCGCGAGTTCCCCACTCCGGAGCCGGGCAATGGACAGGTCCTTGTCAGGATGCAGGCCTCGGGCCTGTGCGGCAGCGACCTGCGCGCGATCTATCACGAGCACACCGGGTCAGGCGCAGAGCGCTACCAGGGCTGCATTGCTGGGCATGAGCCCTGTGGTCGCATCGAGGCGGTTGGCCCGGACGTGCGGCACTTCGCCGTCGGCGATCGGGTGGTGGTGTACCACATCGTCGGCTGCGGCTTCTGTGACAATTGCCGCAGAGGCTTCATGATCGGGTGCACGTCGCCGCAGCGTGCCGCGTACGGGTGGCAGCGTGACGGCGGGCACGCCGATTACCTGCTCGCCGAGGAACGCACGCTCCTATCACTGCCCGATGAGCTAAGCTATGTCGACGGCGCGCTGGTGGCGTGCGGCCACGCCACCGCGTATCAGGCGCTCCTGCGGGCTGACGTGTCGGGGCGAGACCGCGTTCTCGTCGTCGGGCTGGGGCCAGTGGGATTGGCCGTCACCCAGCTGGCACTGGCAAGCGGCGCGGAAGTGATCGGGGTTGATCTGCTGCCCTCGCGACTGGAGTTCGCCAGGACGGTGGGCGCGGCGCATGTGCTCGCGGCAAATGACCAGACCGCGGCAGCGATCGAAGACCTGACACATGGTCGCGGCAGCGAGGTCGGCATCGATTGCTCGGGCAGCGGAGCCGGCAGACGGTTGTGCCTGGAAGTGGCGCGGGATTGGGGCCGGGTCGTCTACATCGGCGAAGGAGGAACGGTCACCTTCGAGCCGAGTCCATTCCTCCTGCACAAGCAGCTCACCTTGATGGGCTCATGGGTCACCGGCATTGTCGAGATGGGGGCGTTGCTCCAATTCCTCGCGCGCCATGCGCTGCATCCCGAGGAGATCGTGACGAATCGCTATGCGCTCGCCGACGCCGGAGAAGCGTAC
>CAYQFU010000113.1:11156-18005 GCA_964416775.1 uncultured Ktedonobacterales bacterium
TGGCAGAGGAGCATTCAGACACAGGAGGTGCATCGATGAGTACTGACCAGATCCAGAAGAGACCGACCGAGGAGGCGAAGCCACGACTCGCCGTGCTCGGCATGGGTGCGATGGGCAGTCGTCTCGCCGCACGGCTCCTCACTGCCGGGTACCACGTGACCGTCTACGACCGCACGCATGAGAAGACCCAGGCGTTGGTGAGCCAGGGTGCTCTAGCCGTGGACAATTCCAGCGAGGCGGCCGCGCAGAGTGCAGTGGTCATCTCGTGTCTGGCCAACGACGCCGCCGTTGAGGCCGTGCTGCAGGGCCCAGACGGCGCCTTCGCGGGTGCAGGGCCGGGCACGATGTTCATCGAGATGAGCACGATCTTGCCGACGACGTCGCGTACGCTCGCGGCCACGGCACAGACGCGTGGCCTGCACCTGGTGGACGTGGCTATCTCCGGCAGCACGCCGCAGGTGGAAGCCGGAACGATTACCCTGCTGGCAGGCGGGGAACGCGACGTGTACGAGCGTTGCCTGCCGATCCTGCAATCACTGACGCCCCGCTGCTACTACATGGGGCCCAGCGGGATGGGCACGACAATGAAGCTCGTCGTGAACGCACTCTTGGGCGTTGGCATGCAAGCGCTGGGAGAGGCGCTGGCGCTCGGCGAGAAGGCGGGACTGGAGAAGGGGCGGTTGCTCGACGTCCTGGCTGAGACGGCAGTCATCTCGCCCCGGCAGAAGCAGGCGTTGGACAATGTGCGGCGGGAGGAATATCCGGTCACGTTTGCCCTACGGCTGATGCACAAAGACTATGGGCTCATTCTCCGTGAGGCGGCGTCTCTCAACGTGCCGATGCCGATGACCGCCGTGGCCGAGCAGATGAGCGCCGCCGAGCTGGCGGGCCGCCACCAGGCGAACGTGCCTGGCGAGCCATCCGCAGAACCCGATGAGGACGTGACCGCCACGATTAGCTGGATGGAGGAGTTAGCCGGGGTGTTGGGCTGGGAAGGTGACGCCAGTGCCACACGTGCCATGACCGGCCAGGGATAGCGCTGCCATGCGCGGCGGGCGCGGCCCGGCTGGACCAGTCGGTACGCGACCGCTTCGTCGCCCGCTATGAGGCCCAGCTGGCCGACGGGGTCGCCCATAATCGCCAACCTCCGCCTCCCGCGGAGCCGCCGCAGCGGCGCGGACGGCACAAGCAGAATCCTGAGCGCAACCTGCTCTCGTGCAGTCCCCCGCGCCGTCTCACGCCGCGGGAGCATGCGGGCAAGGCGAGGCGATCCGAGCGCGCCAGCATGGACTGGCCCGCGGCCGGCACGAGCACCAGCCGCGGGCCAATCGATGGGCATCCCCGCAGTTGACTTCGGCGCGAGCGACGCCAGCACGCGAACCAGTGCTATTGCGTCGCGATGGCGACCCGGCCACCGCGCAACACATACTTCTGGATCTTGCCCGTCGCCGTCTTGGGCAGCTCGTCCACGAATTTGACGCTCTGCGGCACCTTGAAGTGTGCCAAACGCTCGCGCGCGAACGCGCGCAGCTCCTCCGGTGTCGCCGTGACGCCGGTCTTGAGGACGACGAAGGCGTGAGGCGCTTCACCCCAGCGCTCGTCGGGCAGCCCAACCACGGCCACCTCCTGTACGGCGGGATGCCGCAGCAGCACCCCCTCCACCTCGACCGAGGAGATGTTCTCGCCGCCGCTGATGATCACGTCCTTGATGCGGTCGCGAATCTCCACGTAGCCGTCGGGATGCACGACGGCGGCATCGCCGGTATGGAACCAGCCGTCACGGATAGCCTTTGCCGTGGCCTCTGGGTCGTGATAGTAGCCGGCCATCACGGCATTGCCCCGCACGACGATCTCGCCCATGGTCTGGCCGTCGTGGAGCACCTCCTCGCCGTTCTGATCCACGACGAGGAGCTCTCCAGACGGGATGAGCTCCACGCCCTGCCGCGCTTTGATCGTCGCCCGCTCTTGCGGTGTGAGCGATGCGTGCTCTGGCAGTGGCTCGCAGACAGTAATAAAGGGAGACGTCTCCGTCAGCCCATACACCTGCGTGATCTCCCAGCCGAGCTCGCCCTCCACGCGCTCGATGGTGGCGGCGGCGGGCGGAGCGCCGGCGGCGAGCACGCGTACGCCAGGCCGAGCCTGGCGGCGCAGCTCTTCCGGACCGTTGGCGATGCTGATGAGCACCGTCGGCGCGGCGCACAGCATCGTCACTCGCTCCTCCGCGAGGCTCTGAAACACGCTCCCTGGCTCGACTTTACGCAGACAGATGTGCGTGCCGCCGACGGCCGTCACGGTCCAGACGAATGTCCAACCGTTGGCATGGAACATCGGCAGGGTCCAGAGATAGCGGTCCGCCGGGGTCATGTGGACATGAATGAGCGTGCCGACCACATTGATGTAGGCATTGCGGTGCGTGATCATGACCCCCTTGGGCCGCGCGGTCGTGCCGCTCGTGTAGTTGAGGGTCAGCAGATCGCTCTCCGCGATCTCCGGGCGCTCGAAGCCCTCAGTGGCACTGGCCAGCAGGTCCTCGTAGCCCAGCCAGCCATCGCGCGTGCCTTCCAGCGACACAAACCGCTCGACGCCAGGGATACGCTCGCGAATGCCGTCCACCGCCTCCAGGTACTCCGGGTTGGCGCACACCACGCGTGCGCCCGAATGGCCGATGATGTAGGCGAAGTCATCGGCGGTCAGCCGGTAGTTGATCGGCACCAGGACGGCGCCCAGTTGCGGCACCGCATAGAACGACTCGAGCTGGGCGTGGCTGTTGGGGGCGATATAGGCGACGCGATCGCCTTTGCCAATCCCCAACTGGTGCAGCGCGGACGACCAGCGGTCGCAGCGCTGGCAAAACGCCTCGTAGGTCAGCCGGACGTCCCCGTCCACGACGGCTTCGCGGCCAGGGTAGAGGCGCCGGGCGCGGCGCATGAACTCCAACGGGGTCAACGGGGTTTCCATGCGGACACCTCCTGTCGAGCGGAGACAATGCCCAAAGCTACCACCGGTGACGCACTACGCGGACGCGTTCGGCATTATAGTCGCCCGTGTCACCAGCGCTGCACGCGCCGCGACCGCCTCCAATGGTTGACAGCGCCCGCACCGATGGCCTATAACGAGTCTCACCTGATCATGCCGGCCGGCCACGAGCCTGCATTGCCGCGTTTGCGCGGCTTTCTCCGCCGACGCCGCCTCCTTCGCCCGTACAAGGCACGGTCCGCCGCCGAGCGCTTTCATGACATGCCCGCACATCGGCGCTCGTGCCCCACGCACCTCAGTAACCGTACGTCGTTCTCTAGTCGCTCCCGCTACAGGGATCACGCTACTTCCGGTTTCCGTACGCGCAGTCACGGCCGCAGCGGCCCGTTCATCACTCGCGAGGAGGAACCACATGACGGTGGTACGTAGTGCGCTGATTCAGACGTATGGCAGCATGAGCATGGAGGAGAACGTCGAGCGCCAGATCGCCTTGATCCATCAGGCGGCGGAGCAGGGGGCGCAGATCACCTGCCTGCAAGAGCTTTCGACCGGCCCATACTTCTGTCAGGTGCAGGACCCCAAGTTCTACGAATTCGCCGAGCCGGTGCCCGATGGACCGACCATCCAGCGCATGCGCGAGGTGGCAAAGCAGCACGCCATGGTGCTGGTGGTGCCCGTCTATGAGCTGGAGCAGACGGGAGTCTACTACAACACGGCCGCCGTGATCGATGCCGACGGCACGTACCTGGGCAAGTACCGCAAGACGCACATCCCGCAGGTCAAAGGCTTCTGGGAGAAGTTCTACTTCCGGCCCGGCAACCTGGGCTACCCGGTCTTCCAGACCAAGTACGCGAAGGTGGGCGTCTACATCTGCTACGACCGCCACTTCCCCGAGGGCGCGCGCTGCCTCGGCCTCAACGGCGCCGAGATCGTCTACATCCCGTCGGCCACCTCGCGCGGCCTGTCGATGCACCTGTGGAAGATCGAGCAGGTTTCCCACGCCATCGCCAACGGCTATTGGGTCGGCACGATCAACCGCGTCGGCGTAGAGCCGCTGGGCGACGACGAGTTCTACGGCACGAGCTATTTCGTCAACCCGCGCGGCGAGATCACCGCCGAGGCCAGCGACTCCGCCGAGGAGGTGCTGGTGGCCGACGTGGACCTGGAGAAGAATCGCGAAGTGCGCAACGTCTGGCAGTTCTACCGCGATCGCCGGCCGGACCAGTACGACGCGATCGTGGCGGACTGAGCCGGCCTCACTCCAGGAGGGCGATCCATGCTGAGCTTTGGAATCACGCTCAAGCCCGATATGGCTCCCGAGCGTCTCGTGGCGCTGACGCGCCAGGCGGAGCAAGCCGGCTTCGCGTACGGATGGCTCTTCGATTCGCACGTGCTCTGGCTCGAACCCTACCCGCTGCTCACGATGATGGCGCTCAACACCAAGCGCATGCGGCTCGGTACGTGCGTCACCAATCCCGCCGTGCGCGACCCGACGGTCACGGCAAGTGCGCTGGCCACGCTCAATCTCATCTCGCGCGGCCGCATGGACCTTGGCATCGGGCGCGGCGACAGCTCGCGGCGCGTGCTCGGCAAGCAGCCGACGACGCTGGCCGACCTGGAGACGACGGTGGACCGCATCCGGAATCTGGCTGCTGGCCGGCCGGTCGAGTACGATGGCGAGCAGGTGCGGCTGGAGTGGGCGCGCGGCGAGCTGCCCGTTTGGATCGCCGGCTACGGTCCCAAGGCGCTGCACCTCACCGGGCGCATCGCCGATGGGGTGATCCTGCAGTTCGCCGATCCTCATCTCATCAAATGGTGCCTGGGGTTCGTCCACGAGGGCGCACGGGCGGCGGGCCGCGACCCGGCCAGCATCAAGGTGATGGCCGCGGCGCCCGTCTGGGTCTCGGACGATCTGCCGCAGGCGCGCGACCACGTGCGCTGGTTCCCCGCGCTCGTGTCGAACCACGTGATGGACCTCATCGCCCGCTACGACCAGTCCATGCTGCCGCCGGAGCTGACGGCCTACGTGCGCAACCGCACGGGCTATGACTACCACCACCACGCCGAGGTCGGCAGCGACAACGCCAGCTTTGTCAACGACGACGTGGTGGATAGCTTCTGCATCGTCGGCCCGGTCGAGGAGCACAGGCGCCGGCTGCGTGAGCTGGCCGCGCTCGGCGTCCACCAGTTCAACATCTATCTGATGAGCGGCGATGAAGAGGCGACCCTCGACGTCTATGGCCGCGAGATCGTGCCAGAGCTGTCCGGCGCCGTTTCGGTTACAGCGGGCACGGCCGCTGGAGCCAGGCCAGCGCGGTCCCGGCGATCCACTCACCCATCCAATCACAAGTAGCGGCAGCCAGCGATGCGTCATATCAGACAGCAGGAGGACGAGCCATGCGAACGCTGATCCAGGGTGGCACGGTCGTCACCGCGAGCGACACCTATCAGGCGGATGTGCTGATCGAAGACGAGAAGATCGCCGCCGTCGGCCAGGGCTTCTCGGCCGACACGACCATCGACGCGACCGGCAAGTACGTGATCCCCGGCGGCATCGACGTGCATACGCACCTCGACATGCCGTTCGGCGGGACGGTCTCTTCCGACGACTTCTTCACGGGTCATCGGGCGGCCGCCTTCGGTGGCACGACGATGCACATCGACTTCGCCATCCAGCCCAAAGGCGCCACGCTGCGCGAGACGCTGGACATGTGGCAGGCGAAGGCGAACGGCAAGGCCGCCGTGGATTATGGCTTCCACGTGGCCATCACGGACCTGCCCGACCGCGTCATGAGCGAGATCGCGCAGTGTCCTGAGTGGGGCGTGACGAGTCTCAAGCTCTTCATGGCGTACAAAGGCTCGCTGATGATCGACGACGCCACGCTGTTCCGCGCCATGGAGCAAGCGGCGGCCCACGGCCTGCTCATCATGGTCCATGCTGAGAATGGCGACGCCATCGACATCCTCGTGCGGCAGGCGCTGGAAGCCGGCCACACCGACCCGAAGTACCACGCGCTGACCCGCCCGCCCGAGCTGGAGGCTGAGGCGACCAACCGCGCCATCCGCCTGGCCGAGGTGGCCGGCGCACCGCTCTATGTGGTGCACGTCACCAACGCCGGCGCCGTGGAGGCCATCCGGCTGGCGCGCGGGCGCGGCAGCACGATCTATGGCGAGACGTGCGTGCAATACTTCTTCTTCACCAAGGACGACCTCGCCCGCCCGGGCTTCGAGGGCGCCAAGTGGGTGTGCTCGCCGCCTTTCCGCGAGAAGAGCGATCAGGAGGCCCTCTGGCAGGCCGTGAACGTCAACGACCTGCAGGTCATCTCCACCGACCACTGCGACTTCTGGTACGAAGGCGGCAAAGACGGGCGACCCGCAGGCAAGGAGCTGGGGAAGGGCGACTTCTCCAAGATTCCCAACGGCGTGCCCGGCATCGAAGATCGCATGATGGTGCTCTACACCCACGGCGTGCGCGCGGGCCGCTTCTCGCTCAATCGCTGGGTGGAGCTATGCAGCACCAATCCCGCCAAGCTCTTTGGCGCCTATCCACAGAAGGGCGTCATCGCGCCTGGCGCCGACGCGGACGTCGTCGTCTGGGACCCCGAGGCGAGCCATACTATCAGCGCGACGACCCACCACCAGCGCACCGACTACAACCTCTACGAGGGCATGAAAGTGACTGGCATGCCCAGCGTGGTGCTTTCGCGTGGGCGCGTGCTCGTGCGCGACGGCCAGTGGCACGGCGAGCAGGGCGCGGGACGCTTCGTCAAGCGCGCGCGCTGGGATGCGCAGCCGGCGGCCAAGGCCCGCGCGAAGGTGCCAGCCGCGGCGGGCGCGGGCACCCGCAACGGGCGCAAGCGCTAGCGGCCGGGC
>CAYQFU010000114.1:0-1751 GCA_964416775.1 uncultured Ktedonobacterales bacterium
CAGGGTCTATGGCATCGACCATCTGCGCATCGCGGATGGCTCGATCCTGCCACAGGTGACGACTGGCAATACGCAGGCGCCCTACGTCATCATTGGCGAGCGGGCCGCCGAGCTCCTGCGGGCGGAGCATCGGCTGTAATCTCTTCATCGGGGACCGCGGAGTTGAGCGGCGTCGCGCCCTGCGCGGGCGTGCGATTCATCCCCATGCACTCCACGGTGTCAGATCCACTTCTTCTATCGTCAGATGTTTGCCAACGGTGGCGTCCCGCTGCAGCACTGCTCGGCGACCGACGACGAGCGCGCCTGCGCCATCGAGTACAACTGCGTGCGCTGGGGTCGGGCGGATATCCCACCTCAGGCTGGGATCGCCGTGTACGTGCGGGGCGCGAGCGGACGACTGGCAGCGGCGCGCATCTATGATGATGTGGAGCCCCCCGCTGCGAGCGACAGCAGCCAACCCTGATCACGAGATGCGGACGAGCAGCTGATAGACCGCGGCGCGCTCGCCTGGCAAGGGCAGCCCAGCTGTGGGCCTTTTCAACTCTCGAAGCGCCAGCGCATGGCGCCGTTCGGCTCCGCGGTCGCGACACCGAACGCGGTGATGGGCGTGACGGCATAAAGGCGCCAGGGCGCCGGTCCAGCACTGGGTGCGCTATATGGTGCCGTGATGGCCCCGTCGCCCACGCTGGCGGGCCACCCCTGGGCCGCGTAGCGCTCCGCAATGCGCTGGAGCGTGGCGCTGTCGGTCACCTGGGTCGCGGTGCCCTCGACGACGAGGTCGAGGTCCGGGAGCGTCACCGAGACGACGCAGTTCGGGTTCTCTGCCAGGTTCCGGCTCTTGCGGGTCCCCTCGCCGCTCGTGAAGTAGAACTTTCCGTCGAGCCACAACACGCCCACCCCCGCCACGTGCGGTCGGCCATTGGGACGCACCGTTGCCAGCCAGTACGTCTTCTTAACGGAGTCGTCCTGCAACTGGTCGAGCGCGCGTGACCAAGGAATCGGCTCGGCACCGTAGATATCAAGGTTCGTCTGCTGCATCTCGTTGCTCCTCCGCGTAGGTACCCATTCGTGCCCACTGCTGCTCTGGTGTGCTGGCGTAGATCGGTCGGGGATGAACGACTTGCGAGCGCTCGCCGGCCAGCGCCTCGTTTGCCATCACAGCGGCTTCTTGATGTGCTCGTCCTCGGTCAAGACGCGTAGCGGTCGGGGCATCGCCTGACACGATGTCCGGCGACCCGCAAAAGCCGTGCCGTACACGATGTGCGGCACGACGTACTTAGCGGGTTGAGGCCGATAAGCGTACCTGCCCAGTGTGTACGGTGTGGCGACGTCAGAGCGCACGCGTGGTGACCGCCCCCTGATATATGCCTTGCGTCGGCTTTCCTTCGGCGCAGACATATGGGGCCGCGCTGGTCCTCAAGATCACAAGCACGCCACGCGAAGGACACGAGCGTGCGCCCGTTCACTGGATTGGATTGGTAATGAGGCAGGCACGGACGGACGAGCTGGATCAGACGCCGGCGAGCGAGCCCGAAGCGATCACGCCGGGGATGGTGGTGGAGACGACCCAGGGTGACCTGGGCGAGCACGATATCAGCACGCCAAAGGTGACGCAGGTCGTACGCGACCAGACAGGCAGGACGCGGGAGCTGGTGGTCGAGAAGGGGATGGTCTTCAAGAAGAAGATCGAGGTGCCAGCGGATCGCGTGGAGGTGGAAGAGGCCGTGGCAGAACGAAGGGTTCTACCTGAT
>CAYQFU010000114.1:1851-17889 GCA_964416775.1 uncultured Ktedonobacterales bacterium
AGCGGATCGCGTGGAGGTGGAAGAGGCCGTGGCAGAACGAAGGGTTCTACCTGATCATGACGGTGGCGCTGGTGCTGAGTGTCGCGCTGGCCCTGCTCGGCTCAAGTCCGATCCAATTCATCTTCTGGGCGAATGTGCTGCAAGGGGGGCTGGCACCGGTGCTGATCGTGCTGATCCTCGTGCTGGGCAACAGCCGGAGGATCATGCGGGAGTACCGTCTGGGCAAGCTGACCAACTTCTGGCTGGGGCTGGCGGCGCTGATCGCGGGGGCCGCGGTAGCGCTTCTCATGGTTGAGCTGGCGACGGGCCGGGGGGGATAGTGGATGTATCCATCTCCGCCGCCGCACGCTCCACGGCGTTTACGATGAATTGATAGCCGGTGCAGCGGCAGAGGTTGCCGACGAGCGCACGGCGAATCTCCGCGCGGGTGGGGTGCGGATGGGTGCGCAGGAAGTGTTCGGCCGTCATCAGGAAGCCGGGCGTGCAGAACCCGCATTGCAGGCCGTGCTCCTCCCAGAAGGCCCGCTGCAGCGGGTGCGGATCCTCGGCGCTGCCCAGCCCCTCGACGGTCGTCACGCGGTGCCCATCCGCCTGCACGGCGAACAGCAGGCACGCGCGCACCGGCTCGCCGTCCAGCTGCACGGTGCAGGCGCCGCACGTCCCATAACCGCACGCGACGTGCGTCCCCACCAGCCCGAGCTGGTCGCGCAGCACATCCGCCAGCAGCCGTCGGGGCTCCACGGGCACCGCCATCCGGCGCCCATTCACCTCCAGCGCGATCTCGATGACGCTCATGCCTGCTCCTCCTTGCGCCCGCGCCGAGCTGCGGCGAGCGCCGCGCTCTGCGCCAGCGCCCGCGCCAGCAGCGCGCGCGTTGCCCGGCGGCGCAGCTCTGCATCGGCCAATACTGGATCGCCCGCGCTGACACGCCTGGCGGCCCGCTCCGCGGCCTCGGCGAAGACCTGCGGCGACGCCGCCCGCCCGGCCAGCAGCGCCTCTTCGTCGGCCAGCCGCAGCGGAACCTCGCTCGCACCCGAAACACCCAGCCGCGCGGTGCCAATGGCTCCCGATGCGTCCAGCTCGATCATCGCCACGACCGTGACGAGTGGTGGGCCGGCGTGGCCGCGGCGGAACTCGGCGATGGCGTATCCGGCGGTGGGGCCAAGCGGTGGAAGCGAAAGCTCGATCAACAGCTCGTCCGGAGCGAGGGTGGTCGCGCGGGGGCCCGCGAAGAGCGTGGAGACGGGCGTGGTCCGCCGGCTGTCCTGGCGAGCGACCGTCGCCCGCGCGTCCAGCGCGGTGAGCAGGAGCGGCAATTGCGCCCCGGGCTCCGCGTTCGCCACGCTGCCGCCGAGCGTGCCGCGGCTGCGGATGGCGGGGAAGGCGACGGCGCTCGCCGCCATCGTCAGCGCGGGATTGACCGATCGCACCTCATCGGCGACCACCAGGCGCTGCTGGCGTGTCATCGCGCCAATCGCGAGCGTGCCGTCCGCCTGGGGCCGCAGGTAGTCCAGCTCCGGCACGCGATTGAGGTCCACGACGACATCCGGACTCACCTCGCGCATGTTCATCTGCTGGACGAGGCTCTGCCCCCCGGCGAGCGGCCGCGCACGCGACCCGTGCTGGGCCAGCAGCGAGAGCGCCTCGTCCAGCGTGCGCGGGGCGAAGTATGCGAACGCGCGCGGCTTCACGCGGCACCTCCTTCCGGGCCGAGATACGGAGCAGCCCGCAGCAGCGCCTCGTGCAGACGCTGGGGAGTGAGCGGGAGGGCGTTCAGGCGGACGCCGAACGGCGAGAGGGCATCCTCGATGGCCTGGGCCAGCGCCGGCAAGGAGGGAATCGTGCCGCCCTCCCCGAGCCCACGGAACCCCTCGGGATTCGTGCGGGCGGGGGTGTTCTGCTCGAAGAGCCGATAGTCTGGCGTGTCGAGCGCGCTCGACAGGACGTAACGGTGTAGCGATGTGGTGAGCGGCCGGCCGTCGGCGTCGTAGCACATGTCTTCGGACGTGGCGTTGCTCAGACCCTGCACCGCCGCGCCGATGGTCTGGCCATCGGCGAGCAGCGGATTCACGATGACTCCCGCGTCGTGACAGATGACGTAGTCGCGCACGTCCAGGGTAAGCAGGTCGGGGTCTACGGCGACGATGACACCGTGCCCCTGGAAGCCGAACGTGCGCGGGCCCTGGCTGTTGGCGACCTCCTCCATGCCATCGCCGCCAACCTCCGCGGCAAGACGCGTAGCGGCGATGCGCCGATGGGGGGCGCCGCGCACCGCGACCTCCTCGCCCTGCCACTCCAGGTCGTCCGGGTGCGCTTCCAGCCGTTGCGCGGCGGCTTCGAGCAGACGCCGACGCAGCTGCTGGGCGGCGAGGGCGATGGCGTTGCCGGCGGCGACGGTGGAGCGGCTGGCGAAGGTGCCAGCCCCTTCCACATGCGTCTCCGAATCGCCTCCGATCACGTGCACGCGCTCGATCGGCACGCCCAGCCGCTCGGCCGCGATCTGGGCATAGGCGGTCGGGTGCCCCTGGCCCATCTGGGAGACGGCGGTCATCACCCAGACAGTGCCCTCCGGATCGATGCGCACGCGTGCGCTGTCGCCCTGGCCAGTGCCGGACATTTCCAGGCAGTTGGCCACGCCGATGCCGAGGTAGACGCCCCGCTCGCGCTCGGCCCGCTGCCGCTGGCGAAAACCGTCATAGCCGATGGCCTGCAGCACCTGCGCGAATGCGGCAGGATAGTCGCCGGCATCGAAGATGACCGGCCTCTCCTCGCGCTTTATGCCGGTATCGTAGGGCAGCTCCTCCGGGCGGATCAGGTTGCGGCGACGCAGCTCTGCGCGGTCGAGACTCAGCGCCTCGGCCGCGCGGTCGAGCATGCGCTCCATCACGTACGCACCCTCCGGCCGGCCGGCGCCGCGGTACGGGCCTGTGGGCGTCTTATTCGTGAGGACGATGTCGCCGGTCATCTCCAGGTGGGGAATGTGATACGGGCCGTGGGTGGCCACGGTGGTGTTGTGGGCCGGGCCGCTGGCCGTGATGTTGTAGGCGCCAGCATCCTGCAAGAAGTGATCGGCGAAGGCGAGAATGTGGCCGTCGTCGTCCAGCCCGATACGCGCATGGTGGAGCTGCGCGCGCCCCTGATTGGTGGCGATAAACTCCTCCCGGCGGTCGCCCACCCACCGCATCGGCCGGCCCAGGCGCATCGCCAGGTGCGCCGCCAGCACCTCTTCGCCGTAGAGCCGCGTCTTGACGCCGAACGCGCCGCCAATGTTGGGCGCGATCACGCGGATGCGCTCCCTGGGCAGACCGAGGATCTCGCTCAGGCCGTTGTGGGCCAGATTGACCGACTGCGTGGCGAGGTAGACCGTCAGCCGACCGTCTGCCGAGTCGTAGACGGCAGCCACGGCGCGTGGCTCCATCGGCTGCGCGCTCACGCGGCCGATCGCCAGCGTCTCCTCCACGAGCACTGGCGCGCGCTCCAGCGCCCGCGCCCCCTCACCAACGGAGACGCGGATCGTCTCGGCCACGTTCGACGGCCAGCCGGCGTGCAGCACAGGTGTGGTCGCCGGGTCTTGCTCGACACTTGTCACCGCCGGCAGTACCTCGTACTCCACGACGACTGCGTTGGTGCCATCCTCGGCGGCATAAGCGTCCTCCGCGACCACCACCGCGACCGGCTCACCGACGAAGCGCGCCACGTCGGCCGCGAGTGGCGTCGGTGTGACGAAGCGGCTGCCGGGCGCGCGCGGAGAGGCGGGCAGCGGCCGGAGGATGGCGGGCAGCTCGAGGGCCGAGAACGCGGCGATCACGCCGGAGACGGCGCGGGCGGCGGCAGTATCCACGCGGACGATGCGCGCGTGGGGATGCGGGCTGCGAACGATGGCGAGCTCGGCCATGCCTTCGAAGCGGAGGTCGCTGGTGTACTGGCCCTGGCCAAGCAGCAATGGCAGGTCCTCGACTCGCTTGCGGCGCTCTCCAATGTAGCCGGGGGATCTGGTTTGTCCGGCCGTCGCGGCGTCGGGCATGTGCTTGCTCCTTCGCTCCGCGCGCTCGCTCCGCGCGCTGGGCTCGCCTTCACGGCGACGGGCTCGCCTGCTCGCGTGTCCATGTGCCGGCGAGGGCGGCGTCATCAGACGTCCGCGGCATTTCCCGCGCCAGGGTTTCGCCAGCGGCAACGTGGCAGCGTGGCAACATGGCAGCCGCGGTTCGATCATGCAGCGTGAGCGAGGCGGACGAGGAACGCATGCGCCAGGCGGTATGCCGCTTGCGGCCCGCATAGCTCGTGGCGGTGCGATGGTAGGCGCGGGCAGCATGGTCCGAATCCGGGAGGCCGGCGGGCGAGAGGTGATCCTGAGGAGGGTGACGATGAACTATGATGAGTTCATTGGAAAGGTGCAGCAGCGGGCGCGGTTGAGCAGCCGCGCGGACGCGGAACGAGCGACGCGAGCAGTGCTCGAGACGCTGGCCGAGCGCCTGGCCGGTGGCGAGCCGAAAGATCTGGCGTCGCAGCTCCCAAAGGAGCTTGGGCGCTATCTGCTCATCCCGGGGGCAGGCGCGGGGGTGCGGTACGGACTGCAGGACTTCTACGAGCTGGTGAGCCAGCGCGAGGGTGTGGATGTGGCAAAGGCCGCGTATCACGTGCGGGCGGTGGCCTCCGTGCTGCGCGAGGCCGTCTCACCGGGGGAATGGGAGGACGTGCTGGCGCAATTGCCTACGGATTACGACCGGATCCTGGAGTCGGGCAGCGAAGGCGAGGCGCCCAGGGTCTAGCGACGCTATGGGCCAGACGCGCGCCGACTACGCGCGCGGCGTCTGGCCAGCCACTTCGAGGGCGAGGCGATAGGCGTCGCGGCGTGGGATGCCGAGCTCCTCGGCGACGATGGCGGCGGCGTCGCGCGTGCCGCGACCGGCGTCCAGCAGGGCGCGCAGCCGGGGACGGGCGCGATCGGCAACGACGGCTGGCTCAGCCGCAGCGGGCGGCACGGCGGACTCAGCGGAGGCGCCCGCGACCACGAGCGTGTATTCGCCGCGGGGTCCGGAGCCGGCAGCACTGCGCTGGCGCAGCTCCGAGAGCGTGCCGCGCTGGATCTCTTCGTGGAGCTTGGTCAGCTCGCGGGCGACGGCGGCCGGGCGGTCGCCCAGCTCGGTCAGGAGGTCGTCGAGGCTGGCCAGGAGGCGATGGGGGGCTTCGTACAGGACGAGGGTGTGGGGCAGGTCGCGCACGGCGGCGAGGGCGGCGCGCCGCTCGGAGGAGCGGCGTGGCAGGAAGCCGAGGAAGGTGAACCGGTCGGTAGGGAGGCCCGAGGCAATCAGTGCGGCGATGACGGCGCTGGGGCCAGGGATCGGCACGACGCGGTGGCCGGCGGCGAGCGCGGCGCGCACAAGCTCCTGTCCGGGATCGGAGACGGCAGGGGTGCCGGCGTCGGAGACGAGCGCGACATCGCCAGTGGCCAGGGCGGCGAGCACGTCGTCCAGGCGGGTGAGCTTGTTGTGCTCGTGGTAGGAGATGGCGCGGGTGGGAATGGCGAAGTGGTTGAGCAGCTGGCGCGTGTGGCGGGTGTCTTCGGCGGCGATGAGGGGGACCTCGCGCAGGATGCGCAGCGCGCGGGCGGAGATGTCTTCGAGGTTGCCGATGGGCGTGGCGACGAGGTAAAGCGTTCCCATCGGGTCAGCGCTCCGAGCCGGACGCGGCCCAGGTGTCGGTGTCGAGGACGAGGGTGAAGGGGCCGTCGTTCACCAGCTCCACGGCCATCTCGGCGCCGAAGCGCCCACCCTGGACGGGCACGCCGCGCGCGCGCAGCTCGTCCGCGAAGCGCTCGACGAGCGGGGCCGCGACCTCGGGAGCGGCGGCGGTGGTGAAGCCGGGCCGCCGTCCGCGGCGCACGTCGGCGTAGAGGGTGAACTGCGAGACGACCAGGGCGCCTCCGCCCACGTCGAGGATGGAGCGGTTGATCTTGCCGGCATCGTCGGGGAAGATGCGCAGTCCGGCGACCTTGTCGGCGAGCAGGCGCGCCTCGGCCTCGCCGTCGTCGGGACCCACGCCAACCAGCACGACGAGACCGGGGGCAGGGTCGAGCACCCCCACCACCTCGCTCGCGACGGTTACGCGGCCGCGTGCGGCGCGCTGGAGCACAGCTCTCATGGGATCGTCCGGCATCCTATGGAACGCTGGCGGCGCTGAGCGCGCTCAGCTCTTTGGCGTGGTCGAGGTCTTGCTTTCGCTAGCTGCGGCGGGGGCGTTTCCGCCCGAAGCGCTGCCCGACCCGGCGGAGTCGCCCGATGCAGAAGAAGATTGACTGGATGATGCCGATGAGCCGCTGGAACGGTTGTCAGTGCTGTAAAATCCAGAGCCTTTGAAGACAATGCCGGCGGGGTACAGCACCCGATGCACGGGGCCACCGCAGGTCTGGCAGGTAGTCAAAGGATCATCAGACATCTTCTGCCACACCTCAAAGCGCGTGCCGCAGGATTGGCAGCGATATTCATATGTGGGCATGGCCGCGCTTGTCCCTCCCTATGTTGTGGAAGTGCTTGGGCGAGCGGTGTCCATCATGTGCTCGCCGAACGAGAGCGCTCCGCGCACCGAGCGCGGAGCTTTCTCATTGCATGATTATAGCACGCCCGGCGCGGGCGCGAACGCATTATCCCACCGAATTGCTCACGGTCCGAAGTGGAGCCGAACATTTCGGCGCGGGCGGCGTCCATATTGCTCCCTGAGCCAGTCCGACAATTGCAGGTGTCACACTAGGACTGCATAACAGAATAGCCACCCGGTTGGTGCCTTTCCCTATGCATCGTCCACCTGGCCTATTGACGGTAGTACGGGCGACTAGTATACTCTGGGCGCCCATATGGAAGGGCATCGCGGCCAGTGACGTCACGACGCGATGTACCGGCAGCTGCCGAGGAATCCAGTCGTATGGGCGCGCCTCGTTGGGGAGTGCGGAGGTCAGGGGTGGTGCGAGGCTGCTGCCGCCCTCTTCGCAGTTATCATGCTCATCCGCTCGGCAGGCGGTGATTACGCACAAAGGGGGAATCGGGAATGCTCGACCGTTTCTATCGTCGGGAACGTGGTCAGGGATTGGTAGAATATGCGCTGATCATCGCGCTGGTCGCGGTGGTGGTCATCGGTATTCTGATCCTGCTCGGGCCGGCGATTGGCTCGATCTTCTCCAACATCCAGCAGAACCTCTAGCTGGCAGCGGCGCCGGTGTCGGGGGCGTGGGCTATAATTTCTGGGTGACCCAACATGCTTCAGCCCAAGCCCAACGGGAAGGGGACTACCGTGACCGACCTGCCGACGTCGCCGCAGGACGAACCACCAGAACAGCCGGCGCCAAAGCCGCTCGTGCGGCCGGGGGGATTTACTCCGGCGCGGACGGGCGGCCTGGCGGCGGATTTCGATACTCAGTACCGCGCGCACAATAAAGAGGTCTTTCGTGAGGTCGTGAGCCGCGACCTGGTGGATGGACACGACCCGTTCGCGCGCGCGCGCGAGTATGCGGAGCGCGGCAAGCCGGAATTCGTGCTGGCCTACCTGCTCGTGTGCGACGCGCCCGATGCCGAGAAGCGGGAGCTGTATGCGCGCGCCTACGAGCAGCGGGCGCAGGTGGAGGAGCGGCGAGCCGACGAGTTCGACCGGCGCTTCCATCGGCCGTTCCCGTTGATCCGGCTGGAGGCATCCAAGGACCGCATGACGGCGCAGCGCATCCGCTCCGGGGGCAATCTGCGCCCCGGGCTGGGCCGCCCGCTGCCGACGCTGTGACGCGTGACCGCCTGGTGCGGAGGGAAGACGGAGTTACACGGAGTTGCACGGAGTTGCACGAAGGGCACACGGAGTTCACAGAGGTCATTTCACATCCGGATACATGAGCATAGCCGGGTAGGCCACGGCGATTTGCCCCTGCGCAGAGCCCGACGACTCGTTCCACAGCCTGCCTTTTCGCCACTTTCCCTTCGGCTCGGTGCCCGAGATTCCAGCCCTGATGGTGCTTGACCCAGGGTGATGGAGGTGATGGACCAGACTGGGAACGATCGCGCAAGGCTGGTGTCAGGCTTAAACAGGGATGTGGTCGGTGAGCCAGGTGAGGATGTGGCGCAGGCGCAGCACGCGCGAGCGGGGATGGCCGTTGCGCGAGAGCCCGTGGGATTGGCCTTCGAAGCGCACCATGCGCACCTCACGTCCGAGATAGCTCAGCGCGGAGAACAACTGCTCGCCTTGCTCGATGGGGCAGCGCAGGTCGTTCTCGGAGTGGAGGATGAGCAGGGGCGTGTGGATGTTCGCGACGTAGGTGATGGGCGAGTGGCTCATGAGCTTGTCGAGCTGCTCCCAGGGGACGGCGTGGAGATGGTCGACGGTGAAGAAGGGGCCGATGTCGCTGGTGCCGAAGAATGCAGCGAAGTCATTCACGGCGCGCATGCTGATGGCGGCTTTGAAGCGATCGGTGTGTCCGACGATCCAGCTCGTCATGTAGCCGCCGTAGCTGCCACCGGCCACGGCCAGGCGCTCGGGGTCTATGCCGCCGCGCGCGATGGCGGCGTCGAGGCCGGCCATGACGTCCGCGTAGTCGTTGCCGCCCCAGTCGTCGGTGATGGCGCTGGAGAAGACGCGACCGTAGCCGGTGCTGCCGCGGGGGTTGCTGTAGACGACGGCGAAGCCGGCGGCGGCGAGGAGCTGGAACTCGAAGAAGAAGCTCCAACCGTACATGGCCGAGGGACCGCCGTGGATTTCGAGCACGGCGGGCAGGGGCTTCTCAGCGGGCGTGCCAGCCGGGCGCATGACCCATCCTTGCAGGGTCCAGCCATCGGCGCCGGTGAAGCTGAATTCCTCGGGGTAGGCCAGCGCCATCTCGGCGAACAGGCCGGCGTTCAATGCGGTGAGCCGGCGCGGCTCGGCTGGCCGGTCGACGGTGGCCACGTACACGTCGCCGGGGACGACGGGATCGGAGATGCCCAGCGCCAGCGCGTGGCGGTCGGCGTCCATGCTGAAGGCGTAGACGTGGGATTGGCCCTTCGTGAGGGGCTGGGGCGTGGCGCTGGTGTCTGGTTGGGCGACGTAGACGTGCGCCGTGCCGCGGAAAGAGGCCAGGAAGTAGACGCGCCCACCGTCACGGCTCCAGTAGAGGTCGGAAGCGCCGTGGTCGCCGCGCTGGTCGTCAATGCAGGTGTTGCCGCAGCAGGGCACAAAGTCGGAGGTCAGGGAGCGGGGAGCAGCCGTACCATCAGCGGGTGCGAGGAAGAGATCCACGTGGCCGCCGGAGCCGCGGCGAAGTGACGAGGTGAACGCGAGGCTGCGGCCATCTGGGGACCAGGCGGGCTTGTCGCAGCGCACGGTTCCGTCGGTCAGCCGGCGCAGATCACCGGAGGCGATATCCAACACCCAGACGTCGCTGCCGGGCCAGCGCCAGCGCTCGTCGGTGCGATCGGAGGTGAAGGCGATGCGGCCGCCATCGGGGGACCACGCGGGGTTGGTGTCGTCCCAATCGCCGTCCGTGAGCTGGCGGGGCGAGCCGCCATGGGCCGGAATGCTGAAGAGGTGCGTGCGGCGCTCGTAGATCCAGCCCTGGCCGTCGGCGCGGTTCCAGAGCCGGTCGATCGTCCGCACCGCGGGCACGTTCTTGCCGTCGAGCCTGGCGTCGGCGGCTTCGGGGTCGTCGTCGGCGCCTCTGGCGGACGTGTAGAGCAGGGCGGAGGAGTCAGGGGACCAGGTGGGCGAGCCGGCGCCGTGGCGCTCGAACGTGAGCTGGCGCGCCTCGCCACCATCGGCGGGCAGGATCCAGATTTGCGGCCGGCCGACGCCGCGGTCGCGCTCTTCGGCGTTTTTGGGCTTGGTGTCGCCCGCGGGCGCGCGGACGAAGGCGAGCGAGCGTCCATCTGGCGACCAGGCCGGGGAGGAGTCGTTGGGTCCGGCGGTGTAGCGCCGCGGCTCGCCGCCGGCTGCGGGGGCGATCCAGATGGCGCGGCGGTACTCGTAGGTGGGCCGGTCGATGGTGGTGACGACGTAGGCGATGCGCTCGCCGTCGGGTGAGAGCTGGGGGTGCTCAGCCAGCGTGAGGGCGTACTGGTCTTCGGGGGCCGGTGGCCGACTCATGATGTTCTCCTGAAATGGCGCCACATGGACGCGCTGGACGCGATCAATCCTCCGAGGATTCGGCGACGGGATGCTCGTAGCCGCGTTGAATCTCGCGCTCGATGACGGAGCGGTCGCCCCACATCTCAGGGGTGAAGCTGTGATACTCGCCGTCGCAGGCGGGAATGGGGGCGCGGCAGCGCAGGTGCTCGCGCAGGCGGAAGCGCACGGAGTCGCCGGAGACGTCCACCCAGATGTGGCGGCGGGTGAAGCCGCTGCCCCAGCGGAAGATGACGCCGGTGTCGTACTCCTCGAAGGTGCCGCGGCCTTTGAGCGCCGAGCGGTTGAGGCTGATCAACAGCTCGGGCACGCCGCTGGCGCGCAGCACGCGGCGCGCGTTCTCGCGCAGGGCCTTGCGCCGCGCCTCATCCGCCGGCGAGCCGTCTGTGCCGGGGTCCACGGCGTCGGCGGACATATCCTGTGGGTCCATGGTGCGCTCCGTTCGCGATGGGGATCCTGGGGGGCGGGACGCGGTGCGCCGGGCGGCAGCCGCGGCGGGGAACCCGTGGGCACCGCGGGCGTCCAGCGTCGAACACGCCAACGTGTATTCTAGCACGCCGCGAGGTGACGCGGCTGGGTTGGCGCCTACACGTTCCGGCCTGGCTCGGGCTCGGAGATGGGGATCTCGAGGATGCGGAAGGGGGGGCGATCGGGGAAGGCCTGGCGGAGCACCTGCATGGAGACGTTGTAGACGGGGCTGCCAGCGGTCGTCCGCCCTTCGGGCTGGCCGTGGTGGGCGTGGCCGTGGAAGACGGCGGTGACGGGGTAGCGCGAGAGGGGCTCTTCGAGCCGGCTGGAGCCGAGGTAGGGGAAGATCTCGCGCGGCTCGCCCTCGACGGTAGCCTGGATGGGGGAATAGTGGAGCAGGGCGATGCGCTGCTCGGTGCGCAGCCGTGCGAGAGCGGATTCGAGCTTGAGGGCCTCGTTGATGGCCTCGTGCACGAAGGCTTTGACGACCTCCTCGCCCCAGGGGGCCAGCGCGCCGCGGCCGAAGCCGCCGGCGAAGCCGCGCACGCCCGCGAAGCCGATGCCGTGGATTTCGCAGGCGTCGCCGTCGAGCATGGTGACGCCGGCCTCGGTGAGAATGGCCCGAATCTCGTCCTGCTTGCCGGATTGGTAATCGTGGTTGCCCAGTACGGCGACGGTGGGCAGCTTGCCGGCGGCAGTAAGCTCGCGCGCCAGGATGTGCGCCTCGTCGGGCAGCCCGTAGTCGGCGAGGTCACCACACAGGGCGAGAATGTCGGCGCTCTGGGCGATCTGGGCGAAGAGCGGCTGGAAGGCGCCTTTGGAGGTCCTGGTGCAGTGGATATCGGCGACCGCGGCGAGGCGGATGATGTGCTTGCTGGCTGGCATGGGGTTCTCCACGAACGTGACGGGGGCGACTGAGCCTGGCGCCGGCAGGGCGAGCGACCCGGCACCGTGGGAGGCGTGCATGCGAGGACCGTGCCACGGTGAACTGGCGGATGTGGGTGAGCAAGGGCACGCGCGAGTGGCATATCTCTTGCCTCCAGATACAGGCAGGCGTGGCCGCGGGTCAAGTCGTCCGCTGGTGGGCACCGCGAGGATGGAGGCAGTCGGCATGTCGTACGAAGAGCTGGATGCGGAACACGGGGCATGCTATCAGCACGTGCTGGAGGCGCTGAAGCGGGCACGGGTGCCATTTCTGGTCGGGGGAGCGTATGCGCTCGCGTGGTACACGGGCATCCAGCGGCATACAAAAGACCTGGATGTGTTCGTGCGCCCGGAGGACAGCGAGCGTGTGCTGAGAGCGCTGGCGGCGGCGGGCTATCGCGTGGAGCGAACGCATCCACACTGGCTGGGCAAGGCGTTCTGCGATGGGGCGTTCGTGGACGTGATCTACAGCTCAGGGAACGGCATCGCGCGGGTGGACGATGGCTGGTTCGCGCACGCGGTGGAGGGGCGTGTGCTAGATGTGCCAGTACTGCTGTGCCCGGTCGAGGAGATGATCTGGTCCAAGGCGTTCGTGATGGAGCATGAGCGCTGCGACATCGCGGACGTGGCGCACCTCATCCGCGCGCGCGGCGACCAGATGGACTGGCAGCGGCTGGTGGACCGCTTCGGGCCGCACTGGCGCGTGCTGTTGGCGCATCTGGTGCTGTTCGGCTACATCTATCCAGGGGAGAGCGAACGGGTGCCGGCGGGGGTGCTGCACGGGCTGGTGCGGCGGCTGGAGGAGGAGTTGGGCGAGGCGCCCGCGGACGAGCGGGTGTGCCGTGGCACGCTGCTTTCGTGGTCGCAGTACTTGCCGGATGTGGAACAATGGGGCTATGAGGATGCGCGGCGGACTCCGCGGGGACCGATGACGGCGGACGAGATCGCGCGGTGGACGGCGGCGGACAAGTGATGATGGGCGTCGCGGGATCGAGAGGAGATGCGGATGGCTGGGACAGATGGGACAGCGGGAGACGCAGACAAAGCGGCAAGCGAGGCGACGGAGGAGCAGGCCCAGACGCTAGCGTTCGTGCCTCAGACGGAGGAGCAGATCCTGGCGGTCCAGGTCGGGCCAGTGGCGCCGCTGAACGGGCCGATTTCCATCGCGGACTACGACCCGGAGTGGCCGCGGCTCTTCGCGCGGGAGGCGGAGCGCGTACGGGCGGTGCTGGGCGATCGGGTGCTGATGCTCGAACACGTGGGGTCGACATCGGTGCCGGGGCTCGCTGCCAAGCCACGCATCGACATGCTGCTGGTGGTGCCCGACTCAGCCGACGAGCCGGCCTACGTCCCAGACATGGAGGCGGCTGGCTACACGCTGGTCATTCGCGAGCCGGACTGGTACCAGCACCGGGTGTTCAAAGGGCCGGACGTAGACATCAATCTCCACGTCTTCTCGCCAGGCTGCACTGAGATCGAGCGTATGCGGCTCTTCCGAGATTGGCTGCGCGGCAACGTCGCGGATCGGGAGCTGTACGAGCGCACCAAGCGGGAGCTTGCGCGCAGGGAGTGGAAGTACACGCAGAACTACGCCGATGCCAAGACTGCGGTGGTCGAGGAGATTCTGGCGCGAGCGCGGGGCCCCCACCCCTAACCCCTCCCCCGCTGCGGCGGGAGAGGGGACGGAGTTACACGGAGTTACACGGAGGAGGCACGGAGTTACACGGGGTTTCACGCAGGGGACACAGAAGGATGGGGGCGAGAGGGGTGGTCATCGTCCTGCCGCACAACAAGAAGTGTGCGGGTAATCCGCGAGGGCGAGAGGGGCGGTGAGGTGAGCCGAGGCGAGGCGCCGGGGCGGAGACGAGGCGAGCATGAGGGTGAGGGGCGAGCGAGGTGGTGGGGTACCAGCCGCGCGACGAAGATCGCGCGGGTAATCCCAGGGGCGAGATGCGGGGTGAGGCAAGGCGAGGCGCGGAGGCGGGGAAGGTGGCGAGGGGCGGGGGGGCTGGTCAGGCGAGGCCGCGAAACGTTAATTTCGCGGGTAAGTCCTATGCCGCACGCATCAGTGAAGGCGATGAACTTGCGCGAGCGTGGTGGGGTGGTAGCTCTACCATGGGGCTATTTTCGAAGGAAGCAAGATGACGGCGGCCGTCAGCGCTGGGCCTGAACATGCCGCTGGGCGCCAGACCTGGCAGCTCAGCGTTTCGGACATTTTCGGGGTAAGCCGCAGGGGCGAGCGGCGTGGTGGAGCGAGACGTTGCGATGGCGCAGGTGAGGCGTCGGGGGCACGCAGGATGGTCTGAGCGCGGGTTGAATTGGGATGGGTCATCGGGCTTGTTGGACATTACCGCGCTGCGGTGGGATCCGTGTCTGGCGTGTTTTGGGCGGTGTGGAGGTTCTCCAGCATGCGCTGCAGCAGCGTGGTGAGCTGCTGGACGTCCGCTTCTGAGAGACCGGCCAGAAACTGGATGCAGACGCGCCCGAAGATCGGCGGCAAGCGCGGGACGAGTGCGCGCCCGGCCTCGGTCAGCTCGATGACGATGGAGCGGCGGTCGTCCGGGTGGTTGCGGCGCCTGATGAGCCCCTTGGCCTCGACGCGGTCGAGCAGTCTGGTCACGCCCGCGGTGTCTGTCCCAAGCAGCGTCACCAGCTGACCTGGGCTGGTCTCCTGTCGCGCGGACCAGAGGAGGAGGGCGGCCTGCTGGGCGGTGACATCGAGGGGGGCGAGCTGACGCTCCAGTGCGGTGTCCAACTCGCGCCCAACCTGATGGAGGAGCGAGCCGCCACCGAGCAGAAGCTCGATGGGGACGCTCGGGCCCAGCGGCGACAGCTGGGGTTGTTGGCGGTGGGTTGAGCGGGGGTCTGTACGGTCCATGACGTCATTGTAGCAGACGCGACACTTGCTGTCGTGACAGGTATCTGCTATGCTCTGCTCGTGACCGAACGTCACGTCAGGAGCACGAGCCAGATGAACAATGCAGGTGTGGAGACGGCAAGGGCACCGTTGCACGTGCTGATCGTCGGAGGGGGGATCGGCGGGCTCTGCCTCGCGCAGGGGCTGAAGCGGTCGGGCATCAGCGTCGCGGTCTATGAACGCGACGGCTCGGCGCATTTCAGGAGCCAGGGGTATCGAATCACGATCAAAGAGGAAGGCAGCAGGGCATTGCGTGACTGCCTGCCCGAGGATCTCTTTAATCTCTGTGTGGCGACTTCCATCAAGCCGGCCATGCGCCTGGTGGTGCTGGACCATCAATTGCATCAGATCTTCGCACGGCCGCTGCCGCATGCACAAGCCGCGCCTGATGCCTCGGGATTTGGGGTCAACCGGCTCACGTTGCGCGAGATCCTGCTGGCGGGCCTGGAAGGCGACGTATATTTTGGGAAAGCCTTCGTAGGGTGCGAGCAACTGGGGGACGGCCTGGTGCGCGCGCACTTCGCCGACGGAACCGCCGCCGATGGCACGCTGCTGGTGGGAGCCGATGGAACCAACTCGGCGGCGCGTCGCTTCGTGGTGCCGGACGCCAGGATCGACGACCTGCATTCCATCATCTATGGGAAGACGCCGATCGAGGCCGACACGATGGCGTGGATGCCCGACGTGCTGGTGGACACATTCAACAGGATGAGCGGGCCAGACGGTGTGTCGCTGTCAGTGGCGACGTGCCGAACGTGGGAGCCGGTCGCGGACGCTACCGCGAGGATTGCCCCGACGCTGCGCCTCAGCGACGGGCGCGATTACTTCGCATGGACGCTCTCGCTTTCCGATGCGTTGCGGGACGCAGACGGCTCCACGCTGCATCGCGTGGCCGGTGAGAGCGTGAGGGACTGGCACCCGGCCGTGCGGCGGCTCATCGCCCAGGCCGACATTCCGTCCATCTTTCCGATCACGATCACCTCGGCTCAGCCGGTGAAGCCGTGGCGCACGACGAACGTGACGCTGCTGGGCGACGCGATCCATACGATGTCTCCCGGTCGCGGTGACGGCGCCAACACGGCTCTACGCGATGCTGAGCTGCTCCACCACGCCCTGGTGGATGGGGCGACGCAGGGGATACCGCTCGTCCAGGCCGTTGCAGGGTATGAAACGGAGATGCTGCGCTATGGATTCGAAGCGGTCGCCGATTCACTGCATGCGCCGTTCCTGCGCGGTGGCGGGCCCGCCACACGAACGTCGGGCAGCGAGGGGTGATGGCCAGAGCATGACGGAGCAGCCGCCCCGCGGGAATCGACTGTGCCCATTGTGTGGCCTGGAATTCACATGAGACGGCATGGATTTCGCTGCGGACGACGACGGACGTGGGCTTCTGGCTCGCACGCGCCAGTGCAGGTAGATCAGATATGCGCTGTCGGCGCAGCGCGGGGCGCTGCTGCGATTCTGCGGGAGGTGCGGCATGAGCATGGGCGGCGAATCCGGGGATGTCTATGTGGTCGAGTCGCCGGTGTTGCGCGCGTTCGTCGGCGAGGTGCGGCGCGCGATGGTCGAGGAGCCGGATGCCGCGCGGCGGGTGCAGCTGC
>CAYQFU010000115.1:0-17810 GCA_964416775.1 uncultured Ktedonobacterales bacterium
TCATGTTGAACGACATGCCGAAGTCCTTGCGGTTGATCTTGCCCTCGCCGCTATATGCGATGCGGTGCCCCATCATTGGATCGTTGAATTCCCCGTACCGCACCAGGTGTAGCGTCACCGGCCGCGTGATCCCCTTGATGGTCAGGTCCCCGGTCATCGCGTAGCGATCGCCGCCCTTATGTTCGATCTTGGTGCTCTTGAAGGTGATCGTCGGGTACTTGTCGATTTCCAGGAAATTCGACGACCGCAAATCATTGTCCCGCTGCTCGTTGTGGGTCCGGATGCTGGCCGTCTGGATGGTGACCTCGATTGACGTCGCATCATGGTGGACTGGGTCGATGTTGCCCGTCACACTGACGTCGTTGAAGTGCCCACGCACCGTCATCATGCCCAGATGCTTGGCGGCGAACTCCACCTGCGTGTGGAACGGGTCGGCTTGCCACACCCCGGCCGTCTCCGCCCCTTTTCCCGCTTGTCCAGTCGTAGTCGTTGGCTCTGCCATGGTTGAGACTCCCTCGGCTCCCTGTCCGGCGCCGCTTTGACGAGTGAGCGGCCACCACAGTTCCCAACATCTCCTTAGTTCCAGATTGGAACTAAGGAGATGTTACGCGGCGAAAATGCCCATGTCAAGGGCCCTACCAGCGCCCGTGCGCGAGCGCAAATTGCACCAGACCTTGCGCGCTTCCCGTGTACCCCCGCAGCGCCTCTCCGCATATGCGCCCGGTCGCCCCACCACGTCTCCCGCCCCTCTCCCACTCGCTCGCCAGCCGTCCCTGCCAACTCACCCGTCCCAATCCCCTCTGGCTCCACCCCTCGCCCTACCACCCCCCTCGCCCCCGCGCATTACCCGCGCGATCTTCGTCGCGCGGCTGCTCCAGCCACCACCCCGCTCGCCCCACAACATACCGCTTGCCCAGTCTCCCCACCCCTCGCCTCACCACCCGCTCGCCCAAACGGGTTACCCGCGCAACGTCAATTGCGCGGCCTGGCTGCTACCACCCTGCTCGCCCTCGCCTATACCTTCCTCCCTGCCCTCGCCTATACCTTCCTCCCTGCCCTCCGTGTTCCCTCCGTGTCCTCCGTGTCACTCCGTCTCTTCTCTCTTCCCATCACCCCGCTCGCCCGGTCATCTGGCCTATGCTCGCGGCACGGCCACCGGCCGGATTGCGGTGCGCGCCCGGCGCCCGCCCACCACCGCGACATAGCCCGCGAAGGCCAGCAGACTGATACACACGCTGCTCGGAAAGCCCGTATAGAACCCAATGGCGATGCCCAGCCAGATGCACGCGACCGCCAGCCCCACCGCCACCGCCAGCGCCACGTACGGGCGGCTCGTGAGCTGTTGCGCGATTGCCGCCGGCAGGAGCAGCAAGGCAAAGACGAGCAGGGCGCCCACCGCCAGCGTCGCCTCGCTCACCGTCACGGCCAACAGCGCCATGAAGGCCAGTCCCAGCAAGCGCACGGGAACGCCCCGCGCCGCCGCGACATCTGGGTCCAGCGACGCGAACAGCAGCGGCCGCGCGATGAGCACAAGCGCGAGCACCGCGAGACCGCTAATGACCGCGATGGTCCGTGTCTGCGCCGCGGAGATACCCAGCAGATTCCCGAACAACACCGTCACACCTGAGAAGCCCGTCCCGGTGCCGCTCACATGCGCGGTGAAAAGGCTCAGAAACAGGACGCCCAACCCCAGCACCCAGGCAAGCACCGTCCCTACCGCCACATCACGCCCTCGCACCCGTTCGCCAAAGCCGCCCATCGCGAGCGCCACCACCAGCGTTGTCACCATCAGACTGAGCAGCGGATTGAAGCCAAGCGCCGCGCCGCCCAACGCCCCCGTGAAGGCCACGTCCGAGAGCGACTCGCCCGCGAACGCCTGGTGGCGCAGCACGACAAAATAGCCGACCAATCCTGCCACCACGCTCAAGAGCGTGCCGGCCAGCAACGCCTGGCGCATGAAATCATACTGCAGGATATTCTGTGCATCCCGCACCAGGTTGAAGCTGAACGGAGGCAGCACTCCCCCCAACACCAGGCTCATGCCGGACTCTCCTCTAACCGCGCCCCAGCGCGCGCGACGCGACGCCTCATGATCCGCAGCGCGACGAGCCGCCCGCCCCGGATGAGCGCGTACGTGCCAAAAGCAAAGGTCGTGATGAAGAAGCCGACCGGATAGGGTGTGAAGAAACCTACCGCCAGCCCAGCCCACGTGAAGACGAGCGCCAGAGCGACCGCGACCGCCACTGCCGCCACTGGTCGGACCGTGATCTGTTGCGCGATGGCTGCCGGCGTAACGAGTAGCGCGAAGATCAGCAAGACGCCGACCACCTGCACCGCCACCGCGACCATCAGCGCCAGCACGACGAGATAGCCGAAGGCAAGCGCGCGCACAGGCACCCCATGTGCCGCCGCCACCTCGGGATCGATCGACGCAAAGAGTAGCGGCCGGGCCACGAAGCCGATTACGCCGGCGAGCACAACCGTAGACCACCCAATGACGCTGACGTCCGTGTCGCTGATGCCCAGGACGTTGCCGAAGAGGACGTTGTAGACGTTGGCCGCGTACTCTGCCGTAGCTAGATGAATGAACAGGAAGCCCAGCGCCAACGACGCCGTGAAGACGGCCCCCACCGCGACATCACTTTGCCGGCTCTGCCGTGCACCCAGATTGAGCGTCTGGATGCCCACCGCCGCCAGCACACCGGCGACAAAGAGTCCCACGACCGACGGCAAGCCAAAGAGCGCTGCTCCCGTCGCACCAGCGAAACCCACGTTGGCGAGGCTATGCCCCGCGAAGCTCTGGCTGCGCAGCACCATGAAGTAGCCCACGATGCCGGCCAGCACGGCGACAAGCGTGCCGGCGAGATACGCATTCTGCATGAAGTGATACTGGAACATGAGCTGGAAATCGGCCACGAGATCCCACGAGGGCCCGCCCGCATCAGCTACGGCGGTGGGCATGGTAGCTCACCTCCTCCTCGGGTTGCCCCACGACCACAATGCGCCCATCGCTGGCCCGCAGCACCTCGATCGGCGTGGAGTAGAGCCGTGAGAGCGTCTCAGTCGTGATCACCTCTTCCGGCGTTCCGACTGCCACCTGCCCCCGCGCCACATACACGACGCGATCAAGCGCATAGAGAATAGGGTTGACGTCATGCGCGACGAGCAGCACGGCCGCTCCCGTGTCCCGGCTGATCTGCCGGATCACCCCCGCCACGCCCTGCTGGTTACGCAGATCCAGATTGTCCAGCGGCTCGTCGAGCGCGAGAATCCGCGGATCCGTCGCCAGGGACTGGGCGATGAGCAGCCGCTGCTGCTCCCCCCCAGACAGCTCTCCAATGGGACGGTCGGCGTAGCTCGCGGCGCCCACCAGCTCGATCACCTCCTGGACACGTCGGGCGCTTTCGCGTTGGCGCGACACGAACGGCACGGGCAGTCCCCAACGCCCGCCATCCAGCCCGAGTCGCACGATATCCCGCCCGCGCACCCGTACGTCCGCATCGAAATGCCGCCGCTGCGGCACGTACCCGATGGCGGCATTGCCCCGTCGTGCCGGCTGCCCCAGAACCATGATGCGCCCAGCGGCCAGCGGCTGGAGTCCCAATATCGACTTGAGCAGCGTCGATTTGCCCGCGCCATTCGGACCGAGGATGGCGAGGAACTCGCCCGGCCGCACGTCGAGCGAGACGTGCGACCAGATCGTGCGCCCACCCAGCACTACGGTTGCCTGTTGCACCTGGATGACGGGAGCGGCGGACGTTTGGGTAGGGACAGGATCAGACACAGCGGAACGATCGGTCATTAGCATCTGAGCTCCTTGCGTCAACGAAGAGATGGTACGTCCCTTCCCTGCTGTACGTCCTACTTGCCTGTCGCCTGCGCCAGTGCCGCTTCGATCCCCTGCAGCTGGTTGGATTGCCAGTCCTGGAATGAGGCGGTGGCGGGCGTCAGTGTCTCCGTGATGGTCGTCACCGGGATGCTCTTGGCCCTGGCGAGATTGATCACAGCCTGAATGTTGTTCGGCGTGTTCTGCGAATTGTAGACCAGCACCTTGATCTGGTTCTGGTTGATCTGCTGCTCTACCGTCGCTTCATCCGCCGCGGTGATGTCCTGACCTTCGGACACAGCCTTCAGATACGAGTACGGAGTGATCAGGTTCAGGCCGAGCGCCGGAGCCATATACGAGAAGATGCTTTCCGTCGCGCCAACCGGCGTGCCGCTGTACTTGGCTTTGATGGTGGCGATCAACGTGTGATACCGCGTGAGGCCAGTGGTGAGGAAAGTCTGCGCCGACTGGTCGAAGGCCGTCGCGTCGTGCGGATCGAGCGCCTTCAAGTCGTCACGAATCTTGGTGGCGACGGCGGTGACGTAGTCCGGGTTGTACCACATGTGGGGATTGTCGCCCACGTGCTTGCCGTTCAAGTCACCTACGTTGAGCACTTTGCGCCCGCTCACAGGATTGGCCTGCAAGAGTCTATCCGTCCACGGATCGTAGCCAGCGCCGTTGACGATGACGTACTGTGCGGCGGCGATGGTGCGCGCGTCGGCGGCCGTATACTCGTAGCTATGCGGATCGGCATTGGGATCGACGATGATGCTGGTCACCGTCACGTGGCTGCCGCCAACCTGCGCGGCGATGCTGCCCCAGAAGTTCTCCGCTGCGACCACCTTTACAGTGCCCGAGCCCCCGCTACTGCCTGCGGGGCTGCTGGTCGCGCCGCAGCCCGCCAGCGGCACCAGGAGTGCCACCAGCGCCAGCACTGCCCCGAACAGGGGAGCGCGCCAGGAACCGGTGGAATGCTGCGACACAGGGCGGGCCGGATTACCATGAGTCCAGGGGCGTGCGTACGACACGGATCATACCTCCAGGGAACAGTAGAGATGACACCACGCAACGCGGAAAATGATACAATGTATCGGTCCGCGCAAGAGGACTATACCAGACCCGGCCCTCGGCTGTCAATGATATCACGTATCAATTATCTGGCGCGCACGTGGCGCGCTGTGCTCTATCGGCATCTGGATACGTCGCTGTCGAGGACACTGGTGCCCCGCCGCGGGCACGAGCACCGGCGCAGACACTGGCCCAGCGGACGGGGGTATACCCGTCGAAAGCTCATGACCAGACTCGGGTTATAATGTGGGACAGTGGGAAGGAGGATGGAAGCAAGTGACGATCACGACTGATGTAATCCTCGATGCCTTCGCGGCACTGGGCCTGCGCAACACGCGTCCGCGCCGCCTGATCGCGCAGCGGCTCGCCGAGCTTGCCGCGCGGGGAGAAGACTTCGCGACCGACGATCTCTGGCAGGAGTTGCTGCGGGTGGATCCGCAGCTCGGTCGTGCCACTGTCTTCCGCTCGGTGGATGTGCTCGTCGATCAGGGCGTCCTCGACCGCGTGACCTTCGCCGACGGCACGCACCGTTATCGCGTCTGCGGCGTGCCACATCACCATCACCTCACCTGCACGCAGTGTCATCAGATCGTCGAGCTCCCTCTATGCTTGCCTGAGGGCGAGCTCACTGCCCTTGCCAGCCAGACGGGCTTTGCCATCGAGGGCCATGCCCTCGAAGTCTTTGGACGCTGCCCTAATTGTCAGGTGAGACATACTCCCAGCCATTAGCATCCATGCCTCCCATCCCCTCATATCATATCGAGGGGATGACTTTTCTCGAAAGTCCCATCGTGAGAGGGCGGCGCGTGGGGTAGCGGATGCAGAATGCCGGGCGAGCATTCACGGCACTCGCCCGGCACCACAAATCAGACTCCGGTTCAGCCTCCCGCCACGACGGACAGCCCGCCCAGCCCCTGCTGCTGGCTGACGAGCGCAGGTGAGCGCCAGAGCACCGAGCCGTTGGCCGCGGAGATGGCCACGATCTGCTCGTTCAGGATCTCGTAGACCACACCGCTGGCAATCACCGGCGCCCTCGCCTCGATCCGCTGGCTACCCCACGGGTAGGTCCACACCATCCTGCCACTCGACGCCGAGAACGCCGCGAGATTGTTCCCCAGCCCAGCGTAGACGGTAGAACCGTCGAACACAGGCCAACCATTGCCGTTCGGTATCTGCCAGCGAACAACTCCCGATGCTTCGTCGAGGGCATACAGGCCGGACGCATTCGATCCCGCCGCATTCTTGCCGCCGGGGCTGACGTAGACGAGGCCTGCTCCGGCGGCCAGGCCGGTATTGGGCTCGCCGTTGGTCGTGATGTGCCAGACCACAGCTCCGTCGCTCGCGCGCAGACCGTACACGCTGCCGTTGCCGCCCTGGCCCATGTCGCCCAGCGCATGGCAGGTGACGAACACCATCCCCGCATCCACGACTTCGTCGTCTGCCGATCCGCAGGCCTGAGGGAGTGGAGTCTCCCAGGTCTGTGCGCCGTCACTCGCACGCAGGGCGCGGACGGCCTCTCCTGGGGCGTCGGGCTGTTGGGGCTGATCCATCAGGTACACCACGCCGCCGACAACGACTGCGGGTGGGCGCAGCGTCGGCGTGTGGTAGGTCCAGAGCACGCTGCCGTCGCTGGCACGCAGCGCGTAGAAGGTGTCGCTGCCCGTGCCGGTGCCCTCCGTGCCACCGTAGAGCACGCCTCCGACCAGTGTGAGCTGCGTCAGGCCGCTGACGGTCCGCATGCGCCAGATCTGGTTCCCGCTGCTCGCCGAGAGCGCGACGACCTCGGACTCCCACGGCGATACAGTGCTCGTGTAGGTGAAGTAGACGACGCCGTCGGTCACGACCGGAATGCCCACCACCGCCTGGCCAGACGAGGTAAAGGGATAGCGCTGCTGGATCGCCCCCGTGCTCGGGTCGATCGCGAACAGCGTGTTCGGAGCCGTGACGTAGACACCTGCCGGAGCGGGCGGCTGCGACGGGACGGTCGTGGGTGTCGGCGCGTTCGGTGTGGCGTTGGGTGTCGCGGTCGGGGAGACGGGCGGAAGCGTCGCCGTCGGCGTGGGCTGTGGATGAGTGACCTGGCGCTGCATACCGTGCAGCAAGGCATAGAAGCTCGCGCCCAGCAGCGCGACGACGAGCGCCGCCGCGGCCGTTCGCAGGAACGCCGCGGAGGGGCTGAGCCGGCGGCGCGGAGGCTGGGGAGGTCGGGAGACGGGGGAGGTCGGAGCCGGCCAGGTGTCGGACGAGATCATCTGGTGTCCTCCAGTATGGTGTTCTCCAAGGCTCAAGGCCTCGGCTCGGCGGGCGAGGGTCGCGCGGCTGCGTGCGAGGGCCGCGTCGGCGGCCGGAGGCAGCGCGTAGGCGTTGGCGAGGGTGCGGATGAGTTCCGCACTGGGCGTCGCCGGGGTGTCCCGCCGCAGGGACTGGGCGATGGCGGCCTCGACCGCCTCGGCTGCGAAGGGATCGCCGGCGGGATCGCCATCAGGCCACGTATTCGTGTCGCTCATCGCGTCCACTCCTCCCGCAGGCGTCGCATGGCCCGAGCGAGCAGCGCGCGAACGGCATCGGCGCGCTTGCCGACCACCGCGCCGATCTCCGGCGACGGCATCCCGGCGGCGAAGCGCAGGGCCAGCACCTCCTGCTGGTCTTGCGGCAGGCGCGCGATGAGACGGAGCAGCTCGCGGTGCTCTTCCGCGCGCAGCGCCACCCACTCCGGCTCGCTGCTCTCGCTGGCCTGCTGTTCGTGGGCGGCATCCGTCGCGGTCAGCGGCAGAGAGCGCTGGCGCCGGCGATAGAAGTCGGCGATGCGGCGCTGGGCGGTCACCATGAGCCAGCCGCAGGTCAGCGTCTGGCCGCTGGCGCAGGCGTTGAGGGCCGCGACGAACACGTCGTCGAGCGCGTCCTCGGCGTCCTGCAGCGTGGGGAGCCGATGGTAGAGGTAGGCCAGCACTGTGCGCGCATGCTCCTGGTAGAGCCGGTCCACGACCCGTGCCGGGCCGGGACCGCTCGCCTCGGCGGCCACATCCCCTGTCTCCAGCGGGAGGCTGCGCGACTGGCGCGCTCCCTGTTCGCCAAAGGCCAGCAACAAGCGCACCCAGTGCCACCACCGCCGGCGTGGCAGCGCGGGACGAGGGTGCGCGCGAGGGATGTGCGCGGGTGCTGCGATCTCGAGCATTGCCTGACGCTCCTTCTCCCGCCAACCTCCGTGAGATGCTATACGTTCAACGCGCGGACCCGAGCTCTCCGCGCGGGCAGACGCTCAAGAACCTCTGCCGCCTTGTTCATCGCTAGGAGCCGTCCAAGTGTGACGGTGAATCTCAGGCAGCGACGTTGGGGCATTGGCGCCGGCGTGGAGGGAGTCCGGTTCATCGACGACAAGATCTCGCGCGCGGATATTGGGCATCGCGCGCCGCGGAACGAGCACGCCGATGCGCGGACCCTGGGAAGCCCCCTGATCCCTGGCTCCGACGTCGCGGCGGGCTTGCTCCTCGACGGAGCGCGACGGTGCGCACGCGCGCCGACCAGCGACCGCATGAAAGCTCTGCCTTCCTCATGTGCCAACCGCACTTTGACCAACGTGCGTCGTCCCCTCGCACGTGGTGGTGAGCTGGTGGACGCGGCCGCGACCGTCACAGATGAGCAGTCGTCTGCACGCGCGCGGGCATGCAGGGAAGCAAACGCCATCTGCTGGCCGATACCCCTGAGCGCGCGCCGCCGAGTCAGTCCCCTGCTCGTGCCCTCCCTGCCCAATTGCCACAAGTCATTGCAGACGGGAATCCTCTCTTGCTATCGTTTCACGGGGCCATGCAGTCCGCCGAAGGCACCCGGGACGAGAGAATCGCTGCTTGTCTCATTCCAGGAATCCAGGGCGCGCTGAAAAGCCGAGTGAGCGGCGTGCGCGATCATAGGCATGAGCCCGATGAAAGGAACCCCACGATGACACCTCCCGAGCATGTGCAATTTCTCTCTCCCGCGACGTTGGCGCCCACGCCTGGTTTCTCGCACGTCGTGAAGGTTACCGGCGGGCAGACGATTTATCTCGCCGGTCAGGTGGCCCTCGACGCCTCAGGCGCTCTGGTCGGTCGCGGCGATTTTCGCACACAGGCGCACCAGGTCTTCGACAACATCAAGACAGCGCTGGCAGCCGTTGGCGCGGATTTCAGCCACGTCGTAAAGCTCACTATGTATGTGGTTGACCGCTCCCACCTCCCGACACTGCGAGAGGTGCGTGACCTCTATGTGAATACGCAGGCGCCCCCCGCAAGTACCCTCGTCGAAGTACGTAGCCTCTTCCAGGAAGATTTCTTGCTCGAAGTCGAAGCGATCGCGAGTCTGCCGGCATAGGCAAACACGCGCTTCCCTGGACACGGTCTCAGCTGGCCTTTGTCACGCGCGGGCGCGCGCTGCTGTGTTGCCAAGCGCACAAGCCGTAACAATGTCGACAGACGCTTTTAATCAGTCTCAATCAACAGCTAACGTGAGCCGGGTACCCTATGTTATGAGCGCTCACGAGGGAAACCGCTCAGGGCACGTGGCCGTGCGCCAGCTCGAGGCCACGCTGCCCGGAGTCGGTGAGCTTTAGGAGGAAGACTGATGAATCGAACGGGATTGACATTGCCCATTCGCGCCACCAAGCCACGCACGCGCGGCCTGACGCTTTTGATCGATAACGGCTTGCCAGGTCAACACTTTCAGGATGTGATGCAAAGCGCCGGCGCATATATCGATCTCATCAAGTTCGGGTGGGGCACCTCGGTCGTTTCCGATCATCTCGTCCACAAGATCGCGTGCCTGCGAGACCTTGGGATTGACTACGTCTTCGGCGGGACACTCTTCGAGAAGTTCTACAGCCAGCACAAGCTGGGGGCATTCGTCGACTACTGCCGCCAGTATGGCTGCCGGTATATCGAGATCTCCAATGGGACCATCCCCCTCACCAACACGGATAAGGCACGTGTCATCGCGGACCTGGCGGGCGAGTTTCGCGTGCTGAGCGAGGTAGGGCTCAAGGACGCCGAAGCTTCCCAGCGGCAGAGCCCCGCGACGTGGATCGCCTATATACGCGAGGATTTAGCGGCGGGGGCCTGGCGGACCATCACCGAGGCGCGGGAGAGCGGCACGAGCGGCATCTGCCGGCCAGATGGTGAGCTGCGTTACGGGCTCATCGAGGAGATCATCGAGTCGGGGATTCCCATAGATAGTCTGATCTTCGAGGCCCCCACCAAGTCGCTGCAGGTGCACTTCATACGCCGGCTGGGGGCCAACGTCAACCTGGGCAACATCGCGTTCGCGGATATCATTGGGCTGGAGACGCTGCGCTTGGGGCTGCGCTCGGATACCTTGCTGGCCTTCGACCATCCGGCTGGACGAGCGGCCGGCGAGATCGGGCCGCTCGAAAGTGCCGCCGCCGGCTAGTGGCGAAGCCCACAACTCGCGAACGCACGCAAAGAGGCGAGAGGGAGGTTGGTATGCGCGACAGACTCAACGTTTTCCACCTGGCGATTCCCTGCGCCGACCTCGACGAGGCGTGCGCGTTCTACGTCACGGGTCTCGGCTGCAAGCTGGCTCGGCGCTACGAGGACCGCATCACGCTTGATTTCTTCGGCGACCAGGTCGTCTGCCATCTCTCTGACCAGATCGATGCCCGGCCGAAGATGTATCCACGCCACTTCGGCGTCACGTTTCGTGATCGGCGCGCATACGATGACGTGCTGCAGTTGGCACGGCAGCGCGAGCTGCCATTCTTTCACGAGCCCATGACGCGCTTCGCAGGCCGGATGGAGCAGCATCTGACCTTCATGCTGCTGGACCCGTCCAACAATATCCTCGAATTCAAGTATTACGACGACCCACGCATGATGTACTGAGCGGCGAAACGCGGCCAGCTGCAAGCAAAAGACGCGTAGGGGTCGGCACTGGGAGAGCGTATGGACACGCGGAGAGATCACGACGACGTGGCGCCGCCGACGTTGCATAGGGCACTCGCCCACTGGGCGGCCGTGCAGCCGGAGGCGCCGTTTGTCGTTGAGGCAGAGACTGGCCGGACGTTGACTTATGGCGCCTGCTATCAGGGCGTGTGTGGGCTGCGGCACTACCTGGGGCACGAGCGGCGCACAGTGCTGGTGGCACTGCCAGGAGGCATTGAGACAGCGCTCATCTGGCTTGCCACGCTGACGGGAGGGCACCGCATCGTGCCTTGCGCGCCGGACGCTCCTGCAGCGGAGTATGCCGCGCTGGCACGACGCTGGGGTCCCGATTATGTTGTGGCTGAGCAGGCGAGTCATAACGCAGCAGTGGCCGCGCCTGGCGCGGAGGTGCTGGCGCGCAAGGAACTGCCGGAAGCCGCGGCCCGCTGGGTGCCAGGCGGGGGGGGTGACTGCCCGCCACCAGCGCGTGAAGGCGAGCTGCTGCTGACGACCTCCGGGACGACTGGTGAGCCCAAGGGGGTGCGACTGGAGGCGCGGCGCCTCGCCTGGACGGCTGAACAGATTCGCATCGCTCACCGGCTGACCCGGGCGGACCGGGGGTTGGCGGTGCTGCCGTTCTTTCACGTCAACGCTCCAGTGGTGAGCCTCTGTGCCACGCTGCGCGCCGGAGGCGCCGTGGTCATCGCTTCACACTTCAGCCGCCGGCGGTTCTGGTCGTGGATCGCGCGCGAGCGCGTGACGTGGGCCAGCGTCGTTCCCACCGTGTTGGCCCTGCTGCTCCAGACCGACGAGCCGGCTGACGTTTCAGAGAGCCTGCGCTTCGTGCGCACCGCCGCGGCGCCACTGCCTGTGCCGCATCTGCGGGCGTTCGAGCGGCGCTTTGGGGTGCCCGTGGTCGAAACGTACGGATTGACAGAGGCTGCCAGCACCGTGACGGCGAATCCAGTACCGCCAGGGCAGCGCAAGCCAGGGTCGGTGGGGCTGCCGCTGGGCGTAGACCTGCGTATCTGCGCGCCCGCGGTAGACTCGGGACCGCTGCCGCTGGTGGATGTCGCGGCTGGCGACGAAGGAGAGATCTGCGTGCGCGGGCCCAGCGTCATCGGCGAGTATGAAGGCGGCGCCGACGATGCGGCGTTTGTGGAGGGCTGGTTTCGCACGGGCGATTTGGGGCGGCGCGATGCGGATGGGTACGTGTATCTATCGGGGCGGCTGCATGACGTGATCAACCGGGGCGGGCACAAGATCGCCCCACGCGAGGTGGAGGAGGCCCTGCTCGCGCATCCGGCGGTGCGCGACGTGGCGGTCGTGGGGCTGCCGGACCCGCTGTATGGGCAGCGCGTCGTAGCCTACGTGGTTGCGCGGGAAGACACAGTGAGCGGTCACGAGATGGTGGATGCGCTGCGTCAGCACTGTGCCGGCCGGTTGAGCGCGCACAAAGTGCCGTCCGAATTCCTGGCGGTCGAGTCGCTGCCGCGCACGCGTCTCGGCAAGATGCGGCGGCGGGCATTGTCCACGGATGTGGGCCCGGCTGGCCGGGTTGAGGTGCACTGCTGTGCGACCACTTGAGCAAGGCGCGCACGAGGCGCGGGCTCGACCGTCGCTGGGACGCCCGTATCTCTTCGAGCTCGACCTGATCCGCGCCGTGACGGCCCTCTGTGTGATCGCCGTGCACGTCAGCGCCGCAACGCTATTCTTCTATCACAGCGCGGTAGGCGTGGAGCTGCAGAGTGCCGTCACCACCGCACTCCACTTTACGCGCGAGATCTTCCTCACGCTGTCCGCGTTCGTGTTGGTCTACGGGTCCGCGTACAAGCCGTTCGCCTTCGGGCCGTTCTGGCGCAAGAGGGGCATCGGGGTGCTGCTGCCCTACATCTTCTGGAGCCTCTTCTACGTCTGGTTCGCGGCGCCACACGTGCCGTTCGGCATCTGGATGGGGACGGCTGTGTTTGACACGCTGACGGGCAGCGCTTCCTATCAGTTGTACTACATCCTCCTGTCGCTGGAGCTCTACCTCGTCCTGCCGCTGTTGCTCTGGTTCCTCCACCGCGTCGAGCGACATCCTTGGATGGTGCTGGGACTGAGTTTCGCCGTGCAGCTGCTGCTGCTGTACCTGGACTATCATGTTGTCCAAACTGGGCCGCTGGCATTGACGGGGTTTGGTCAATGGGCCAACACGTGGCAGGATCGCTTGCTGTTCGTGTATCAGTTCCCGATCATGCTCGGCGCCGTCGCGGCACTACACCAGGAGCGGGTGCGGGCGTTTGTGGTGCGCCATGGCGGGTGGATGGTGGCAGCGCTGGCCCTGGGACTCGGCGTCCACTGGCTGCATTATGCGCTCTTGGTCGTGCGTGACCCAGGCAGCCTGGGTTATGCCGTCTCGCCGCTGCAACCCACGGTTGTCGTGTACGGGCTCGCTGTGACGCTGTGCCTGTACTGGCTGGCCTGTCGCTGGGCAGAGCACGCGTCCTCGGTCTCCCCGCCGCGCGGATATGGATTCTGGAAGGCGGTCTCCAATGCCTCATTCGGGATCTATTTGATCCACGTCTTCATTTTGACCACCGTCGTCCTGCCGTATGTCGCGCCGAGCTTGCCTGCTCCCTGGCCGGCGGGCGCCCGTGCGGCGTTTGTCTGGCTGTTGGTGGCGGTGAGCTCCACATGTGTTAGCCTCGCCTTCCTGTACATTCCTGGACTGAGCCGGCTGATGGGGCGAGCTTGCCTGCTGGCTCCGGAGAGCCTACCCATGCGCGCGCTGACCCAGGCACGGGAGTGGGTCAAAGGGCACGCGGTGAAGTGGCTCGGCACGCCTGGGGATGCGGTGCGCGCGAAGTGGGTCTTGAGCGTCGTTGAATGGTGGCGCAGGTGCCGTGGACTTCCTCGTGTCCCCACCACTGGTATCGACGGCCGAACGCGGGCCGAGGAGTCAACTGGAGGACGAATCTGAAAGGCGGACTGCCGGGCTGTTGAGTTAGCGGTGGAGCGCCGATCGTGCGGTGCCAGCCGTATCTGGAGACGGTCGAGGGCAGGGTGGTGGATCGATCTGAACGCCGCTGACTGGGGAATGGTCGTGCAACCGCGCGCGACAAGAGAAGGTGCAGCATGGACCGCCGTTGCGCCAGTGGGCGCGATACCGATACGACTGGGCCGAGGTTGCGGCAGCGGGCCGGTGCGCGCCGGGCATGGAGTACGCTGCTGTACCCGGTGCTTGTCGTGCTGCTCGTGAGCGCGACCGTGGCGACCAACTCGTGGACCCTGGCTGGCGACCTCACGAACGCTGAGACCATGAGACAATGGCATATGGCGTTATCGGGCTGGGTCCATCTTGGGTCCAAACCGACAGGTGCGACGCCAGGGACGTTTACCACCCAGCAGTTCATTGGCGCCGACGGGCAGCGCATGACGTACTATCTGTACCTGCCGGCGCAGGTCCAGCCCACGCGCACCTATCCTGTCGTGCTGGTATTACATGGGGTTGGCGAGAGCGCCGCGGCAGGCAACTCGCCAGAGCAGAACCGCAGCCTGCTCTCCCAGCAGCAATATGTGCAGGCGTGGGTGACACCCGCCGCGCAGGCGCAGTATCCGTGCTTCGTCGTGGTCCCGCAAGTGCCCACAGGTACTCGCTGGGTAGACGTTCCAGGCAGTCAGGGGTCGTACTCGCAGTCCTCGCAGCCGACCGCCGCGCTGAAGACCGCGATGGACATCGTCGTGACGGTCGAGGCGGACTACTCCAGCATCGATCAGCATGAGCTCTACATCGTAGGCATCTCCATGGGTGCATACGGCGTATGGGACGCGATCGAGCGCTGGCCATCGCTCTTCGCTGCCGCGGCTCCGCTGGCGGGGGCGGGTGATCCGACCCGGGGCGCCGATGTCGCGCACGTGCCCATCTGGGACTTCCAGGGAGCATCGGATACCCATGCCTTGGTCACCAACTCGCGTGACATGTATGCGGCGATACACGCGGAGGGCGGTTCCTCCTGCTTAACCGAGTTCCCGGGTGTGGGCCACGACCTCTGGAACACTATACGGGTGTATCAGAACGCGACATTCCGGGCGTGGCTTTTCAGCCAGACGAGCGCGCCCGCGTTGGCGCAGCCGCCGCTGTCATGTGCTGGCTTGAGCATCGACGGCGCGCCCTCGCTGGGGACCCAGGTGGTTGTACGCCGGGACGACGGCGGGACCGCTCTCCTGCCACCGATGCGGGTGCATAGCCAGGCCCTCTGATGGCTCAGTCAACCGCCAACATTACGAGATGCTTGTTATCGCCTGTCTAGCCTGGGGACTGGGTCCGCACCATGGACTCATTGTCCCACGTCGCAGCTCTCAGCCTTCTCCACAGCAGTGGGTTCAGGCGCTAACGCAGATCGACGCAACCGGCCTCTCACTCACCGACCAGGTGGTGTACATTTGATGTATGACCGCTCCGAAGACACCCTCATCGAGCAATATGGTGTACCCTGATCGTTGGACGGGTTGGGGACTACCAGAACGTGTCCGCTGGACGCCAACAGCGGCGTGTGGTGCCCCAAGACCGTGGGGGTGATCCGACGTCGAACGGCCCGCATCCCGGCATCGTTAGCTGGCAATGTTGCCTCGTAGGTGCATCGGCCTATATGCTTGCGCACGGAACGATCAGGTCCACCGCTTCCGCTCGCGCGCTTGCATGGAGGTAGACCCTTGAAGCCATCACAGCCAATCCAGCAGCTGCGCACATCCGCAGGCGCCAGCTCGACCGCCGTGCCACCGAAGCCCCTGCTGCGCGGGTGGTTCCATGCCATTGGCGCCGTCGCCGCGGTCATCTTTACTGTCATCGCCTGCTGGCGTACGCGGACGGATGTGCCGCGCTTGATTTCGGTCCTCATCTTTGGCCTGAGCATGATCGAGCTGTTCAGTGTCAGCGCCCTATACCATATCGGCACCTGGCGCGAGTCCATGCGCGGCAAGTTGCGGGCGCTTGACCATGCGAACATCTTCATTCTGATCGCCGGCACCTACACACCTCTCTGCTTCAACGTGCTCGCTGGCTGGGTCCGTCCCGTCCTCCTGAGCCTCATCTGGCTCCTGGCGGCGCTGGGGATCGGTCTGGCCACCCTCACGCTGCACACGCCGCGCTGGGTGACCGCCAGTCTCTATGTAGGCATGGGCTGGGTGGCCCTTCTTGCGCTCCCGGCATTCTCGGCAGTGTTGCCCTGGACGGCGATTGCCGCGCTCCTGCTGGGTGGCATCCTGTACACCATCGGCGCGATCATCTACGCTCGGCGTCGCCCAGACCCGTTCCCAAGCGTCTTCGGCTTCCATGAAGTCTTTCATCTGTTCGTGGTAGCTGGCAGCGTGACCTTTGCTGCCGTGATCTGGATCTGGGCGCTCCCCTTTCCCCGGCTCTAGCCACATCCTGCCGCACACAGGCCACGCACTGCCCACTCCGGCGTGCTGAACGCTGCTGGACGGGCTGTGACGTTTGTCATCCTCATCCCTCTGTCATATGCTGCCGCGGCTCGCTTGTCGAGCATCTACAAGGCTCGCGTGCTCGCGCCGCCATGCTGCGCATCGGAAAGGATCATGCTGTGGACCCCTTGCGCTCATCTGCACCATCTGACACGCCCAGGCAAGCCCAGGCGCGCGCTGCCCTGCTCGACATTCTTGCCGACGGGCGGCGCGCGCACTTCGCCACCGACGCCCAGCTCATGGTGGCGCACGATGCCGAGCATGTGCTCGTGGTGCGCGAGGGCGAGATCAGCGCCACCAGTCGCGCCGAGACACTGCCGCGCGCCATTGAGAACTTCCGCGGCGCCACCTACCAGGAGTGGGACTACATCGAGCAGCCGATCATCCGCATCGCGGACGATGCCAGCATCGCCTGGGTCATCAGCCGGGTGCGGGTGCGCCGCACCGTGCGCATGCCCGACGGCTCGGAAGAGGCGGAACAGTTCATCTACGCCGGTCTCGACACCTTCGAGCCGCGCGACGGCGTCTGGGTGCGCACGGCAAACGTCTCCACATTCGCCGAAGGGTAATGCTCGGCGCTGGTGAGGGCATGTGCGCACGGTTTCCCTCCTCGTCGCACGAGATGATTGATCAGCGAAGGATCCTCCTCATTGCGAGGCGAGCGGCGTTTGGGTCAGGGCCGCCAGCGCCTGCCACTCGCTCCACGGTACCGCGCTGGGATCCGCCGTGAGCACCTGGAGGCATACATGATCCGCGCCCGCACGGAAGTGCTGCGCGAGCCGCTCCCGGATCGTGTCGACGCTGCCCCACGCGACGAGGGCATCTACGAGGCGGTCGCTACCACCGTTGGCGAGGTCGTCGGCGGTGAAGCCGAGCCGGAGCCAGTTGTTGGTGTAGTTGGGAGCCTGGAGATATATGGACAGATGGGCGCGAGCGATGGCGCGCGCTCGCTCCACATCCGTCTCGAGGACGACGCCCTGCTCCGGGGCAAGCACCCGTCCCGCACCAAGGATCGCACGGGCGCGCCGTGTATGCTCTACAGTCACCAGGTAGGGATGGGCCCCGGCGCCGCGCTCTCGGGCGAGCTCGAGCATCCGCGGTCCCAGCGCGGCCAGGATGCGCTCCTTGACCGGAACCGGCGTTGGCGCGGTGTCGAGTGCGTCGAGGTAGGCACGCATGCGCTCCACAGGCTGCGTGTACCGGTTGGCCTGGTCACGGTTGACTATGCCGGCGTGACTCACCCCAAGCCCGAGGACGAAACGGTTCGGATAGGCCCGCATGAGGGCATGGTGCGCCGCGGCGACCTCTGCCGCCGGATGCGTCCAAATGCTGGCGATCCCCGTGGCGACGACGACGCGGCCCGTCGCATCGAGGAGATCGCGCGCCCGCTCGAACATGCCGGACCGATTGGGGAACCAGAGGGTACCGTAACCGAGCTGCTCCAATTGGGCAGCCGCCTCCCGGGCCACATCGCGATCGCTCGAGAAGTGTGCGCTCCAGATGCCGATTCGACCAAGCTGCATGATAGACCCTCTGTGCCGCGTGAC
>CAYQFU010000116.1:0-14356 GCA_964416775.1 uncultured Ktedonobacterales bacterium
GGCGGATGGCGACATCCTCGGCGAACACGGCCACGCCGGTCGGCGTGGTGCCCGGCTGCTGGCCCCAGGTGGACGCATGCATATTCTCGTAGTACATCTGCCCCGCGGAACCGGCCGTACCTGTGAGCCAGTAGAGCATCACGTCGGTGAGGATGCGATCGCGGTCGATGGCATGCTCGGCCAGCTCCGCCGACGGGTAGGTCCATTCCTTGAATTTCTCCACGATCCAGGCGAGCTGGCCAACCGGCGAGTCGGTGAGTCCGTACGCCAGCGTCTGAGGCCGTGTCGCCTGAATCTGGAAGTAACCGTTCCCGTCGGCCATGAAGCGGTTGAGGCGTTCCAGGCGCAGCTTCTCAGCATCGGTGAAGCTGGCGAGTTCGTCCGGTTCCACGGGTCCGAACGGTATGAACCCCATGGTGGCTGCGTTGACGTGCACCCCGACGACGTGGACGGGGGCGATGCGACCCAGCTCCACGGAGACGAACGCGCCCCAGTCGCCGCCTTGGGCGCCGTAGTGGTCGTAGCCGAGGCGGCTCATCAGCTCAGCCCAGGCCCTGGCAACGCGAGCCGTATTCCATCCAGTCTCATGTGTTGGGCCAGAGAAGCCGTAGCCGGGGATCGAGGGGACGACCACATGGAAGGCGTCGGTCGGGTCGCCGCCGTGCGTGCGGGGGTCGGTCAGCGGGCCAATGACGTCGAGAAATTCGACAATCGAGCCCGGCCAGCCGTGGGTGAGGATCAGCGGCAGGGCGTCCGGCTCGGGCGAGCGCACGTGCAGGAAGTGGACGTTTGCGCCGTCGATCGAAGTGGTGAACTGAGGGAACGCGTTGAGCTTCGCTTCCTGCTGGCGCCAGTCGTAGCTGGTGCGCCAGTACTCGGCCAGCTCTCTCAGGTACGCGAGCGGCACGCCACGGCTCCAGCCGGTGCCGGACAGCTCGTCGGGCCAGCGGGTCTGGGCCAGCCGCTCGCGCAGGTTATCCAGGTCCGCCTGGGGGATGGCGATGGAGAACGGCCGGATCTCGGCGTCCGAGCGGTCAGCGCCGGTTGTGGTCGCTGGCTGCGATGCTAGCGTAGTCGGTGTCCCCTGCGTGGCCTGTGGTTCGCTCGGGGTAGTCATGTCGCGGCTCCCTTCTCTACAGCTCACCGGCTGAGTGTGGAACGGAACGTTTCGTTCCGGTATGCTATATTGTAACAGAACGGAACACTTCGTTCCAGTCTGCCCTTCCACCTGGAGGCCAACATGCACACCACGACGACCGCGCCGCTGAGTGGCCGGCGGGCCCAGGCGGCCCGCAACGATCAGCGCGTGCTCGATGCCGCGCGTGCCGTGTTTACCGCCGATCCTGGCGCCCCCATCGCCGCGGTCGCCGCGCGCGCCGGCGTGGGCATCAGCGTCCTGTACCGCCGCTACCGCAGCAAGGACGAGCTCCTCCAGCGGTTGAGTCTCGAAGGGCTGCAGCGCTACATCGATGTGGCCGAGGCCGCGTTGGCCGACAGCGGCGACCCCTGGACTGCCTTCACCCAGTTCATGGGCCGCTGCCTGGACGCCGGCGCCGGTTCGCTGACGCTGCGCTTCGCCGGCAGCTTCACCGCCACCGATGAGCTGTACCGCCTGGGTGGCTTGGCACACGACGCCACCCAGCGCCTCCTCGATCGCACCATATCCGCCGGCGCCCTGCGCGCCGACGTCGCGGTCGGCGACCTTTCCTTGATCTTCGAGCAGCTGCAAGCCGTCCACGTCGCCGACGAGCAGCGCACCAGTCAGTTGCGCCAACGCTACCTGCGGCTGATCCTCGACGCCCTCCATACGCCAGCAGCGCCACCGCTTCCCGGCCCGGCACCCAGCTGGGACGAGATCAGCCGCCGCTATGAGACCCCGAGCGATAGGCAATCGCCTGTCTCATAGCCGCTGGGACCGCCAGGCAACGCATCGGGCTCAACGGGCCGGCGGTCAGGCCAGCGCTCGCAGGAGGGGCTCGCAGAGCAGGAGCGCCAGCGCGCTCTGGCCGTCGGTGATCTCCCCGGCGTGAGCCATGCACAGCGCTTCCGCCTGTGGCACGGCCACCACACGCAGCAGCTCGGTCGGCTCGAGCCGACTCTCGCCCCGCTCGACCCCCACAGCCAGATAGACCTGCGAGCGCTCGTCGCTGATGCCGTTGCTCGCATAGAAGGTGGCCACGCTGCGGATGGCGCGACTCACGCCGCCCAGTTCCTCGGCGAGCTCGCGCGCCGCGGCGGTCACACCGTCCTCGCCGTGCTCGATGCCGCCGGCAGGGACCTCCCAGCACCAGTCGTGGACCGGATAGCGATACTGGCGCAGCAGCAGCACCTCACCGCCGGCCGTCACTGGCACGACGTACACGGCGCCCGGATGCTCGACATAGGTGTAGCTGATCTCGGCGCCCGCATGCGTGAGGACTCGGTCCTGCCGGACGGAGAACCACGGGGTCACGATGGGCCGCTCGACGCTCAGCGCCTGCCAGGGGTCATGCGGCTCCTCGTCGCGCGGGGGCATGCGCGCCTCCTGTCTGCCTGTTCACCGTTCTATCGGGCCACTCTCTCCGACCAATGTCTCGCCGGCGGCGTCCTCCACGCGCCTGGACGCTCCTCGCGTCGGCCGCCAGCGCACGCCGAGCGTGGCCCCTGACACCAGCGCCAGCGCGATGATGTCGCGCACGCTCAGCTGCTCGCCCAGCAACAGGAATCCGGCCAGCGCGGCGAGCGCTGGCTCGAGGCTCATCATGACGCCGAACACCTGGGTGGGCAGACGCCGCAGCGCCTCGATCTCCAGCGAGTACGGCAGTGCCGAGGAGAGCAGCGCCACCCCGCCGCCCGCGAGCAGCACGAGCGGATTGAGCAGGGATGCCCCGGCGCTGGCGATCCCGACTGGCAGAATGGCCAGCGCGCCGACGCTCATCGCCAGCGCCAGCCCGCTGCGACCGGGGAAGAGCTGCCCCACGCGCGCGCTGAGCAGGATGTAGCAGGCCCACATGGCGCCGGCCACGAGCGCCAGCAACACTCCGATGGGATCTAGCCGGGCACCCGTCCACGGGGCAAAGAGGAGGATGCCGAGGGCCGCCGTCGCGACCCACACGAAATCGACCGCCCGGCGCGATCCGGCGATCGCGACGGCGAGCGGGCCGGCGAACTCGACGGTCACGGCGATGCCCAGCGGGATGCGCGCCAGCGACGAGTAGAAGGCGAAGTTCATGCAGGCCAGCGTCAGGCCAAAAAGGATAGCCGGCACGTAGGCCCGGCGCGGCATCCGCCAGGGTAGGCCACCCTCGCTGGCCACCAGGAGAATGGCCGCGAAGCCAATCCGCAGCAGCACTGTGCCACCAGGTCCGAGCACGCCGAAGAGGTGGCGCGCCAGGGCGGCTCCAATCTGGGTCGAGGTCATCGACAAGAAGACGAGCAGGGTCGGCGGCATCCTGCCTGCGAGTGAGGGGGCGCCCAACGAGGGTGAGGAAGCGGAGGCAGACAGCGCCACGCGACGCGTATCGGACATGAGCAGGCTTTCTGGCACGACGACATGGATGATGGCGATCTAACATCACGGTGGTCCAGATTGTACCCGCTCTGAGACAGATTGTCCAAGGCGACTCACAGGTGGTGAAGCGACGGTGAGACCGCAGCTGACTGCCCAGTCCACTGCTGAGCGGTCGTGAGGCCAGCGTGGCGGCACGTCACAGATGCGAGCGGGCGCCCGACGGTATGAACTGTGCGCCACCACGGGACGGCACGATCCACGCAGGCATGGCGGTCCCGTCACGCACTCGCGAGCGTCGCGGATGTAGATGTCTATGCATACACGGGAGGTACTCACGATGGCGACCACGTTACGTGTCGGCGATAGCTTTCCGGACATCGAGCTGCCCAATACGCGCGGCGAAGCGGTGCGACTCTCACACGTCATGAAGCCCAGTCTCCTGGACCAGCGCCTGGGATTCACCGACGGCTATCCGCTGATCCTGCTCTTCTTCCGCGGCTTCTTCTGCCCGCGCGACCAGCAGCAGATGCGCCACCTGGTGGCGTTCCAGGAAGAGCTGGCCGTGAATTACGGAAGATTGGTGGCCATCAGCGTCGATCCACCCTTGGTGAACGCCGCGTTCGCCGCGGGACTCGGCGCGCGGTGGCCGTTCCTGTCCGACGAGCAGCGCACGATCATCCGCGAGATCAACGTATTGGATGAGACGGAAGGCGAATACGCCTATCGCGCCCAGCCCTACACCTTTGTGCTGCACCCAGACCGGCGCATCCACAAGATCTATAACGGCTGGTGGTTCGTCGGCCGGCCAACCGTCGAGGAGCTGCGTCACGACCTGCGCGAGATCATGCAAACCCGGTCGGATTATCGCTATGAGGCGTACGACACGGCCGAAGCGCGCCAGATTCGCATTCCCCAACAAGAGTGGAGCGGCGGCACACCAGCGCTCGGCGCGAATGGACTCCCAGTGGCGCAGGGGGTGGTACGCTGGTTCGATGTCGCGGCCGGCATCGGCATGATCGCCCGAGATGGAGCCGGCGACGCGGAGGTCTTTTTCCACTTCACCGCGATTCCTGGGCAGGGATATCGCACCCTCAAAGCGGGTACGCGCGTGCGATTTGAAGTGGTCGAGAGCCCGTCCGGCATCAGTGCGCGCAACGTCCAGGTTGATGCCCGCGGTGATTCCACAATCGCCCACCACACCCCTTGAGCCTGAGCCTGAGGCGGACACTGGTGAACATAGTCTGCCTCATTGGATACAGAGAACACGCTCGGATCCAGCGGATGGCTAGGGAACAGATGCCTGCTCTTTCTGCTGGTCGTGCGAGCCGCGTGCAAACGTCCAGCAGCGCATGAAGGTGTACGAGAGGACCGTACTCCCAACGACGGCCACGAGTTTTGAGGCATTGCCCCAGACGGTGGGATTGGCAATCAAGGGCCGCAATGCCTTGCCGGCTAGCCATATCAGCGCGTTGCTGTACAGGATCTCCAGCAACAAGGTGATGACAAAGCGCACCACCTCCCGCCTGGTCGTTCTCCGCTTGTACCGAAAGGTCCAGTACTTGTTCAGGAAGAAGCTACTCAGTGCACCACTGCTGTAGGCAAGAGAGTTGTAGAGCACGAGGACCAGCACGCTATGAGTGGGCACGCGCCACAGCAGGATATTGAGCGTCGCCAGATCGATGGCCGTGTTCGCTCCACCCACCAGGCAGTAGCGCAGGAACTGCCAGCAGGCGCCATACAGCGCTTGGAATCGATGGGTATGCGCATCGTTTGTTCTGGTGGGTGACGGCCCCGGTATGGGTCCTTTTGTCTTCATTGAAGGGAACGACCGCTCCTCTCGCTCGCTCTTGCAAGCCGTTGCTACGTGCTGGCTGGTGGGACATTCGCGCTAGAACGGTATTGCTGTGGTGAGCAGTCTCGTCAATCTCCCTCCCTGGTAATTCCGCAGACGGAGCAATGCCAGGGCAATCTTGGGCAAGGCAACCGTGGTGTTGGCGACGAGGTAGCGGCTCTCCCAGCAGGGGTCAAATTTCTGTTTGAAGTTGAAGAGCGTCCGCCGGTTCTCTAGCAGGCCGAGACGTTCGGGGAGAAAACCCGCAAGCCTCCGCTCTCCGGGCGTCATGTCGTGCAGGGTATCAGCCATCGCCACCAGTCCCAGGCTGAGGACTTGCGCTCCGCTTGACCGGAAGCGTTCGATGGCTTGCACCAGTAACCATTCCATCACGCCTGGAGGTGCGTCTGGTGTCCGCCGCATCAAATCGAGCGCCCATCCCCACCTCAGCTTCTCCTGCCGCTCGTCCGCCGCGGTCGTTTGCCCGATGTGCAAGCCATAGATGGGCGTAAAGGTGACAAACGCGCACGCCTGCCCCGAACGTGTCGTCGCAACTCCGGTCACAAATCGTGGAACCGCTGTGGGAGCGTCGATCGACGGCGTCGCAACGTTGGCAATGCGTTCGGCCAGTTCAGCGCTCGCCACCAGATCATGCAGTTTCCCCGTGCTGAAACCCATTTCAGCCGCCAGCTTGCCACCTTTGAGCTGCAGCCACGTGCCTGAGACGGACTCGAGCTGCTGCATCACCTCTGCGGGAGGGATGCCTTCGTACCATTGGAGGTGTACCCCGTCCCGCTCGGCACGCCGACAACTGGTGCGCACGTTCGCCAGAGCCGAACCGTGCAGCGTGAAGGTTTGCGGATGGATGATCGCCTCTTCACCCATCTTGAATGCGCGCAATTTGAGGGCATGATAGGTGACGAAGTGCTCAGCAGAGGCTTGATAGAATGCGACACGCCAGTGCTGACCAGCGCAAAAATCAAGGAAGCTGCGTGTCACCTGTTCAATTGCTTCCGGCGCACAGATGGGGTCGCCAGGCACCACCGCGACCCTGCGCGTGAGTCGATAGGTCACCAGTCCTGCCCCATGCGGAGCCAGGAAACGCCTGTTCTCCGGAGTCAAATCAAAGAATGCCAGAGCGTGACCGCCATAGGCGTAGAGCAATTCCGCTTCCGTCGAGCAGACCGACGTAGATGGTTCGTCTGCATACGGGCCTGCGATCGGCTGTGGAATTTTGGGCATAGAAAGACCCCGTTCATGGACCCCGTTCAGGAGGACGTATCCGGAGTTGGGTACCCGCGCCTGAAAGCGACCAGGCCAGGTACCCAACCGCGCGGAGATCATCGATGGATCGGCGCGCAATCGTATAGCTGGCTTGCCCTACCTGGACCAAAGCCACCCGAGCCACCGGTGGTCGAGGACGATTGCCACTCGCTTGTTAGAACTGTCGTGCAGTGTTGCGTCACCCAGGTGGTGAGTGCGCTCTGTTGACCACCACCAAACCCTGCAAATCCTCCGAATCCCCCCGATCCGCTTTGCGGGCGCTCCGTGATCTGCGGGGGAAGTTGCGCGGAAATCTGTGGAGGAATCTGGCCTCTCCCGGGCGAATTCAGCAGGAAGAAGCGTACTGTGCCGTTGGCAACCAGGGATGCCAATTGACTGGTCGTCAGGATGGGGTCGCCGCCACTGAAGCCTCCCAGGGCCATCACTGGCTTATTCGTCGCCAGAATGATGCTGTCAGCCGCCATCGAGCTGGGGACAGCGACCAGGAATTTTGTGGTACCCTGGTTGGCTTCCAGGTAGCGAATCAGTGCCGTGCCTGTGCCGCCACGTCCACCTCGCCCGCCCCCAAAGTCACCTGTCGTAGTTGGTCCCGCTAACAAGGTATCCGCTTGCGTGCCCTGGATGACGGGGATAGCCGCCCATACTGTCGGTGCCAGCAGCAGGGCCAGCACCCCAGCGCAAAGTGCTGGCACAAGGAGGCGCGCACCAGGCGCCCTGAACCTTCTGAACTCAATGTGTGGGGCAACACGGGCGCTGATCAGCACCCCGGCCGCGATCAGGCACAACACCGCGATGAGTGGGATCAGCACCTGACCCCAAGTGGGATAACTCTTGAGGATGTAGATCTGCTCGCCGGCGGTGACGATGAGCGCGGCGGGCAACAGCCAGCCACGCCATCCCGGACGACGATAGTCGTGCCACATCGCCACCAGACCGATGCCGAATAGGGCGGCGATGGCCGGAGCCATTTCCGTCATGTAGTACTGGTGGAAGAAGCTCGCCACGCTAAAGAAGACGCCCATGGTGAGCAGCCACATCCCCCAGAAGATGAGCGATTGCTGCTGGCGATCTCTTTGGAAGCGCGGTCGCCGCTGCCAGGCAAAGGCAATCATGCCCAGTATCGCCAGGGGCAAGAGCCAGACGATTTGACTGCCTAGTGGCTCGGTGAAGAGGCGCAGCGGACCTGGCGCCCCAGTATTGAAGAGTCCACCTATCCCACCAAATCCTCCCGACGGCTGCCGTTGAGGTGTGCCAGCACTCCCACGAGTGGTCGGTCCGCCGTTTCCGTTTCCGACGGGAGCGCCAGGAAGAGATGACGTTCCATTTCCGTTCCCAATCGTGTTTCCAGATCGGTTCGTTGCGTTTGTGGGCGGATTGGCGGGTGTTCCTCGCCCAAAGTGTCCCAGGAGGCGCTGAATGCCGTTATAGCCAAGCGCAAGGCTTAGCTCCGAATTGTTCTGGGTAGAGCCAACATACGGTCGTTGCGAAGCGGGAGTGAGGTCCACCGCCGTCACCCAGGAGAACGAGACCACCAACAGGAGCAACCCCGCGACGGCCAGGTGCCCCACACGCGTCCAGATGCGTTTAGGCGCGGCCAGCAGGTAGAGCAGTCCGTAGGCCGGGACGACTAGATATGCCTCGAGCATCTTGATATTGAAGCCAATGCCCACCATAACCGCGGACAGCAGCAGCCAGCGCAGCTTTCCAGTCTCGGCGGCACGCAGTACCGCCCATGCCCCGATCAGTAATGCCAAAGCCAGGGTGCTGTCAATCGTAACGTTGCGATTGGTCACAATGCTGATCGGGCTGAGGGCAAGAGCGAGAGCAGCCAGCAGGCCGGCCACCACGCCGAAGCGGCGTCGTACCAGACTATAAAGGAGCAGCACGGACAGCACACCCGCCAATGCCTGGGGCAACAGGATGCTAACGGAGTTGAAGCCGAAGAGTTTGGCGCTGGCTACCTGCAACCAGAAACCCACGGGAGGCTTATCGATGGTTACGAAGCCCCCTGGATCGTACGCGGCAAAAAAGAAATTGTGCCAGCTGTCCATCATGCTTCTCACCGCCGGAGGATAATATGTGCCAAAGCCGTTCTGTCCCAGGCGATAGAAGTTCATGAAGAGAGAAATGAGGGTAATCGCTGCCAGTGCCACCCGATTCCAGGCCAGCAAGGGCTTTTGTACCAGTGGTTCTGGCGGCTGTTCCTGCTCCGCTTCCTTCTTTTGGACCTGCTGTTGTGACATAGAGTAGCGGACTCCTTCCCCTGGGCCTTTGACGAAGCCCATCTAACGCTTCCAGCACCAGTTATGTCGTCTTCCAACATTGTATGGACGAACTCCCAGGAAATGAGTGGGGAGGTTTAAAGACACTGTAAAGACCTTATTAACGGGTTCTCAACAGGCGCTGGCGGACATCAGGCGACACACGCAAGGGGGTTCGTATGCGTCCTTTCTCCGGCTCGCCCAACCTCGAGCAGCTCAGGAATCTGGCAAGAGACCTGCTCAAAGAATTCCGCGCTGGCGATCCACAGGCTCGACGGCGGGTCGAGGCTCAATTGCCCCGCTTCGCGCAGTCCGCCCACACACCCAACCCCGCCGGCACTCGCACATTCGTGCTCGCCGATGCGCTGCTGGTCATCGCCTGGCGGCTACTCCCACTTGAACGTGAAGACCGCCACGGCGTACGTCACGACGCCCCAAACCAGTATCCCCAGCAGCTGCCAGCGCACGTCGTAGAGGCTGGCGCCCTGCGACGCGATGTTGCGCAGCGCCACGTTCAGGAATGAGAGGGGCAGGTTGTTGGCGACAGGCTGGAGCCACGCCGGGAAGCTTTCGGTGGGGAAGAAGGTGCCAGCGAGCAGGAACTGCGGCAGGGTCACCAGGTTCACCACCGGACCCATCGCGTTCTCGTCCTTGAAGTTGCCCGCGATCACCAGCCCGAAGCCCAGGAAGGCGACCAGGCCGAAGAGCGCGACCACCAGCATCTCCGCCAGCGTGGTGATGCCGTGTGCCAGGTGGAAGTGGAAGAGCCAGACACCAGCCATCAGCAACACCAGCACCTGCGCGAACGCGATGATGAGCCGCGACGTCCCCTGCCCCAGCACGATCATCGAGGGGCGGGTGGGCGTGGCGAAGATGCGCTTGAGCACCAGCGTGCGCTTGAGCACCACGAAGCCGAAGGCCGTGCCGAAGACGGCGATGGAGAGCAGCGAGAAGCCGAGCAGGCCGGGCAGCTCGAAGTCGATGAAGTTGAAGACACGGCCGGCCACGTCGCGGGTGGTCAGCGAAACCGCCGGAGAGACGATGCCGGCCGCGCGCAGGTTCACCTCGTCCACGACACCCCGCACCAGCGCGCTGGCAGCGGACGCCGTCTGCGGCGAGGCGCTGGAGGTATCGAGCGTGACGGCGTAGCCAGTGCTCGCACCCGCGGAGCTCGCCGACTGGCTGACGTCATCGACGATGGTGAGCACGCCGTCCAGGTTGCCCTGCTTGAGCTGCTGCTCCAGGTCGGCGCTGCTGCCCGTGGAGAGCTTGACCGCGCTGATGTGGCTGAGCGCCTGATAGATCGGCGAGGTCTGGTCGGAGCCGGTGGTCACCCCCAGCCGGATGACCGTGTTGCTGTTGCCGATGAGCCCGAACACCGCGATGAAGGCCAGCGGGAAGATGAACCCGAAGAAGAAGTTGGCGACACTGCGCAGCTGCGAGAGCAGCGATGCCCAGGTCATCGCCATATAGGCGCGCCAGAGTCGCGGCCGCCGCGTTGTGCGCGTGTGCGTAGCCGGCGTAGTAGCTGGGGTGGTGGGCGTGCGCTTGCTCATGGCTGTTCGTCCCTCCGCTGCTGCGTGGTTGCCGTGCGTTGTCCAGTCCAGTCATGCCCGAGAGTGTCGCGCGCCCGCTATTCGTCGCGCAGCTCTTTGCCGGTGAGGTCCAGGAACACGTCTTCCAGCGTCGCGCGCCGGATAACCTGTGGCTTGACGAAGCCGCGGCCCAGCAGCTGGTCGATCAGCTCGCCCGGCGTGCCGCTGGCGACGATGCGGCCCTCGTCCATGATGGCCACGCGATCGGAGAGCTGCTCCGCCTCGTCCATGTAGTGCGTGGTGAGCACCACCGTCACGCCGTCGGCGCGAATCTCGCGCACCAGCTCCCAGAGGTTGAGCCGCGCCTGTGGGTCGAGCCCCGTGGACGGCTCGTCGAGGAAGATCACCCGCGGCTGGTTGACGAGCGTGGAGGCGATGGAGAAGCGCTGCTTCTGGCCGCCGGAGAGCTTGTCATAGCGGGCGCGCGCTTTGTCCTCCAGCTGCACCTTGCGCAGCATGGCCATCGCGTCCACTTTGACGTCGTACAGGCCCGCGAAGAAGTGGAGCAGCTCGCGCAGATTGAGCCCGGGATAGAAGCCCGCCGACTGAAGCTGCACGCCAATCCGGCGCTTCACCTGCCAGGGCGTGCGCAGGGCATCCAGTCCATCGATGATCACCGTGCCGGAAGTCGGCTGCTTGAGCGTCTCGACAATTTCGAGTGTGGTCGTCTTGCCCGCCCCGTTCGGCCCGACGATGCAGTAAATCTCGCCCTCCCGCACCTCGAACGAGATGTCGTTCACCGCCGTCAGCGACCCATAGCGCTTGACGAGATTGCGTACCTCGATGATCGCCACGGCCTACCCCCTTGCCAGCTCCACCTACGGTCGCCACTCACAAGCTACCGTAGAGTAGATACATCACCCACCCCCTTCTACGTCAACTCGCGTCGCGAGGTGGCACCCTCCTCGTTGCGTGATTTCTTTCCCCGTTTGCGGGAGCAATTGAGGGAGCGCATGCCGGAATGGCCGGTGGTCAATCGGGCTTCGACGCGGCAAAATCTAAGCAGGAAGATGGACGGCATGCCCCAACTGTGGCAGCGTCCGCCCAGCTGTTGAGGGTGCGCGACGGAACGCGCGCGAGAGAGGAGCATGGACCATGAGCAACACGCACTTTGAGGCGGCGCAGACCATCGATGCGCCGCCGGCTGTCGTCTGGGACATCCTGACCGACTACCACAACGGACACCCGCTGATCTTGCCGAAGGAGTTCGGACGGCTGGAGGTCGAGCAGGGAGGAAAGGGCGCCGGGACCATCATTCGCTTCTCGCTGCACGCGTTCGGGACCACCCGCCGCTTCCGCCACGCCGTCAGCACGCCTGAGCCTGGGCGAGTGCTGGTCGAGAGCGACCCGACCGGTTCAGAGGCTACCACCTTCACGCTCGATCCCGTGGACGGCGGCGCTCGTACCCACGTGCGGATCGCCAGCGACATCGCCGGGCACGGCGGCCTCATGGGCATCGTCGAGCGGCTGATGGCCGGACCCACTCGGCGGGTGATGGAGCGCATCTACCGCGACGAGCTATCCAAGCTCGACGCCATGGCCAAGACTCGCGTGTCTGCTCGGCAAGGCGCATAGCGACAACCGCAACTTCCAGTAGGGTCGCTTCAGGCCGGCGTGGACGGCCCCGAAACGTACGTTCACGCCGGCCTCGTCGTTGCGCTTATCGCGCCCGCGCTCGTCCGGGGCACGCGATGTGCTCGCCCTGGTTGTAGCATTGCGGCACGACTCGAGCGGAGCACGAGCGCGCATCAAGGCGACGAGAGGACGGGAGCGGCCATGAGCAGCGCGAGCGAGCAGATGGGGACGGCCCAGCGGGAAGCGCTGGACATCGTGCGCCAGGTGGACGGCATCCGGCTGAAAGGCGCGCTGTCGCTCTTCGTGCTGGATGCCGGCGCGATCTGGGACGAGGCGAGAGGCGATGGCGGCAGCGTCGACCGCGCGGCGGAGGACGTCCTGCGCAAGCTCGGGCTGCTGGCGCGGCAGGAGGGCGCGCGCATCGTCGTCCGCGGCGCTGGAGATCGGGGCCGGCCCGCGTTGGAGCAGGCGATTCCCGCCGGCCAGCTCGTGATGCGCGATGCCCTCGGCCCGGCCGATCTACACGCGCTGCTGCGCGAGCAGAGTGTGGCGCCGGCTGAATGCATCGCATTCCTGGCTGTGCCTGGTGCCCAGGTGCCAGCCGGCTGCACCGCCTTCTTTCTCGGCCCCGGCGAGCCACCCGCACACGCCCACGCCACGCGCTTGCCCGGCTCGGAGGCGACCGACTTCATCCTGGCGCTCTATGGCGCCGCCCTTGCCCAGGAGCGGGCTGGCCTCGCCTTTCGCAGCGCCTCTCAGGGCGGAGGCATCCCTGTGGAGGCCGGCTTTCCGCCTGAGATCCTCACGGGCCTGGTGCGCTCGGCGGCGCGTCCACCGGCGCCCACTCCGGCGCCGCACCAGCCGCTGCCGGACGAGCAGGCGCTGCGGGCGCTGGCTCGCAAGGCGTACGCGCTGCTAGTGGGCAACCTCCTGCCGAATGGCGCGGTGGTGGCGGCTCCGGCCCGTGGAGAACGGCCGGGCGAGCCAAACTACTGGTTCTTCTGGCAGCGCGACAGCGCCGCGGCCATGGACCATCTGATCGAGTGGCACCAGCACCCGCCCCTCGGGCTGGACACGTCCACCCTGGCGCTGTCCATCGAGCGCTACGTCGGCTTCATCGCGCACACGCAGACTCGAGGGCCGCTTGGCACCAGCCGCTACAGCGTCGACGGCGAGCCCATCCTCGGGTACGGCAATCCCCAGCTCGACGGCCCGGCGCTTACCGCCCTCACCCTGACCCGGCTGGCCGATCCATCGCGCGCTTACGATCAGATACGCGCCTACCTGGACTTTTTCCTGACTCCCGATGGGCGCGGGCCGACGATGGATGCCTGGGAGTTCATCTTTGGCCGGGCCTTCAACGCCGAGTTTCTCGAGCGCCGCGCCCTCCAGGCGGGCGCGCGCATCGCGGACGAGCTCGGGCACGCGGAGGACGCGCGACGCTACCGCGCGGAAGCGCAGCGCATCGGTGGCGAGCTGGCCGCGTTCGTGGATGAGCGCCGCGGACGGCTGGTGGCGCGCCGCGAGACGGAGAACCCCTGGCTCGAAGCCATCAGCGGGCTGGACATGGCGGTCATCGGGGCGCTGCTCGCGGGCTGGGGACAGGGCGAGCGCGGCCGGCCAGTGGGGCGACCTCCCGAGGCCGAGCTGGGCCGCACGCTGGACAGCCTCGCCCATCCGGCCGTGCTCGAGACCATGCGCGCGCTCGAAGCGGTGTACGAGTCGTTGTTCCAGGTCAACCGTGACTGGCGCGCGGGCGGCAATTCAGGCTGGGGCATCGCCCGCTTCCCCGAAGACGCCAACGACGGGGTGGAGTCGAGTGGTGGCAACCCCTGGCCGCTGACCACCCTCTGGGCCGCCCAGTTCTACTACCGCCTGGCGCAGGAGGTGGCCGCGACGCTAGAGAACACTGGTCCCACCCTCATGCTCGACGACGCGCGCCAGGTCGCGTTCTTCAACGCCGCCGCGGGTGACGAGGTCGCGGCGTTAGGTCGGCCGGTCGGCGTCGCGACGTGGCGCTCGCGCCTGCTGCCCGCGTTGGTGGCCCGCGGCGATGCCTATCTGGCTTTCGTCGTCCACCACGTGCCCGACGACGGCGGCGTCACCGAGCAGATCGATCGCGATACTGGCGCGCCCCGCGGCGCTCCTGACCTCAGCTGGGCACTCTCCGAGCTGGTGGCGACCATCGCCCTGCGCGAAGAAGTCCGGACCGTGATGTGAGCGCCTCCCTCGCCTGGCCGTGGTAGGATGACGCAGAGAGAGCGGCAATGCGCCACGAGCGCGCGTCCAGCATCGTAGCGGCGTCCGTCGGATAGACGCC
>CAYQFU010000116.1:14456-17662 GCA_964416775.1 uncultured Ktedonobacterales bacterium
CGCCGCCCACTCAAGCGCCCGCCCGCCATGGGCGAGATGAAGCGCCTGGCCGACGCCCAGGCCCCCACGCTGCGCGCCCAGCTGCGCGCCATCATGCGGCTGGACGGCCTGAGCGGCGAGGATGTCGCCCGCCTGGCCGGGCTGGACGCTGGCGCGCTCGCCGCCTTCCTGGACGGCGCGTCGCTCAATCCCCGCTGGCAGGACCGCCTCGCCCGCTGGCTGGAGCGCGCCAGCGAGGGCGGCGCGCCCTGAGAGCCGCCGCCGTCACCTTGCGGATTGAGCGACTACTTTCCGTCTCCCGTCCCCCACGCACGCCCCTACGGCTGGGGGAGCGACGAGTTCGGCAGCGGCGTCGGCTTGCGCGGATGCCTGAGCCGCCAGATGAGCCACGCGATGACCAGCGCCGGCACGATGTAGATCGCGAACACCCCGAGCCAGATCGCCGCTGAGGCCAGGAACTCCCCGAAGTTCGCGGCGGCCGCCCACGCGTTCTGCAGCACCTGTCCTGGGTCCCAGGGCCCCGGCTTCAGGTTCGCGCCGGTCAGCGACGAGACCGGGCTGAGGTTGATCGTCACGTTGTAGAACGTCGTCTGGGCGTTCAGCTGGTTTTGCTGACCCTCGATCTGCTCGATCTCCCCTTCCACCTCCGTAAGCCGGCTCTCGATGGTGATGGTGTCGGTCAGATTCGTCGAGTGCGCCATCAGATCCAGCAGGCGTTGCTGCTCCCCGCGCAGATTGGTGAGCCGCGATTGCAGGTCCGCCACCTGGTTCGACACATCCTGCACCGTCTCGTGCATGTGGAGCAGCTGGCCCTGGTGGCCGGCCGCATAGTTCGCGAGATAGCTCTCCACCTGGGCGTAGCTGGATGCCTCGACCGCGAACGTCATCTGCACCAGGTAGCTGCCGTCATCCTGGCGCTGGTAATCCACCCCGGCCGTCTGTGCGTGTGGATCGGTGGCGGAGATCCACTGGCGCAGGTCGTTGGCGCTGACGCGCGGATCCTGCAGGGCCATATCCACTTGCAGCGACTTGATGAGGTACGTCCCCGGCCCCACGTTCTGGCCCGTAGGCTGGCCTGTGGTTGTGCCGCCCGGCTGGCTAGGTGAGTAGATCGTCGTGGTGCCACCAGCCGCCTGCTGTGACGACCCTAACGCCGAGTGCGCCGTGCCGCCTTGCGCCGAGCCGGCCGCCATCGTTGCTCCGCCCATCGATGCGCCGCCGCAGCCCCCGAGCAGGAGCGCCAGCGCCAGTGCCGCCAGCGCGATGATTGCCCACCTGGCCCGTGCCCCAAAGATGATCAATCGCCGTGTATCCCCGTGCATCCTCATGCCTCCCTCTCTCGCCAGCCCGCAATGAGCCGACCAGTGAAGGAGACGTGAAGAAGCGAGCGGAAGTTCCCGTAACCCTCAGCCCATGTACCGCTCGAACCAATCCCCGATTGCCGGGTATGCCCTGAGCTGCGTTGCCTCGCGCAGCATGAAATGACCCTCGTCGGGGAAGAGCAGCAGCTCCGCCGGCTTGCCGTTCGCCCGCACCGCCGCCACGATCTGCTCCGCCTCGCTCACCGGCACACGTGGATCGTTCGCCCCGTGCAGCACCAGCAGCGGCGTCGCGATGCGGTCGGCCTTGAATAGCGGCGAGATCTCGCGCAGAAAGTCCGCGTCGCGCTCGGGGTCGCCGTACTCCGGGCTGCGCAGATGCCGCCGCCAGACCCCCGTATGCTCGAAGAAGGTGACGAAGTTGGCGATGCCGACGATATCCGCCGCGGCCGCCCACAGGTCGGGATAGGTCGTGATGGCCGCGAGCACCATGAAGCCGCCGTAGCTGCGTCCCATGATGCCGATGCGCCGCGGATCGGCCCCGCCCTCCCGCACCAGCCACGCCACCGCCGCCTCCAGGTCGGCGACGCTGTTGGGCCGCAGGCGCACGTCGTCCAGGTGGATATACGTCTTGCCGTACCCCGCGCTGCCCCGCACGTTGGGCGCGAAGACGGCGAACCCACGGCTGAGGTAGTATTGCAGCGGCGGCATCCACGGCGCGGCGTGCAGTGGGCGAAACTGCGACTCCGGCCCCCCGTGGACGAACACGATCACCGGCAGCCCCGCGGCGTTGGCCCGCTGCGCATGCGTCGGGCGATAGTAGTACGCCGGGATGTCCAGCCCGTCGAAGCTCGTGTAGCGCACCAGCTCCGGCTCCACGAGCGTGGCCGGGTCCAGCCCGCCCATCGAGACGTGCGTCAGCTGGCGTGCCTCGCCGTCACCGGGCGCGGCCAGCCAGATGTTGCCGTTGTGCCGCGTGCCGTTGAAGCTGAAGGCGATGCGCGTGCCGTCCGGGTTCCACGCGATGCCTTCCACCGCGCCCGCCGGCAGCGGCGGCGCGGGCAGCTCGCGGCCTTGCGCCAGATCGTAGAAGACGAGCCGCGACCGGCCCTCCTCGTTCAGCGTCCAGGCCAGCCGCTTCCCGTCCGGCGCGAGGTCGAAGCCGCCGCTGACGTCCCAGGTGGTGTCCGCCAGTAGCCGCATAGGCACGTGCGCACCGGGCGTCGCCGGCGCCGCGAGATCGAGCGCGGCCGGCGCGCCCATCTCGCGCGCGTGATTGGTCGCGACGTAGAGCGTCCGCCCGTCGGGCGCGAAGCAGGGCGAGTCATAGGCCGACTCCTCCGTATGCGCCGTGAGCAGCCGCGGCTCGCCGCCGTCCACCGGCACCACGAACAGGTCCTGGTCGAGATTGGTGTTCTCGCGCGAGATGGCGAGCATCGCGCCATCGCGGGACCACGCGTGCGGCGTGAGCGTCGCGTCTTGCTGCATCACACAGCGCGTCTCGCCCGACGTCACGTCCATCACCCAGACGTCGAAGTACCGCGCATCGCGCCGGTTGCAGCTGTAGCAGATCATCCGCCCATCTGGCGACCACGCGCCGAAGTGGTGGATGACGCGCGGCTCCGCCGTGAGCGCACGCGGCTCGCCGCCCGCCGCCGGCACCAGGTACAGCTGGTCGTGCTCGTTGCCGCCCGCGTCCACGGTCACCAGCAGCTGCGTGCCGCTCGGAGACCACTTCACCTCGCCCACGCGATCCGGGAAGTCGGTGAGCTGCCGCGGCTCGCCACCATCCGCCGCGATCACCCACGCCTGGTCTAGCCCGCTGCTGTCGGCCACGAAGGCCAGCTGTGTGCCGTCGGGCGACCAGCTTGGGCTGTGCGCGCGGCG
>CAYQFU010000117.1:0-8045 GCA_964416775.1 uncultured Ktedonobacterales bacterium
GCCATCACCCGACGGCGCATCGACGCGCATATTGAGCCGCGCACGCAGGGTGTGCACGAGCGCACGCTGCGCTTGCCTGGTAGACATGACGCACTCCCTCGGCCACTTTTGGCGCAACGGGCGGCTATGGCTGCCCACCTGTGGTGTGCACGGTCTGATCGGGATCGGCAGGTGCGGGCGGCGCACCCCGGTTGGTCGCACGCGCTGACGATGGCCGCGCGGACCGCGACTCACCACGCGCTGCGCCAGGGCCTGGCCGGGCCGCGAAGCGGCGTTTCAGCATGAGGTGCAGCTCGATCGTGCCGGCCAGCCACAGGCTGGCGAAGAGGTACGCGCCCACCACGTCACTTGGAAAGTGCTCGCCCAGGTAGACCCGCGATGGACCGACCAACAGGACGAGCAGAGCCAGCACCGCCAGGATCAGGTTGCGCGCCCACCCACTCGGCCAGGCCACCCACAGGACGTAGAAGGCGAACCCGAAGAGCGTCGTGTACTCGATCACGTGACCAGAAGGGAAGCTATAGCCGTTCAGGTTCGCCGCGACGTGAACCGACTGCGCGGAGGGACGCATGCGCGCGACCACCAGTTTGATCCCGTTGCCCGCCGCGCCGGCCAGCAGCGCTGACGCCACTCCCAGCACCGCCTCCAGGCGCAGGCGCAACGCGAAGAAGACGACGAACACGACCACGTACGCGATGATGTCTCCAGGGTGGTAGCCGAGATCGCTCACATGCGTGAGCACCCAGCCATAGAGCGGCAGATGGACGCGCTGCAGCGCCAACGTGATCGGCACGTCGAACCCCAGCACGCCCTGCGCGTGTACGAGCACCGCGAGCACGACAAAGGCAATCACGGCCAGGACGAGGAGCGCGACGTAGACAAGCATGAACGTCCGGCCCCGCCGCATCTCCTGTTGCGGGGGCACCTCGGCGCCGATGATCCGCTGTTCCATCTCGCTCGACATGAGCCCCACTCCTGTGCGTCTTGAGGATGCGCCACGCCGGCAGGCGTACCCAGGCGGAACGATGACCTGGAGCGCCGAGCAGGTCGAAGGTGAAGGTGGCGGGGCGCGGCGAAGACCACGCGCCAAAGGGGAATCCGCACTAAAGGGATACTGCGGGGATGCTGCGCGCACGTGGGGGCACGCGCGCATTTGTGCATCGGCGAGCGACACAGAGGGAGCGGTCTAGAGGGAGCGGCTCAGGTGCGACTGGCCACCGATCTTGCCGCTATTACAGTTGGCGCCTCGAGCATCGTCCGGCGCCAATGACTGTGCTTATCCATGCGCAGTGTTGGTTCTGACGATTACCGCGGAAGCATACCACGAGAGGGTGGGTTTATCCACCGAACACGTCCCGCCGCGACACAAGTGTGTGAGCGGGGCCACGACAGACGTGTCTACAGCTATCGGCAGCAGTGATGGCCCGGAAGGGGCACCACGCCACGCGCGGGCCGTCACTGGCCGGCACTCACTTGACGAGCTCTTTCGCCTGCCTGTGCGTGAGAACATGGAACAGCAAGAAGACGGAGACAATTGACGCCAGGATGAACGCGGTCGCCATGGACAGCGAGTAGTAGCTGTTGCCCGCGTAGCCGATGAAGGCGGCGCCGCTGAACGTCGCCACGGCAAAGATCACGAACAGCACGAGCGCCAGGCCCCAAACGACCTTCCTGTGCGATCGGACGCCAGTGACGAACACGACGAGGCTCGCCAGGATGAGGAGCGACGCCGTCAGCCAGTGCAGTTGCAGCGGCAGGAAGGCCGCCTCGCGCGCATACGCGAATCCCAGCCCTGTCTTTTCCCAGAATGCGCTCGCGTGCGGGGCGATCGTGTCGAATGGGATGGTGGCGAACAGATTGATCGTCATCCCCAGCAGGTATTGGACGACGAGGAGACAATTGAGCGTGAGGACGGTGGCGGTGAGGACTCGCCCTTGCGTTCCGGTGTGCACGTCGTGTATCCTTTCTGTGGCCATATCTCTTACGTGTCAAGTATCTCGTCTTCCAAGTATTCTAATGTGCGAGGCAAATCCGTGTCAAGTCCTCCCGAGGACCCATCAGCACAGCAGGCGCTCCTGCTCCAGGCGATCCAGGAGCTGCGCGGGCTGAGCGCCGCGGTGCAGCTCTTCACGCAGGCGGCCGCGGAGCAGATGGGGATCAATCCGACAGATCTGCAGTGCCTCAACGTCATCCACCAGCTCGGCACCCCGACGGCCGGCGAGGTGGCCGCGCGGATCGGCGTTACCAGCGGGAGCATGACGGGTGTCATCGACCGCCTGGAACGTGCGGGGTACGTCGAGCGCCTCGCGGACCCGGCGGATCGGCGCCGGGTGCGCTTACGCCCGACGGCGAAGGCAGGCGAACAGGCCGCGCGCTTGTTCCTGCCGCAGCTCCAGTCGATGAGCGAGGCCTATGCGGCGTATGGCCCGGCCGACTTGCGGCTCATCATCGACTTCATGGAACGCACACGCCAGATGCTGGCCGAGCAGACGAGCAGGCTGGTGACCCAACGCGATCAGTGATTGCAGGCACGGTCACTCAGGCGCAGTTGTCGTCGTCTTCACACGCGCAGGCGCCCCGGCCCGCTCGTGCCCCTTCCAGCGCTTCGCGCGTCTCCGGCACCAGCCAGTACAACAGGGCGAACGCAGCGACGCTGTCCGCCCACCACCATCCGAAGAAGGTAGTGAGGGCCACACCGACGAGCAGCGTTCCGGCCATATAGGCGCACGTGATCGAGCAGGCGGCGTCTCCCCGCAACGCTGCGCTGTGCAGGCGCTCCGCGATGACCCGCTTACGCCAGGCCAGCACGGGCATGATGGTGAGAGCGGCAACGGCCAGCCCAATGCCAACAGGTGAGCTGTCGGCGCGATGGTGCGTCAGCAGCGCTAGCGCAGGCACAACCACCACATACACGCACAGCAGCGCCAGCCCGATTCCTACCACCCACGCCGCGCTGGTCTCCGCGCGCTCGACGCGCCCAAGCGATGCATGGCGTGCTTCGGTGACGAGCCGCCAGAGGAGCACGCCACCGGTGACAAGCTCGATGATGCTATCCAGACCGAACGCCGTGAGCAACACACTGCGCGCGACGACCCCCGCCCCAATCGCCACGACCGCTTCCACGAGCATCCATGCGATCGTCGCTTGTTCGATTCGCACTCCGGCCCGTACCTGCTGGGCGTGCGTTTGGTCGTGTCGCGCGGGTAGTCCCGCCTGCTCAGTCCATTCAGGAATCGCCACCGGAGCTGTCCTCTCCTGTGGTGCTGTGGCTGCGCACGGCCCCACAGTGCGTGCGCCTGTCCCCGCGCCACCTTCGCCGACAGTATATGCCACCCTGGCGAAGGAAGACGAACATAGACGCCCGATCACGTACGGATGGCAACAGGAGGAACATGCCGTGGCGTAGCAATACGTCCGCGGGTCGGTGGAGCAACCAAAGCGTTCGGCCGCGCGGTGTCTCTCACTCGTGAGGCACCGTACGCGGCCGAACGTCAAGCACGTCGAGTCGTTGTGGCCTATGCCGCGCTCGACTTGCCACCCATGACCATCATGATGACGCCGACGACGACGAGCACCGCGCCGACTGCACCGACGATAGTGCTCGTGTGGGCGATAGGATTAGCCTTGATGGCATAGTGATTGACCAGACCAGCCAGGCCAAGTACGATTCCGATGACAAGAAGGCCAATACTGGCGCCGCGCATGTGAACCCTCCGGAACTAAGGCGATCTGTGCCGCTCGGGCGCAGCCGCCTCACTCAACATAACGCTCCAATCCGCACTTTCCGCAAACGGAAGAGCGATGGAACTGGCGCCAGTATAGAGAGGTTGCGCCCGGCTGTCAACGCCGGTTCACACGAACGCAGCAAACGGCGGGGCCCACGTCCCTGCCGCTGCTTGCGTGCTGGGCCATCCGCCCAGCATGGCCACGAGCGCGCGCTCGCGCTACAGGCCGCCGGCGACATGGCAAAAGCGACCGTCATCGCCAGGTAGTGCGCCTGTTCCAGCCCGAGCCCGGCCGACCAGCACCAGTCGGCTGTCGTCGCCGGCTCGCGGTGTGCTCCGCGCCTGGGTGCACGCCCTCTGCGCCCGCGATGCGCTATACTGTGTGGCGAGGACTCCGCAACGACTGGTGGGAAAGACCGTGGCAGCGTACGGGACAGGGAGACGTGGCATGCTGCGCGCACGCTGGCGTCTCGGCGCGCTGGCGAGGCGCGCGGCGTTGCTCGTCCTGTGCCTGGCATGGTTGATACTGGCTGGCTGCGACTACCTCGGTCTTGCCCCTGGCCGTGCTCCATCTCACAGCCCGACGGCGGCTCCCTCCTCAACTCTCCGCACGTCGGCCACGCCAGTCATCCTCTTCGGCTGCGCGACGGGCCAGCTGGCTATCATCCAAAACCACACCGGACTTGCCATGGGCCACGCGGCGATCCTGTTCCAGCTGCTGAATCAGTCGCAAAAGACGTGCACGCTCGAAGGGTATCCCGACGTGCAGCTACTTGACGCCCACCAGCACCCGGTGCCTACGCACTTACACCAGGTGACGCTGGCCTACACGTTCAGCGTGCCGCCGCCGCAACAGATCGTGCTTGCGCCGGGAGATAGCGCGTATTTTCAGCTCGAGTGGACCGATGTCTCGCCGTCCGGGCAGGGGTGCCCCACCAACGGGTCGTTCATGCGCATCACGCCGCCCATGAACCAATCAGGCATTGTGGTGAGCGGCACGGTGTCCGCGTGCGGCGGCGACGTGATCACCTCGCCGTTTGAGGCCCAGGGCTCGCCGTTCTAGCGGGAAGGCGCTCTACGTTGCCCGCGGGCGGAGTACACCGGGCAGGGAAGCGTTGAGGCGCATGTGCACGCCAACCGCTCCACTCGCGCGAGATGTTCTGAGGTAGAATCACGGCCGTGATCGGTGTAGCAAGAGCACAAGCAGGCGATGTTGGAGCGTGTCTCCCAGTTCTCACCCGCGCATTTCCTTGAAGCGAAAGTCTCGTTCGTGGAAAGGGTTAGAAGCACCATGGAGACGGAGCATCCGCTACAGACAGCAAGCCCGCCAACAGCGGCTCCCACCACGCTTCCTGCGATCCGCACGCCCGACCAGCGCGTGCGTGTCTTTGTCAGCTCGACCTTGGACGAGTTGGCTCCGGAGCGAGCTGCGGCACGCGAAGCCATTGCCCAGTTGCGGCTGACGCCTGTGCTCTTTGAGTTGGGCGCCCGACCTTATCCGCCGCGTGAACTGTACCGAGCGTACCTGGCCCAGAGCGATATTTTCATCGGGCTCTACTGGCAGCGCTATGGCTGGGTGGCCCCTGACATGGCGATCTCTGGCCTGGAGGACGAGTACCAGCTCGCGGGCGACAAACCCCGGCTGATCTACCTCAAGACGCCCGCGCAAGCACGCGAGCCAGGGTTGCAAGGGCTGCTCGACCGCATCCGCGCCGGGGAGGTGGCCTCCTACCAGAAATTCACTACGCCTGAGGAGTTGCGTGACCGCATCGCCAATGACCTGGCCTTGCTCTTGACCGAGCGCTTCGCGCGCACCTCTGAGACGCCGACTGACACTCGGCTTGCCCCCCTGCCGGTGCCCCGCAGCCGGCTCATCGATCGCGAGCAGGAACTGGCCCAGGCGCTGGCCTTGCTGCAGCGGGAGGACGTGGGTCTGGTAACGCTGACCGGGCCGGGAGGCGTCGGCAAGACGCGGCTGGCCCTGCAGGTGGCAGCTGATCTGGCTCCCCAGTTTGCCGTCGGCGCGGCCTTCATCTCGTTGGCCTCGCTCACCGACCCCAAGCTCCTGGCGCCGACCTTGGCCCGAGCGCTGGGTCTGTCCGCGGCCGGCGGCGGCGACGGGGCCGCGCTGGACGAGCGACTGATGGAGTACCTGCGCCCCAGAGAGGTGTTGCTGGTGCTCGACAACACCGAGCAGCTGCTTGCGACGGCCGCTCCTCTAGCTGCCCAGGCGCTTGAGTTGGCCCCACGCCTCAAGCTGCTCGTGACCAGCCGCGAACCGCTGCGGGTGCGTGACGAGCAGGTTGTGCCAGTCCATCCGTTCGCGCTGCCAGAGCCAACGCAGGTCGCTGACCTCGCGCACCTTTCAGAGATCCCCTCGGTGGCCCTGTTCGTGGAGCGTGCACGCGAAGCCAATCCGACGTTCGCGCTCACCACTGACAATGCCGCCACCATCGTCGAGCTCTGTCAGCGCCTGGACGGGCTGCCGCTGGCCCTGGAGTTGGCCGCCGCGCGCTTATCGCTGTTGACCCCTGCGGCTTTGCTCCAGCGACTGGAGCATCGCCTGCCCTTACTCACACGCGGAGCACGGGATCTACCCGCGCGACAGCAGACGCTGCGTAACACGATTGCCTGGAGCTACGATCTGCTGGAGACTGGCGAACAGCAACTGTTCCGGCGGCTTGCCGTCTTTGTGGGCGGCTTCACCCTGGAGGCGGTTCAGGCGGTGTGTCTCCCTGAGGCTAGCGGCCCCTCCTTGGCGCAGGGTGACGAGGATGGAGCGACTGTCGAGCAGTTGGCGCAGCTGCTGGACAAGAGCCTGGTGCAAGGGCAGCAGGGCACGAGTGGAGACCCTCGCTTCACCATGCTGGAAACGATCCGAGAGTATGCCACCGACCAACTGCGGGAAAGCGGAGAGGAGGCTGCCATGCTTGCACAGCATGCTCAATACTTCCTGCGGCTGGCCGAGGAGGCTCTGCCTAATTGGTACCACCTCCCTGAGCGGGACATCTGGCTGCAGCGGCTGGAGCCTGAGGACGCCAACCTGCGGGTGGCACTCGCCTGGTGCGAGGCGGAGCAGGACCGGGTGGACGCCGGGCTGCGCCTGGTGGGAGCACTCGCCTATTACTGGTTCTTGCGCGGCTCGCTCCAAGAGGGGCGCAGGTGGGTGGAGGCGTTGCTGGCCCGGAGCGCGAGCAGCGATCGCAGCCTTGCACGTGGTCGTGCTCTTAGTGGTGCTGGATGGATGGCCTACCACGAAGGGGACCTTGTAGCCACCGCCTCGTATGAAGAGGAGGCCGTGTCCATTCTTCGTGAGGCGGGAGACCAGTATGGGATTGCCAACGCGGACCAGGCGTTGGGACTGGTTCGCTTGAGCCAGGGGAACATCGAGGCAGCACGTTCCCTGTTCGCAGAGAGCCTCAGTCTGTGCAAGGAGCTGGAGCACGCATGGGGCGAAGCGTTCGCGCTTTCCAACCTGGGCATCGCTGCCTATCGCTCAGGCGATCAGGCGACGGCGCGCGCGCAGTTGGAGGAAAGTGTGCGGCTCTTCCAGGAGCAAAGGGACGTGCTGTATGCCTCGCTGGCGTTGACGACATTGGAGGTCATCGTCCAGAGCCAAGGCGACCGCGAAAGGGCTCGCTCGCTGCAGCAGCAGAGCCTGTCGCTCGTGCAGCAGGCGCGCGATCGGGGAACGCTCGGACTGTTCCAGATCAACATGGGGGATACCTTCCATCAATATGGAGAGGAGCAGATGGCACAGGCAAGCTATCGCGCGGGTTTGCAACTGTGGCAGGATATGCGCCAGGTGGAGCAGCGGCTCGGCATCGTCAATGGGCTGGCTGGGCTGGCCGAGGGAGCGTCAGCCCAGGGGCAGGCGGAGCGAGCGGGGCGACTGTTTGGGGCTGCGGCTCGACTACTCCCCGCTACCAGCTCCTATCAGGACGAGGTGAACAGACGGAGCGCTGCGGCGCGTGCGCATCTCGATGCAGCGACATTCGAGGTGGGATGGGCTGCAGGCCAGGCGATGACGGAAGAGCAAGCAATCGGTTTCGCGTTGCAAGACGCCTAGCTGAGGCGATGGCCTCGCTCTCATGCGGTGGTACATATAGCCTGGAAAGGAGCATGGTCATGACCACTCAGCCGAGCACACCCAGTTTTGCACGAGACATCAAGCCGTTATTTCGCGAGAGCGACCGATTGTCCATGCGGTGGGCCTTCGACCTCGAGAACTACCAGGATGTCAGCACGCATGCTCAGGCCATTCTTGAGCGCCTCTCGAACGGTACGATGCCGTGCGATGGGAAGTGGCCCGAGGAGCAG
>CAYQFU010000117.1:8145-17656 GCA_964416775.1 uncultured Ktedonobacterales bacterium
TCGATCCGGTCTTTACGAGCTGACTCGTTTTGACGTGCGGTTCTAGCACTGCCGCCAGCCTGCGAAAGTTTTCCTTGACGGCCTGTACGTCTGTTTGCAGTGCCGAGTGCTGGTCGCTAAACTTGCCACAATAGGCTGCCAGCTCAAGGAGCCGCTCGTGCAAGACGATCCAGGCAGCCTCATGATGTGGCAGGATGTAGCCGCTTCGATAGATCTCGAAGGTTGGACCTGCCATCTTGCCAGGGAAAGCTGGACCGATCGGTAGGGTGGTGAGCAGGTGGCCGAGTGGCTTGATCACCATGAACATGGCATCCACAGCCGTGCCGCTGAGTATCCGCAACTCGTCTTCGGTCTCTACGCCATGAATGAAATAGCGCATGAGCATCTGCAGCAAGACTTCGTAGCCGGCATTGAACAGTTCGGAGATGCCAGCAGTGACGGGATCGGAGATGAGCGGGACCTCGTTCGTATCGCTTGGCGGTCGTGTGTAAGCGGCGACCACGGGTCGCGCTGGCTCAAACCCCGGATCCTGCTGTTTCACGTCGAGGAATTCTTGCGCGATGTGCAGAAATTTGCCGAAGTGCGCCTGGCGCCAGTCACCACGTGCTCCCTCCCCCTCTTCGACAATCGTCTCAATGGCTTGCTTTGCCGAAGCCAGATCGGTGACCGCGATCAGCTCGGGCCAGCCGAAGTACTGCTGGGTGGCTTGCGCGCGGGGAGGACCGATGAAGACGCGTTGCTCGCCATACTTCTCCACCAGGTAACGGAATCCTTGCTCGATGCCACGGTAGAGGTGGCCGATCGTGGCAAAGTCCTGGGCCTCGGGAACAACCTGGTCATCGTCGAGGCTGATACTGGGTTTGGGAGTAGCCAGCACCGCAAAGTCCGGAGCATCCTCCAGATCCATTCCTTCGGGGCGCTCCAGGTAGAGAAAATGCTGCAGGGCATGTTCGCCAAACGGCAGCAGGGCCAGTTGGACCCCAGGCGGATAGTACTTCGAGCGTTGGGGGAAGTTGGGATGGCTCAGGTAGGGATTGGACCCGATGGCGGTCAACAAGTTGCTCACCAGGGTGAGGTGCAGCATCTCCTGGGTAGCCACGAGTGAAACAGCGCGCTCCCACCGTTTGATCGCTTCGAGCTGAGCCGCCGTCACTCCCTCGCTGACGTCACGTTTCAGACTGAAAGCTGCAAACAGATACTCGCACATGACCATGTGCTCCAGCGCCGCCGCTTCCGAGAGCATGAAGATGAGCTCTTCACGGTCTTCGATCACCATTGGGGGTTCTTTGGTCATGGTGCCTGCTCCGTCTCGTTGTCCTCACTGAGAGGCTGTGAGATACGGCGATGAAAGCATCCTCGTGCCGGTACCTGTGAACAGTGTATTACACGTTGACGCGGTGCGCGCGCTGACTCGGCTCGTCCAGCGGACCAGCGCACGAGTCAGGCACTGGCGCGCGTGCGGGCGGCAGCATCTATGGTCCGCGGCGGAGGATTCACCACCATTGCGACCGCACCGAGCAGGCGAAGGCGATCGAAATACGCCTACACTCCAGCGCCCTCCGTGCGCTCGCTCGTGCCTCTTGCGTTTCACCCCCCAACCATGCGCGCACGCGGCATGCGCGTCGCCTCAACCAATTCACGGATGCCGTTACACAGTGCCGTCACGGCGCGAGCCCAGCGCGAGCTCAGCGCATCCCAGCGTCATCGGCGATGAGACTCGTGGCGCGGGTCGAATCCGCCTTCAAGACCCTTCCAACTCATTGACAGTGTCAGTGTCAATGACTATAATAGACGCATGACGGAGCGCGATCACAGTCTCACCATCGAGGATCTGGCGGAACGGGCGGAGGTGCCGATCCGCACGATCCGCTATTACATCAGCGAAGGGCTGCTGCCTGGGCCGGGCACGCGGGGAAAGGCGGCCGCGTACAGCGATGAGCACTTGGGCCGGCTGCGGCTGATCCGGCTGCTCGCCGAACAGCGCGTCCCGCTGGCGCAGATGAGGCCGCTGCTGGACCGGTTGTCGCCCGCGGAGGTCGAGGCGCTGCTGGAGGAGGAGAACCAGCGCGCCGCGGAGCTGCGGCGGGCGGCGCAGGGGGCGTCGCCCAAAGCCTACGTTTCGGGTCTGCTGGAGCAGGCCCGCGCCGCGCGGGCGACTCCTGCCGCCGCTGAGCCGGCCAGGCCGACGGCGCCCCTCCCGAAGGCGACGGCTGCACGCGCGGCGCTGGGCGCGCCCGCGACGGAACATTCAGGCGAGACCTGGCAGCGCATTGTGCTGGCACCTGGAGTTGAGCTGCACGTACGCCACGATGCGGCAGGTCGATACCGGGCGCTGGTGGAGCGATTGCTGCGTACGGCGCGCGAGGACGGGGGGTCCTGACCCATGATGCCCTTCGCTGTCACACCGGGAAGGGAGCATTCCACGCCCCAGGACGAGCTTTCCGCTCGCAGTGAAAGCCGGCGTATGAGTCGCGTGTAGTCTCGCGCGCATCGCATCTGGTGCGTTCGAGTCGTCACAACGCTGTCCGCCATGGGCTCGTAGTGCCAACGGAAAATGAGATCGGGGAGTCAGGAGGAAACGAGCATGAGTGGGGATGATCGTGCGAGCGATGAACATGGTCGACCGGAGGCAGGGCAGGGTGTGCACATCACGCTGGAGGCGCGAGCGGAGCGCCAGCTGATTCGCCCAACCGGCAGCAAGCGCCACGTCGCCTTCACGCTGCGCGTGGGACATCCGGCGCTGCGGCACGAGCGGCGGCCGGTGACGGTGGGGCTGGTGCTGGACCGCAGCGGCTCGATGCACGGTGAGCCGCTGGCGACGGCGAAGAGGACGGCGCAAGCGGTGGTCGACCAGATGCGCGCGCAGGACCGCGTGGCAGTGGTCGTCTTTGACGAGCGCATCGAGACCCTGCAGCCGCTGGCGCAGGCGACGGACGCGGTCAAGGAGCACGTGCGCCGGGCGCTGGCGGACGTGGAGGCACGGGGAAGCACGGCGCTGCACGAGGGGTGGCTGACGGGTTGCCGTGCCATCGCCAGTGACGACGTGGAGCCTGCCAACCGCCTGCTGGCGCGCTGCTTCTTGTTGACGGATGGCCAGGCCAACGTGGGGGAGACGGATCCCGAGCGGATCGCAACGGAGGCCGGGAACATCCGCGACAACGCGGGCATCGGCACCAGCACGCTGGGGTTCGGCCCGAACTACAACGAGCATTTGCTGGGGCCGATGGCGGTAGCGGGCGGAGGCCAGTTCCAGCACTTGCGCACGGTGGAAGACATGGCCCAGGCGCTGACCGGTGAGTTCGGCGATCTGCTGCTGGTAGCCGCCATGCGGGTACGGGTGGAGATCGAGGCGGTGGCGGGGATGAGCGCGGAGGTGATCAGCGCGTACCGCCAGACAGCGAATGGCGGCGAGGCCCGCCACTGGAGCGTCGGCATCGGCGATCTGCTGAGCGGCGAAGAGCGGCATGTCGTCGTGCGCTTCGGTTTCCCCAAGGACGACAAGGCGTACCTCTACACGGTGCGTGCGCGCGTGGTATGGACCGACGATGCCGGCGATCATGAGGGCGAGTGGGAAGAGACGCGCTTCAGCTACGGCTCGCAGGAGGCGTGCAGCGCGGAAGCGCACGATGCGGGGGTGATGCATTGGGTGGGACTGGACTATGCGGACCGCGCCAAGCGGCGAGCCATCGAGATGCAGCAGCGGGGTGAGCTGGCCGAGGCGCGGGAGTACGTGCGTACGATCGCGGACCGCATCGCAAGATACGCGGGCGATGATGCGGAGCTGCTGGCGGCGGTGCGCGAGCTGCGTACGCTTGAGGGAGACCTGGAGCATCACCGGCTGGCGCCCATGATGGCGAAGGGAATGTACGCGGCGTCGCAGCAGCGCTCGCGCGGGCAGAAGGATTACCGCTCGCACTGACACCGCATCGTGCTGCGCTCGTCACCTGTCGCACCAAAGGGGCAGCCAATTCAATCGGGACCGGCAGCCCCTTTGGTGCGTGCATGCTACGCTCCGGGTGGGGAGTGCGGCCGATGGGCAACGGATGCTTACGGCGGCGCGGCTGACACGATCGAGCAGTATCGACATGGACATTGGGGTGCCTCCAGGGCGCTGAGCCATGGCTAGATCCCGCGTGTTGCCCTATCGGCGAGGCACAGATTGGTCTCACCTTGAGAGTCGTCGCGGTCGCTGCGTACAGAACCAAGACCTGGCGCCCGCCGTCGCGGACCTTGACGGCGCAAGGCCGCGGGTGTTACACTGCCAGCGTCGAGGGCGATTAGCTCAGCTGGTTAGAGCGCCACGTTGACATCGTGGAGGTCATCCGTTCGAGCCGGATATCGCCCACCAACCCTGCGGCGGCTTCGAGAGATCGAGGCCGCCGTTGTGTTGTGCCCGCTCGGGCGAGCGTAAGCGGCCGAGTGGGGCAGGCGCGACGGGCGGCGCCGCGTGGACAGTTGACCTCTTGCGCTTCCGGAGCGATGCGGGTACGGTGTGGGAGGCTGAGCTGGCATGCCGCGCGGCGTGGCACGCGGCTGGACTGCTGGCGGCCGCTGAGGCGCGCGGCATCTGGGCGCTGACCCGCGGCAAGCGCGCTGGGTGGCCGACCCGGGCGTGCCGGCGGTAGCGACAACGAGCGAGTGGGAACCAATGCGAGAGAAGGTCGGCATGTGGCAATGAATCCTGATCAGGCAGCGTTCCTCGATCGCGCACGCGCACGGCTGCGCGAGCTGGAGGCATTGCGCGAGGAAGCGCGCGACGCGATCACCACGGATGACTTCGCCGAGGTGGACCGGGAGCTGCTGGTGCGGCTGGACGATGTCCACGCCGCGATGACCCGCGCCTTGCGGGGCCAGGTGGCGACGCTCAACGCGCGTCCGGCGACGCGGTATACCATTTACTGGCTGGATCTGGCGGCCGGTCGCTGGCTGCGCGTGCTGACCACGCGGGATATGCCGACGGCTGTGCGTCACCTCATCGAGCTGCAGACATCTGGAGAGATCGCGCACATCGTGGCCTGGATGACGCTGGGCGACCGCACGACGCAGGAGCGGGATGAGCGGCGCTTCCGGCCGCAGCTGGTGGTCGCCGATGCGAGCGACCACATCGTGCGCATGTGAGCAGCGCACCCTAGGATGCGACTGCGTCGAGGCGTTCCAGCAGAGCGGGAAGCTCGTCGAGCGTGCGCACGATCGAGCGCGGAACGGACTCGCCGCCGAGCGTCGGCACCGGCTGCGACGAGCGCCAGATCAGGATACTCCACACGTCCGCGCGATTGGCGCCGACGATGTCGTTGGCGATGGAGTCGCCGACGTAGGTAGCCTCGCGCGGCGCCACCCCGGCCAGCGCGAGCGCGTGCTGGAAGATCTCGGGATGAGGCTTGCGGATGCCGACGGCATCCGATGCGGTGAACGAATCCGTGCGAGCGAGGAGTCCCAGGTGCTCCGCCTTCGAGCGCTGGCTGTCGGGGTGCGTGTCCGCGGCGCCATTGGTAATGATGCCGACGTGCAAGCGCTGGCGTAGCGCGTCGAGGACGGCGGTGTCGTCGTAGGCGCGCAGGTGGGCAAGATACGTGTTGCCCAGCTGGAGGTCGAGGTCGCGGGCGAGGGCATCGTCCGCGATGCCCAGGGCCGCCAGCGTGCGAGGGAAGCGCTCGGCGCGCATCTGAGCCATGGACATCCGCCCTGCCTCCAGGCGACGCGCGAGAGACGCATCCGCCGTTTGCCAGGCGGCGCGCAGATCCGCCTCACGCAGCACGGGGTGCCGCGCGAGCACGGTCGCGAACGCGTCGCTCAGCGCCGCGGAGAATGCTGGCCCGGAGTCACAGAGGGTGTCGTCCAGGTCGAAGAAGATCGCTTTGATCATATTTCACGTGAGCTACACCGGCCGGGACGCGGAGCGAGCCAGCCGTTCGGCTGGCTCGCTCCCCCGCCCGCGCTACACGCCAGGGGGCAACTGGCGATCGGCGCTGAGGCCGCCCATGGGGGCAGGCATGTCAGAATCGGGCTCCACCTCGGTGAGGATCGGCGTCTCCTGAGGAGGGTATTCGTGCGAGCCAGCCGCCGCTTCTGGCGCCTGTTCGAGCTCGCGCTCCACGTCGTGCTCTTCGTCCTCCAGAGGCTCCATCAGCGCGGCGGAGATGACCGCGTCCATCGTATCCACCAGGGTAAAATCCATCTCGGAGCGGATCTTGGCCGGAATGTCGGCCAGGTCCTTCTGATTCTCGGTCGGCACGAGCAAGCGGCGGATACCCACGCGGTGGGCGGCCATCGCCTTCTCCTTGAGGCCGCCGATGGCCAGCACGCGACCTCGGAGCGTGATCTCGCCGGTCATCGCCAGATCGCTGCGCACGGGGCGCCGAGTCAGCGCCGAGATGACGGCGGTGGCGATGGTGATGCCGGCGGAGGGGCCGTCCTTCGGGATGGCGCCCTCGGGCAGGTGGATATGCAGATCGAGGTTGTCGGCGAAGCCAGGCGGGATGTTCAACTCGTCCGAGCGAGAGCGGATGTAGGAGAGGGCGGCGCGCGCCGATTCCTGCATCACGTCGCCGAGCTGGCCAGTGACCATCAGGTTGCCCTTACCGGGCATCGTGGCCACCTCCACTGGCAGCAGCGTGCCGCCATGCTCGGTCCACGCGAGCCCGGTCGCCACACCGACCTGGCCGCGCTCTTGCGTGCGGTCGGGCGAGTAGCGCGGGACGCCGAGATACTGCTCGACGTTCCGATCGGTCAGGCGGACGTGGGTGTCGGGCCGACTGACCACCCGCCGCGCCGCTTTGCGACAGACGGTGGCGAGCTGGCGCTCGAGGCCACGCACGCCGGCTTCACGGGTGTAGCGACTGATGATGAAGCGCATGGCGTTCGCGGGCACGTGGACTTGCTCGCGGGTGAGCCCATGCTCTTCGAGGACTTTGGGCAGCACGTAGTTGCGCCCGATGGCGATCTTCTCTTCCTCGGTGTAGCCGGGCAGCTCGATGATATCCATGCGGTCGGCGAGCGGCCGGGGGATCTGGTACCGATTATTGCCGGTGCAGATGAAGAAGACTTCCGAGAGGTCGTACGGGACCTCGAGGTAGTGATCGGTGAAGGTGTTGTTCTGCTCGGGATCGAGGACTTCGAGCAGAGCGGCCGACGGATCGCCGCGGTAATCCGACGCGAGCTTGTCAATCTCGTCCAGCAGGAAGACGGGGTTGCGCACGCCGGCGGTCTTCATCGCCTGGATGATGCGGCCAGGCAACGCGCCAACGTAGGTGCGGCGGTGGCCGCGAATCTCGGCTTCGTCGTGCACGCCGCCCAGGGAGATGCGCACGAACGTGCGCCCCAAGGCGCGGGCCACAGAGCGACCGAGCGACGTCTTACCGACGCCCGGCGGGCCACTGAGGCAGAGGATGGGCCCCTTGTGCACGCCCGTCTTGATGGGAATGGGCGCGGATCCATCGGCAGCAGCGGCGGCGTTGCGCTGCTCGCGGTCGGCCTGCTGGATGCGGAGCTGGCGCACGGCGAGGAACTCGATGATGCGATCTTTGACCTTCTCGAGGCCATAGTGATCTTCGTCGAGCACGCGCTGTGCGTACGCCATATCGAGGCGGTCCTCGGTGCGCTCCTGCCAGGGGAGAGCGAGGATCCAGTCGATATAGTTACGCAAGACGGCCAGCTCGGCCGAATGCGGGGGCATGCGCTCGAGGCGGTCGAGCTCTTTGCGGACCTTGACGTCCACCTCGGCGGGCAAGCCCTTCTGCCCGACGCGCTCGCGCAGCTCGGCCACCTCGTTGGCCATGTCGTGGCCAAGCTCTTCCTGGATGGCGCGCAGCTGCTCCTTGAGGTAGTACTCTTTCTGGTTCTTGTCCACCTGCTGGCGCACGCGCTGCCGAATCTTGGCCTCGAGCTCGAGGATTTCGATCTCGTTGCCCAGGGAGACGGTGATCTTTTCCAGCCGAGCCAGCGGATCGGTCGTCTCGAGCAGCTGCTGCTGGACCTTGTAGTCGTTGATGACGTGGGCACTAAGCATGTCGGCGAGCCGGCCGGGAACGCGCGTGGCCGTGACGGAGGCGATGTCTTCGGCGCTGAAGCGGCGATTGAGCTGCGAGTAGCGCTCGAAGAGACTCACGGCATAGCGCACGAGGGCGTCGGCCTGGGCGCCGGTGGGGTTTGGCTCATTGGGCCGTGTGGCCGCCACGCGCAGGTACGGATCGCGCTCGAGCCACTGCTTGACGTGGACGCGGCGCAGGCCCTCGGCGCTGATCTGGATCGTGCCGTCCTGCTGTGGCTGATACTGGACGATCTCGACGAGCGTAGCGGTGTCGAAGATTTCTTCAGGGGCCGGATCGTCGACGTCGGCATCGCGCTGGGCGGCGGCGATGAACTGTTTGTCGGCCTTGTAGGCTTCCTCGACAGCCCGGACAGACTTCTCCCGTCCAATGGTCAAGTTCACGCGGGTGCGCGGGAAGATGACGGTATTTTTGAGCGGAACGAGGGGATACTCCCGCATGGTCGATTCCTCCTGGGCGCGCTCTTCAGTGGCTCCCACCTGCGAGAGTGCTTGGCCCTGCGCTCCGCCTGGCATGTCCTCCATGGATCCTTTATCCTTGCTGTGTGGCACTGTCTCCGCCCCGACGCCGGCCTGGCAAAGGCAACGGCGCGCTCACCGGCGCCAGGGAAATGTCCCGCCCACGCTGAGGTGGACGTATGGCGCCGGAGCGGTTGGCGACCCGATGGCTCAGGCCGACTCGTCCTCAAGCTCGACGGCGCGTGCCTCGGCACGCGTCACCATCTGGGGGGCCTTGCGGCGAGTGATGGTCTCGCCGTCGATGACCACCTTCTTCACATCGGCGCGAGAGGGAAGCTCGAACATCACGTCGAGCAGTACTTCTTCGACAATCGTCCGCAGTCCGCGCGCCCCCGTCTTCTGCTTGAGGGCACAATCGGCGGCCGCTTCCAACGCCTCAGACGTAAAGACCAGCTCGGCGCGGTCCAGGTGCAGCAGCTTTTGATACTGCTTGATGACGGCGTTCTTTGGCTCGGTCAGGATGCGCACCAGGGCCGGCTTGTCGAGGTTGTCGAGCGAGACGGTGATGGGCAGACGGCCGACAAACTCGGGGATCAAGCCAAATTTGAGCAGATCATCTGGGATGAGTTGCTGAAGCGCCGAGTCACTCATCGCGGGAGTCTCTTCGACAGCGGCCTTGAAACCCATGAGCTTATGGCTGCCCAGGCGCTGCTCGACGATCTTGTCGAGGCCTTCGAACGCGCCGCCACAGATGAACAGGATATTCTGCGTGTTGATCTGGATGAAATCCTGATGCGGATGCTTGCGGCCGCCCTGTGGCGGCACGTTGGCGACCGTGCCCTCGATGATCTTGAGGAGGGCCTGCTGGACACCTTCGCCGGAGACATCACGCGTGATGGAAGGATTGTCGGCCTTGCGCGCGATCTTATCAATCTCGTCTATGTAGACGATGCCGCGCTCGGCACGCGCGACATCGAAGTCGGCCATCTGGATGAGGCGCAGCAGGAT
>CAYQFU010000118.1:0-17501 GCA_964416775.1 uncultured Ktedonobacterales bacterium
CAAACCAGACGACAGGTGACGACAGGTGATGCATCGGGCCCTTCGCGACGCGCTGCGCCATGTGGAGCGCGCTCTCATGCTTCGCCGTCTTGCTCTAATCTGGTTCTGCCTGAACAGTCATCCGCCCAGCAAGGACGGCAAGACACCCCTGCGGCCGCAGCAACCCCAGCCACCCCAGCACGCGCAGTCGCCCCAAGTCCCCACAAGCGCCCAAGGAGGCGTGATGCACGAGCAGACGGCAAACCTTGAGCCTCGACGAGCGAACCGGCCCGAGCCGAAGTACGTGGTGCGCATAACGGTTTCAATCGCACGAGCCGGCGTCAGCTCGCGCAGCTGATCGCCCGTCGAGCGCGTCACGAGCTGCGCTGGGGGCGACACGAGGACGAGGACGGCGCCAGGAAGCGACAGCACGGCGCGTGAGGACGGCCCATGCCATTCTCCCAGCATCACCTGATACTGCATCCGGCTCGGCTGTTGGAGAGAGCGCGCACCCCGGAAGACCGGCACACTACACGGCTGGTGGGAGGTGGAGAGAGCAGTGGTGGTCCGTCATGCCTGCTCGGCGAACTAGCGGCGGAGGCTCCGCCAGTGGCTGACGCTTGCCACGAGGATAATGGCACTGATGAGCGTCCAGACGACGACGGCGGCCAGGCCTGCCGCGTCTGCTGGGTGTCTGAGCAGCCTCGAATCGCTCGCACGAGCGAAGTCCTGGCCCACACCGCTCAACCAGCTCCATGCGACGGCTCCAAGGACAACAGCAATCACGAGGTTCCAGCGGCGGAGCCCTCCCTGGCCGCGAATACCCTCCACCGCATACGCCAGCGCCCCGAGCGCGACAGCCAGCGCGAAGAGGATCGAGATCATGCCCAGCACCAAATTGATTGTGGCCATCGTCATGGCAGTGCCCACCTTCCCGTCATCACATCTCTCGCCGCTAGCCGGTTAAGCGCTGGCAGCATAGCACAGGACAAGTACCAATTCCAAATGGCGGCCAGTGCGACCATTTGCCTCTGAGGACATGTGATGTTACGGAGCGGACCTGTTCTGGATCGTCACAGGATCAAACGACAACCACCGAGGCAGACTTGGTATGACGCCCCATCTCCAGCGGCAGCGTAGCGCGCTACTCGCACGGGAAACCCAGGCCGCCCAGCGGATCGACGACGCCTACCGCGCGGCGTATGACCAGCTGCACAGCCAGGTCGCCAGCTTCCTGCTGCGTCTGCATGGCGTGCTCGACGACGCCGCGCAGGCCGCTGAGGATGGGCAAGCGCTCGACCCCGACTGGGTGCTGCAGGCGGCCTGGTATCGGACCCTGCTGGCGCAGATACGCGACGTCATGGGCGACTTCGGCACGCAGGCCGAGCAACTGACGCGCGACCTGCAGCGCGTGAGCGCGATCGCCGGCGCGCAGGACGCCGAGTCGCTGCTGGCGCTGGTGATCGGGCCCAACGAGACGGGCGCGGTGCTGGGCAGCTTCAATCGGCTCTCCAGCGAAGCGCTCGACGCCTTCGTGGGCAGCACGGGCAACGGCTCGCCCCTGGCGTCGCTGTTCGCGGGCTTCGGCGACGAGGCCTCGAAGAGCAACGCCCTGACCACCCTGTCGAGCGCGGTGCTGCTGGGCACGCCCATGCCCGCGCTCGCACAGCAGCTGGCCCAGGCGCTGGGCGCGGCGCAGCGGCTCGACCTCGTCGCGCGCAACGTCTGCGAGCTGGTCGACCCGCCGCGCGACAACCGGCGCGAGATGCAGCCGCTGACCAAGCAGCAGGCGCTGGAACTGCTGGCGTTCGTCGCCGGCTCACGACAGGAAGCCATCTATGCGGTGGCGCTGCATACGTGCATGCGCCTGGGCGAGCTGCTGGGCCTGCACTGGGCAGACATCCATCTCGACGACCGCGAGGGCCCCTGGCTGCAAGTGATGCAGATTGCGCAGTGGCAGCGCGGCAAGAGCGTCGTGATGAAGAAACCCAAGACCGCGCGCTCCCGCCGGCGCATCGCGCTCACGCCCAGCTGTGCGCAGGTGCTGCACGCGCGGCATGCGCGCCTGGCCGCCGAGCGACTCCGCCACAAGCGGGACATCATCCGAACCTGCTCGACCCAATGCGGCTACTCGGTTTAGGGAACGATGTCGACGTCAGCAGTTGGAATAGATGGCACAGCGGAGCGCCCCTACGGATGAGGTTGGCGTGCTTCCGCCAGCGCATTGGCGATCGTCCCCAGGCGCGGCAGAGCATGCACTTCCCACAGCGCCTCGAATACTCTATGGCTAATCTCTTCGGGGCGTAAGGGAGGAGGGATCGGCGATCCGTCAACATCGATGCCTTGATGTGCTGCTCGAAGCACGTCGTAACCCGAGTCTTCTGGGACGCCTCCGTCAACCGGCGCCACCAGCACGCAGTCGGCCCACACTTCGAAAGACCGGTGTGCCCAGCCGGCCACATATTCCGTGTAACTGTCGCTTGCCCCTTCGTTCACCTTGAACTCCGCTGGGAAGGGGCTGCGAAAGTAAAGGACTGTACCGCTCACCATCGCATGTGGCTCAAGGTCCGCGAGTTGGTGTAGGCGCAGTTGGGCAGATCGCTCCCACACGTTCTCGAACTCGTACAGTGAAATTCGGGAGACTTCTGGTACATCTGGGGGCTCTTTGGGACGACGGGGAGCTGCATATGGCATATCGAATGGCGCAGCTATCGCGGTCCCGTCGGGCTTTTCCACGAACTCGCGTACGGTGAGGATGCCCATGTATTCGGCATACCATGTTCCCACCCTCCCATTGTCGAGAACCCTCGGAGCGCGAAAGTAGTCGGAGAAGATGTGCTTATCGCTCGTACCACTCACCTCCGATACGGCAGGCACGTCACTTACACGATATCGCTCTACTTGGTTAACTGAGAAACCTCGTCATGGATAAGTCGATCAAGACTCGTGCCTGGCGGTCGCTCACCCATATCCGTAAGAAAGTTCTCATAGCCTTGTGGCATTCCGAGCCATCTGTCGCACACTTTGATACCATGCGCGCCATAGCGCTTGTAAGAGATACTATTTGGCTTGCAGCAACGCTCAATCATCTTTTGCCACGACTTGAGTGTTGGCTTGTGTCTATGTAGCGCACGCATGATCCTCCTTTCGCGTCAGGGGGCAGACGCGGGGCGAACACGAAAGCGGCTCACAGGTTGGTTGGCCTGGAGCCGCTTCAATTCAGGAGCCGGCGGTCGGATTTGAACCGACGGCCTGCGGTTTACGAAACCGCTGCTCTGCCGCTGAGCTACGCCGGCCGGCAACACGAGCTCACGCTCGCACCAGCCGCATTGTATCGTGTCGGCGCCTGCCCTGTCAACTCTTCACGCGCCCCACGCTCATGAATGCTCCTAAGTTTCTTGACGCATCCCCGGCTATACCCTTAGAATGATGCCGCATGTGGTGCACAGTCGAGCGACGGGCGCTCCCCTGCATCGCCCCTGGGCGCCATTGCGGCGAGGGATACCATGCCCAGCTTCCTCTCAACCCTTGCGGCCCGTGCGGTGCCCGTTGGATCATCTGCACTAACCATCCCGTATCATGCCGTCTTCTCCTTCCCCGCGCTCGCTCTCCTCCTCATCGTCGCCGCCGTTATCGCGGTCGTACTCAATCCGCGCGACGGCCTCGTCCGTCTCTTCGCGTTGCTCCTCCTCACTTGCGCCGTCGTTGTCGCCGTCGAGCCCCTTTACGAGCAACGCAGCTTCTGGGGACGCGCCATCCTGGTCTGCGCTGACGGCCTCACCGCATCGCTTTTCCTCCGCTTCTGCCTCGCCTTCCGCACGCGTCATGGCGGCCCGCCGCCTGCCGCCGGCCGCCTTCGCGCCATCTACGCATATGGCCCGGTCGTCCCGATGGCGGCCTCCGCCATCTGCGTCGCCGTCTTCCCGGCCGGTGGCTGGCTCCTCACGCTCGGAATCGTCTGCTCCTCACTTGGCATCACTTTCGGCGTCCTGGTCGGCCTCGGCGTCCTCGGCCGCACCTTCCTCGATCGTCCCAATCGCGACGTACGTGCCCCCATCCTCGTCGTGTGGCTGGGCGCGGCCACCGCCTTCTTGCCGCTGCTCGGCTTCAACGTGCTGCCCGCCGTCTTCTCCGATCACCCCATCATCCCCTTCGCCCTGATCCAATACGGCCTCATCAGCCTGCCCCTGGCCGTCGGATTCGCCACCGTGCGCTGGCGCACAGTCAGTCTCCTTGCCCTTGTCGACCGTGTCAGTGTGTATCTGCTCCTCGGCCTCGTCCTCCTCGCTTGCTACTTTGGCCTGGCCCTCGCGCTGGCCCAGCTCGATGGCAGCACGCTCAACACCATGTCCGGACTGGTGCCCCTCGCCCTGGCCGTCTTCGCCGCCACCACCTTCGCCCCCCTGCGCGCCCGAATCCAGCGCTTCGTCGATACCGTCCTCTACCGCGACTACTACGACCTCGGCCCCACCCTGCAGCGCTTCAGCCGATCCATGGCCGCCGTGCGCGACCAGAGTGCCGTCGCCAACTCCCTGCTCGACGACCTGTGCGAGACCCTCAACCTGAGCGGCGCCGCCCTGATCCTCCTCCCTGGCGGGCTGGATCCCGCCATTCTCCGCCTCATCGAGCCCGACGACCTTTTCACTCGCCGCGACTTCGTCACCGACACCAGCCGCGCCGCGCTCGTCGCACGCCTCGCCACCCTGGACACCGACGCCCTCGACGTCTCCAGCCACCACCCCCTCCTCCTCAACCCCTTCCCCAGCTGTGCGGCGCTGGTCGTCATCGGACCGGGCGGCGGCGAGGACGCCGCCGCGCTCCTCCTCGTCGGACGCAAGCGCGGCGGCGGCCCCCTCCGCCCCGAAGACCGTACCCTCCTCAGCACCGTCTCGCACCAGGCCGCCACCGCCCTCGAGAACTCCACGCTGGTCGGCGGCCTGCGCACCACGCTCACCCAGCTGCGTCGCTCCGCGGAGCAGCTCGAGGACGCCCGCGCCGAGCAGCAGCTTCTCCTGCGCGAAGTCGTGGACGCCGACGAGCATCAGCGCGCCGCGCTCGCCAAAGACATCCACGACGACGCCCTCAACGACCTCGTCTACGTCAGCCGCCACAGCCACTATTGCGCTGGCCTCTTCTCGTCCCTGCTCGACGCCGAGCCCACACTACCCCCCGCCGTGTTGCGCGTGCGCGAGGAGCTGGATACGCTGGCACAAGCGGCCGCCACCACTGAGCGCAAGCTGCGCGACCTGTGCGCTGGCCTGTACCCCAGTCTGCTCGAATCCCTCGGCCTCCCCTTCGCGCTGGAGGCCCTGGTGGAAGACGTCACCACCATCGGCGACCTGGACGTGTCCGTCACGTGTACGCCGAATGCCGAGCAGCTCGCCGAGCAGCTCGATGCCGACGCTCGCCTTCACGCCTACCGCATCGCCCAGGAGTCCGTGCGCAACGCGAGCCGCCATGCCCACGCCCACCATGCCGCCGTCTCGCTCGACGTCGTGCGGCCCCCGCGCCGCGCCGCGAATGCCGAGGCCGCCACCAGCCGTGCGCGGCTGGTCCTCACCATCTCCGACGACGGCACCGGCATCCGTCTGCCCATCGATTACGTCGGCCTCCTGCGCGAGCGCCATCTCGGTCTCGCCAGCATGCGTGAGCGTGCCGAGCGCATCGGGGCCGAGCTCAATCTCGGTCTCAACCCGCAGGGCGGCACCTGCGTCACGCTCGCCATCCCCGTGGCTGTTCCCCTGGACGCGTCACCCGATAGTACCCCGCAAGACTCGCCGCTCACCATCGAGTCGTCCTCGACTGACGTTGCCTCGGAAGCCGATGCTCCTCAGGCAGCGGAAGTCCATTCGCCTCACCCGCTCGTGTGAGCGCAAGCAAGACGGAGCCCCCGCATGCAGTCAGGTAGTCCTCCCCACCGCATTGCCGCCAATGCCGCCCGCACCCCTGTTCCCACAGCCACGGCCTCAATCCCTATCCGCCTCCTGCTCGCCGACGACCACGCCGTCTTGCGTGCCGGCACCCGCCGCATTTTGGAGGACGAGCCAGACCTGCGCGTCGTAGCTGAAGCTGGCGACGGCCAGGAGGCCATAGCGCTCGCGGAGCGGACCAAGCCTGACGTCATCCTGCTGGACATTGCCATGCCCCACACCGACGGCATCGCCGCATCCAAGGATCTGCGCCGCGTCGCCCCCACGGCGAAGCTGCTCATCCTCACCGCTCACGGCCGCCGCGCCTATGTCGGCGCCTTCCAGCGCCTGGGCGCCGCCGGCTACCTCCTCAAGTCCACACCACCCGAAGAGCTCATCTCCGCGATTCGCCGGGTCCATGCTGGAGAGTACGTCTACGACATGTCCCTGCTGGATCGCCTGATCGCCAGCACCACCGGCGCCACCGCCCCCACCGTGCGTGAGCTCGAAGTCGTTCGGGAGCTTGCCCGTGGCCTCACCAACCGCGAGATCGGTGAGGTGCTCGGCCTGAGTGAGCACACCATCGAGTTCCACCTGCGCAACGTCTACGCCAAGCTCGGCGCCACTTCCCGGGCGGATGCTCTGCTCAACGCGCAGCGCAATGGATGGCTCGACAGCTCAGACGCTCTATGCTAGAATGGTTCCGCTGCCGCGATGCCGCGTGCCGCCGGCCGGGACGCGGCATGCCATCTGGGCGCGCGTTCACCATCGAACAGGGACCTGATTGTTGAGGAGTGGGGGGAGGCTGGAGGAGGTGCATATGCCGGACTGGGAAGCCGAGCTCACGGCGCTCTTGAATGCGCTGGACGTGTCCCTCGAACGCGATTCCCTCTCCAGTGAGAGCTCTGGCGAAACGTCACCCGCGGAGCTCGACTTCGACCCAGGCGCCGACCTCGAATCCCTCGACGGCGCGGCGCTGCCAGCCGATCTCTCCATCGACCAGCCCGCGCTCGACGATGATGAAGTCACCGCCGTGCGCACCGAGATCGAGGCCACCCTCGCCCGGGTCATCCACCTCACGCATACCGGCCACCTCGATCGCGCCTTGCGCGACGACGTCGTCTTCGTCCTACAGGCGCTCACCCGACCCCGCCCGACCCCCGCACCGGCGCGCGACCAGGACGAATGGCAGCTCGCATCGGCCGCCGCCGTCCTCCACTTCTGCCGCGTCGTGATGCGCCTCACGCGCTCGCTGACTCCCGAGCCAGGCATATAGCCGCTCGCTCGCGCCGCGCGACGTCGCGTGGACTGCCGCCCTGCTCACCGCCCGCCTACAGCCCGGCCCACCGCTTCCACCAGCGCATCGTCATCCTCGGGAAACACGGTGCGCGCGTCCAGCAACAGACGCGTCCGCCACACCCGCCCCACGACCGGCGGCCGTCCCCGCCGCAGCCGCGCGCCTAGCTCCGCGATCTCCGCGTCTCCCTGCGGCTTTTCGATGGCGCACAGTTTCGTCGGCAGCGTTTCGCCGGGCAGCGAGCCTCCTCCAATGGTGGACTCCCCGTCCACCACGGACGCCTCCACCCCGGCCTGTCGTAGCGTTCCTACCCAGCGCTCCACACGCTCGCTCAGCTCCTCCACGGGCGTCGCGATCATGCGCCAGATCGGAATCTCGCGCTCGGCCGTGCCGTCCCTGTAGTGCCGCAGTGTCGCCGCGAGCGCCGCCAGCGTCAGCTTGTCGATCCGCACCGCCCGCATCAATGGGTGCCTCGCCAGCCGCCCCAGCGGCTCGGCCCTCCCGACGATGATCCCGGCCTGCGGGCCGCCCAGCAGCTTGTCCCCCGAGAAGCACACGACGTCCGCCCCCGCGGCCAGGCTTTCCATCGGCGTCGGCTCGTGCGCCAGCCCCCAGCGCTCCGTCCCTAGCAGGCAGCCGCTACCCAGGTCTTCTACCAGTGGAATGCCGTGGGCATGGGCCAGTTCCGCCAGGGCCGAGCGTGGCGGCGTCTCCGTGAACCCGATGACGCGAAAGTTGCTCGGATGTACGGCGAGCAGCGCACCCGTGTCCGCCCCAATCACCGCGGCATAGTCGCCCACGCGCGTCCGGTTGGTCGTCCCCACCTCCACCAACCGCGCACCTCCCTGCCGCATCACATCTGGCACGCGAAACCCGCCGCCGATTTCCACCAGCTCCCCGCGCGAGACCACCACGTCACGCCCCGCTGCCAGCCCGCTCAGCACGACCAGCATCGCCGCCGCATTGTTGTTCACGACCAGCGCCTCTTCGGCGCCCGTCAGCTCGCGCAGCAGCTCACGCACGTGGCTCTGTCGTGAGCCGCGCTCTCCCGCCTCCAGATCGTATTCCAGGTTAGAGTATGCGCGCCCCACCGCGCCCATCGCCGCGATGGCCGCCGCGCTGAGCGGAGCGCGGCCCAGATTCGTGTTGACGATCACTCCGGTGGCGTTGATCACCGCGCGCAAGACCGGCTGCGTGTCGCGCTCCACCCATTCCACCACCCGTGCCACCAGCGCATCCATGCCAGGGGTCGCGCCTCCCGCTTGCGCGGCCGCGCGCGCCTCGTCCAGTACGGCTCGGGCCGCCCGCGCCAGCGCCGCGTGTGGCATGCTATCCGCCATGCGGCGCACCTGATCCTGTCGCAGCAGCGCATCCACCGAAGGCAACGCCCGCACCCCAGCCGCTCCATCTGCCGGGTGCGCCCCGGGTCCTGGTCGGCGTGCCCTGCTCACTTTGCCGGTCTCCCCACGTCCCGCAGCTCATAGTAGGCCGAGATGCAGAGCGCATCGGCCAGCTTGCCCATGATGGCGGAAAGGTCCGGGTCGCGTAACCGGCAGATGTAGTGCTGATCGGGCAACGCCGCCCGCAGCACGGGGTAGGTCAGCTCTGTCTTGACCAGGCTATCCCCATCGATTTGCGGATAATCCGCCTTCAACACCAGATGGTGGTACGGACGGATCTTCCCGCGATAGGTCGTCATGGGCAGCACGTTCATCGCGCCCGCGAACTTGCAGAAGGCCGTGCTGGAGATGACCACCGCGGGGTGCCAGTCCAGGATGCGCCGCTCATCTACGTGTGGCGGCAGCGGCGGATAGGTGAAATTCACCCAGTAGACGGTGCCGAACTCCACCGGGTGGCGGAAGGTCAGCTCGTCAGGGCTGAAGACAGGGTGTGGCATCCCTGAGTGCATACCCCCTACGCCCGAGGCGTCAGCAACAGTGGACGCGATCCACCGCGGCGGTGGCACACGCCTCCGCGTGCCCGGCGCCACCCGCGCTCGCGCACCCCGCGGCAGCCCGTCGCGGTCTCAATTGTCGCAGGACTCGCACATCCTCAGGAACGCCAACCGCACCATTTCCTGGGCCGCGCGCACCAACTCTAGCCGCTCCTCGCGCTCCTCCGCGCTTTCGTCGAGCAGCGCGTCGGTGACTTCGGCCTCATACGCGCTGCGGCGCTCAGCCAGGCTGGTCTGGCTATCATACTGGATGTTCGCGGTCATCGTGCGCCCTCCCCGTGGCTAGGTCCGCCCGCCCGCTCTCAGGCGCGCGGACAGCGATCGGTGTGCGACGCGAGCGGCGCAAGCCCCAACCTCCACGTCTCCCAGGCGAGTCCTCAGCCAGTGGCGTGCCATTTTCCCGCGCCGGCGCTCCAGCCGCGAACTCAAAGCGATCCGTCTGCCCAATGAGATGCTAACAGCCTCTCATTCTACCCTGGTATGAATAGTATATCAGCCTGGAGCGGTTGACTCAAGCGCCGTGTCACGCTCGGGCCCCCGCCTGCCGTGGCGATGGGCTACTCCTCTTTGCGTCGCTCGGAAACCCCTCTATAATGGTCCGGTCATGTGCCGGATGAGACTTGTGCTCCGGCACCGTCCATCAGGGAGCGGGAGTCGTACGGATCATGGCCAGCACCCAGACCAGCCGGCGCGTCGCGGCTTGGGCTCCCCTTACCGCTGAGCGGGTCGTCGCCTGGATACTGCCCTCCCTCGCCGACGTCATGTTCGTGCTCGCGCTCTTCGGCGTCGTGTTCCTGCTCCAGGGCCGCGCGCTGGGACTCGACGGCGACATCGGCTGGCATATTCGTCTCGGGCTGCGTACCCTCAGTGGCGATCTCCCGCGCACTGACACCTTCTCCAGCACCGCCTATGGCCGTCCCCTCGTCGGCATGGAGTGGCTCGCCGAGGTCTGTTACGCGGCGGCGTGGCGCGCGGGCGGCCTCGATGCCGTCGTCACGCTCGCCGGACTGCTGGTAGCGGTCACCGCGGCCAGCCTGCTCGCCATCCTGCGCGCGCGTCGTGTCCCGCTCCTCCTCGCCCTGCCCCTCACGCTCCTCGCCCTGGCCCTCACCTCGATCCACTGGGTCGCGCGCCCGCACCTCTTCTCGTTCCCGCTCACCCTCTGGTGGTCCGAGTGGCTCTGGCGCTACTGGCGCGACGGCCAGCGCCGCCGTCTGTGGTGGTTTCCCGTCGTCATGGTGCTGTGGGTCAATCTCCACGGCGGATTCCTCGCCGGGCTCATTCTGCTTGGCACTGCCGTCGCGGTCGCCTGGGCCTTCCCGCGCGCTCGCGGCATGGCCAATCCCAAGCACCTGTCCGTCGCATTCGCGGTCTGTCTGCTCGCCACTGCCGCCACACCCTGGGGACTCGCCTGGCCCGGGTATTTCGCCGCCTACTTCGCCGATCCCCTCGTTCCCGCCTACACGCAGGAGTTGCAATCGCCCGACTTCCACACGTTCGTCGGCCGACTCTTCCTTGCCATGCTCATGCTCCTCGTCGCCGCCTGGCTCTTCACGCCCAGGTCCGAGCCAGCGCTCGACGCCATCGACGCTGTCGACGCCATCGCATCGCCCACCTCCCGCGTCCCAGCCGAGACCGCCGCGGCAACGCCAGAGCCGCTGGCCTGGGCCACCGTCGCCATCTGGACCATCCTGGCCTTCACCGCCATCCGCGCCGTGCCGCTCTGGGCGCTCGTCGTGACGCCGATTCTCGGCGAGGCGCTGGCGCGCTGCCTGGCCGCGGTGGCTCAGCCCAGCGCGCCGGACGCGTCCAATGTCCCCGTGTGGATCACCCGCCCTGTTCGTTGGATCCTGGCCCGCTCTATGCGGTTGGACGACACCGAGCGACAGGTTGGCCGCGGCCTCTGGGCCGGCTTGGCGGTCTTGTTCGTCGTCATAGTCGTCCTCTCTGGTGGACATGTGCCTGGTAGCTCCCGGCCGGTGCTCGATGTCCAGTTTCCCCGGCACGACTTTCCGGTCGACGCCGTCGCGCGCCTCCGCCAGACCGGCCTGCCCGCTGGCAACGGCTTCAACACAGTCGAGTGGGGCGGCTACCTCACCTATGCCTTGCCTGAGTACCATGTCTTCATTGACAGTCGCTCCGACTTCTACGGCCAGGCCATCCTCCGCGACTACCTCACGGTGCTTGATGTCGCGCCTGGCTGGAGCAGCGTGCTCGACCGCTATCACGTCCGCTGGGCATTGCTGCCCCAGGGAACCGCTCTCGCGCAGGTGCTCGCCCTCAGTCCCGGCTGGTCCTGCGCACCCATGGATCATGACGGCGTCGCCGTCCTCTGCGTACAGCACGCCGCCCCGGGGCCGTGACTCCTGCGGTCCTCATCCGTTTGACTGGTGGACGGCGCTCATGGCCTCACATGGCGCCAGAGAGAAGCGGTGATCCTGTGATGAGCACTCAATCTACGAACGTGCGGATATCGAAGCTGAGCACATCGCGACGTGCGCCTGCGCGCTTCGCTCGTGTCACGGCAATGGTGGCGCTGGTCAGTCTCGCGCTCACCCTTGCCGCGTGCAGCTCGACCGACCTTCCAGGTGGCAGCTCCATCAAGCTGTCCGCGCTCGGCGCCGCCGCCCAATCTGCCACCGGAACCCCTACCATTTCCGGCAATGCCCCCGGCGGCCGCTATGCATTCGTCTACGGCAACCAGATCTGGATCAAGAACAGCCACGATGCCGCGCCTCACCAGCTCACCCATCTTGCGCTTCTCGCCAGCGCCTACTACGCCTGGGGTCCGCTGGTTTGGTCGCCCGATGGCAACGCCATTGCCTTCGTCCTCGTCGAGGACACCACTGGGGGCGGCCATCAGCACAGCGTCGGTCCGCTCTATTTCGCCAACACCGGCAACGGCGATGTCGAGGCCACCGCCGGCACCGCCAGCGTTCGCGGCCACGCCTACGCCTGGTATGGCCCGCACGCTCTGTTCTATGCCAACGGCACCGGCATCACCTTCTACGACCTGTCTGATCCCACCAACCCGCGCGCCTTTCAATTCGTCACCCTCAACCTCTCGAACGGCGGACCTCTTGGTGAGCTGGTCTCGTACGCCGACATCCAGTTCTACAACCAGACTCTCTACGCCACCCGCATCTCGCTCACCAACCTGGGCGGCACGGGACAGGTGGGCCGCGCCGACGTCTATGCGTACGCTATGCCAACCTCTCCCGATGCCTACGGTGGCGACAGCATGTCGTCACCGTACGCTAATGTCGCCCTCTCTCTTGGCGCCGCGTACGCGGACAGCGCCGGCGATATTGTGTCCGGCTCCTGGCAGATCGCTTCCGACGGCGGCATGGTGTACCAGCGTATCACCGACACGAACTCCAGGTCCGGCACCGCGTCCGCCCAAATCTGCTATGGCTCCGTTAATTATGGATGCGAGCAACCCATCCTCCAACAGGTAAGCACCTGGTCCGTCGACGCCTGGCCGCAGGTCTCCATCGCCGGCAACGACAGCCTCATCGCCATGACCGGCCCCTCCCTGAGCGTCGTTCAGCGCAGCGGGTCCCACTTCGCGAAGTTCAGCCCCGGCGCATGGGGCACGCCCGCGCAATGGTCCTCAGACAACAAGAGCGTCGTTGCCACCCAGTTGGTCAGCGCTACGCCCGACTCTTCAGGCGTGATACACTACGCCACGAACGTCGTCGTCTATCCCATCGGCGGCCAGTCGTCTGTGTTGATCGCCGATGCGCAGGACTTCTCCTGGGCGTAGGGGCCGCAACCCACATCTCATCCGTCGGCGTTAGATGCGGGAGCAAAATCAAATTTCGCTGATCGCTTCCCATACTCATGCGGACATCCGGTCGACGTCCGCCCAGCGCACACATGACCGTTCAGCCGCACATTTGGTGTTTCGGTGTTCGTGCACGCGATCTTCGACTCTGAAGGGGGACCATGATGCGCGCGATTGACGACAACACCGCGATGCAGGTGGCTGTGCTGTCGAAGCTCCGCGACTGGGGGTCGCTTCCCGAGAGCGACGTCAGCCGCATGCTCCCCGAATATCACCTCGTCACCGACGACTTCCGCGACATGGAAGCGGAGGGTCTGATCGACATGACCTTCATCGGCGACGAATACGTGCTCACCACCGCGCTGCTGGGCCGCCTGATGCTCGAACAGGCGGCGAGGTAGCGCGCGCTCTTCTGGAGGTGCCACATGGCTGGACAGAGTCCCGCCGACGATCAGCCCCCGTTTGCCACGATCGACCCGCAGGACGCGCAGGCGCTCATCGCCGAGGGCGCCGTGGTCGTGGATGTCCGCCAGCCGGATGAGTGGCAGCGCGGCCACATCCCCAGCGCTCGCCTGATTCCGCTCGACGGCATCTACGTGTTTGGCCGCGCCATTCGCGACCTTCCCGCCGAGACCGATCTCATCTTCGTGTGCGAGATGGGCCAGCGCAGCGCCGTGGCCAGCGAGATCGCCCTCGTCGCCGGCTATGCCCCCGAGCGCGTGCACAACCTCACCGGCGGCATGAGCGCCTGGCGGCGCATGCAGCTGCCCACCGAGCGCTGACCAAAGATCGCTTCACCCGTTCGGCGTGTCCTGAGCCTCCGGCGCGTCGCCGCGCGCCGTCTCCATCTCGCCGCCGCCAGCCTCCTGGCTCGCGGCCACTTCCTGCGCGCTCGCCAGGGCGTCAGCGCTGTCCCTCGCCGCACCAGGCGCCGGATAGTGCCCACTCGATGCCGCCGCTCCCTCGCCGGCGTTCGAACCCAGCAGCTCCGCGGCTGAGATAAACCCAGTGGGCGGCGCACCTGAAGGCAGCCGTGTCCCTTCCGCCAGCGGACGCGTCGCGGCGGGCACCCGTGCGGGCATGTCCGGCGCCAGCGGACGCGAGCTAGGGTTCGTCTCGCCCGGCACCGGCACGGGCATCCCTCCGCCTGCGGTATGGTGCAGCTTCTCCGCGTTCCGCCGCACCGCTTCCAGCGCCTGCCGCGCCCACGCCACGCCCACATCCACCCCGCGCACGTTGCGGTTCACAATGCCTAGCTCGTGCGCCAGCGTCGTCGCGCTCCGTTCCTGTTGGACCACCTCGTCATGCAGCTGATCCAGCAGACGGGCCAGCTCCACCAGCTCCGGCGACGGCTCCGCGGCGCGCTGCGCCTCGCCCGCCGCACCCGCCTTCCCGCCACGCGACCGCTTCCCGCCGCTCGCCTGTGCGCCCGCCACGTCGCCCGTGCCACCAGCCTGTGCCACTGGCATCACCACTGTCACCGAGGGCGATCCGTCCACCGCTTGCTGCGCCGCCTCGCTGGCGCTCTCCGCCTCGGCCTGCGCGTCTTGGGTAGCCGCGGCCAGCGCCGATGCGGGGAAAGCCCCGGTAAGCCCGGGCGCGCCCACGCCTAGGTCCGGCCCCAGCCCTGCCAGCGTCCCGCCGGCGGTCCCCTCCAGACCCGCGGCCTCGCGAGCCTCATCCTCTGCGGCGCTCAGTCCGGTCGCGTCCCCCGGCCGCACGCCGTTCATCGCCCGTCGCGCCCGCGCGATCAGGTCCACCTCGCGCTGTGTCGTCGTCAGCAGACCGTCCGCCGCTGCCACCGACGCCCCGACAGTCCGCAGCGCCTCGGCCGCTCCCTGTGCCGTGGTGCTCAGCCCGTCCTGGCTGTGGGCCAGCGCTCCCACGATCTCGCCCGCCAGCTCCTGCACGCGCACCAGCCGCCGCGTGATGTTCGCCTGCATCTGGCTCACCGCCACCGATACCGAGTCGAGCGGCGTGTTCGTCATCACAGGCAGGCTCGCCGGCGGCGGCGTCATGCCGTCCGACACTCTGCCCACCACGTCGATCAGCGGCAGCGCCGCGGCCTCCATCCGCTGCCGGATCACCTCGCCTTGCGTCAGCGCGTCCAGCCGTTCCAGCAGCATATTCAGACTGGCCCCTACCACACTCAGCGGCCCCTCGGGCACGCTCACCCGCGCAGAGAGCTCGCCGTTGATGGCCCGCCCAATCGTCTGCTGCAGCGCGGCCGTGGCCGTCTCCAGTCGCTGGTGTTGCTCGGCCTGCTGCGCCACCAGCGCATCCAGCCGCGCCTGCGCGAATTGGAGCTCGTGCGCCCGCTGGGCTTCCAGCGCGCTGTCGTAGATGAACTGCGACACCAGCCACGCGATGAGCCCGCCGACGATCTGCAGCCCGAGTGTGTCCACCACCAGCCCGTAGATGTCTTGGCGCGACCCGGTTGCCCCGAGCGAGAGCGCCAGCAACAGCGCCACGATGGTCAGCGCCACCGCCGTACCTGCCGTGATCAGCGTCACCTCCGGCGCGAACAGCAGGCCCGCCTCCAGAATCACCGCCACCAGCATCAGCGACGCGTGCGATGCCTCCTGTGCGTTCCCGGCAAGCGCCGCCACGAACACCTGCCCCAGCACCGTCACGCATCCACCGCCGACCAGCACATACGCCGCCCGCACCGGATTGTGCAAGACCTGGTTGAACGCCGACGCGACCAGACACACCACCAGCGCCAGCCCAATGGTCACCAGCGTGGCCACGTCCACGTTCCCGCCCAGGTACGCCGGCGCGGACGCCACGACCAGGAGCGCCTGCGCCAGAATCAACACGTTGATCAGCACGCGCCGCTGTTGCCCGCGCTCGTTGAACGACACCAGCGCGCGATGCACCAGCGTGGAGAGCGCCAGCTTGCGCTCTGACGGCACGGGGGCCCCGTCGGCCCGCTGTCTCGTCGCGCCGGGCCGGCTGACTTCTTGCACTTTACTCATGCTTCCCCTCCCACGTGCCGTGGAACGTCGTGCTCCCAAATATCGACACAGGCATCCATTCCCGTGACTCGTATCAGATCGGGATGATCTCCTCGGGTAACTGGGGCATCCCACGCGCGCCAGACTCACGTCCAGCTCACGCTACGTACGAGTGCTCATTGGACGCCCGTTACCCGCCGCGCTACATGTGCGCCCCCGGTGCATGCCCGTCAGACGGCCGCGTGGCGGTCCCATCTCGCGTGGTATCGGCGAATGGATCATCCGCGCCGTCTTGAGTACAGCTCAGCGGCTTGTATTCTAAGCGAGCCGCCTGAAGCATGCAAGTGATTGGCTGTCCTGGCAGCCGAAAGTCTCACCCCGCCCAGCCCGCTCTCCCTTCTGCCATTAGCAGTTGGGCTAGCCCTGTTGTATCGTTGCTGTACCGTGCTGCCGGCGCCTCTACCACGGCTGGCAAAAGGCCGTTAGCCACACGCGTGACTGGGAGGAGTAATGCGCCGCGGATCTCAACTCTGCCGCGTCCATTGTGACGTGGTTGCCTTGTAGCTGCCCTTTGATGTGGCTCCCTACGTGCAAACAGGCCCGCGTTAGTTCAAATGGGCAGCATTCCTTCCGCCAGGCGCGTCATCAACGTTGAAGGAGGGTTCTCCGACCGTTCCAAGCCGGGGAGACCACCCCACCGGAAGGCAATGCGCAGGTAGTGGATGAATGTCGTGTCGTGCCATTCGTTCTCTAGATGCGCATCTAAGGAGAGGTTTGGTCGCTTGATTTTATATGGCTCGCCGCCACTAGAGCACTATTCATGTTCGCCTGGGCACTGCGCGGCCAGCGGGCCCATGCCCAGGTGCCGCGCACCCATGGCACGAATACGACGTTGGTGGCGGCCCGCAGCTGGGACGGCGTGCAAGCGCCGCGGACGGTGGAAGGCGCGATGGACACCGAGACCTTCCTCATCTCCGTGATCTACGTGCGCGACGTGCTGGCGCCCACCCGGCGCCCCGGCCAGATCGTCATCTTGGACAACCTGAGCGTCCATCAAGCCGACGCCATCCGCCCGTTGATCGAGGCGCGGGGCTGCCAACTGCTCTATCTGCCCGCGTACTCGCCCGACCTGACGCCCATCGAGCCGCTGTTCTCCAAGCTCAAGGCGCATCTGCGTCGCCTGGCCGCGCGCACCCGGGAGGCGCTCCTGGACGCCCTGGCGACCGCCCTGGCCACCGTTACCCCTGAGGATGTGCACGGGTGGTTCCGCCATGCCAGATACACCCTGCTCGCTCATAGCCCCTGAAAACCGCTGCAATTCCCTGTGCCGATGTCAGTAGTGGCAAACATGCATGCGCGTCCCAGGGGCGGTTCGGCAGCGTGCGATGGCTGTCTGTGCCAGGGCTCAGGGCTTGGGGGGCTCCGCCGGCGGTGCAGGTGTTCCGTAGGCGCTTCATCCTGCTGCGCCGCCTGGAGCGCCGCCAGTGCACTCCACCCACACCACGTGTTGCTTGATTTCGAGGGTGATTTCTTCCTGGCGGGGCTCCGGGTGAGGACACTCGCGCCCCTGGCTGCGCGCAGAGAACCGTGAGAAACCTGTCACCTTATCGAGCGCGCC
>CAYQFU010000119.1:0-17400 GCA_964416775.1 uncultured Ktedonobacterales bacterium
TACAAGGGCGACACGAACTGCAACGTCATGCTCGGCAGCTACGCCTCGCACTGCTCGAATTACAACGCCGGCAACGAAGGCACGAACAACGAGACCCTCTATCATCTCGCCTGCGAGCTTGATTGGTACATCTGGCTCAACTGGAGCCAGTACGGCAAGAACGTCCAGATCGTCACGCACTCCATGGGCGGACTGATCGCACGCTACGGCATCTACCAGTGGACCCGCCACTACAATGGCAGCTTCACGGGCATCGGCAGCCTCTACGTGCAGGACGTCGTAACGCTCGATACCCCCCACGGCGGCGTGCCGGTGGTGTCGCTCTTCTCATGCGGCAATTGCACCCAGTTCGACGAGATGCAGTGGCCCGACGCCTTCATGCAGGAGCTCTACAACGGCACGACCACCAACGGCGTCTTCCACCCTGGCCAGAACCCGCAGGGCAGCGGCTGGGGCACCGACTGGACCATGATGGGCTCGTTCGGCACGAACTTCGGCATTCCCTGCGACGTCGTGGAGTATCAGTACCACTCGGCCACATACATGTCCGGCGGCCACAAGTCGGGCTTCTACTCGCCGTGCTACGACCATGGCGGCTTCCTCACCGACACCTCGGACAACAACAACGCCACGATCGACTGGTGCGACGGCTGCGCGACCGCGCCCTCGACCTGGAACCATTGGACCGCCGCCCCGCACGCGCTCAAGCACATGCTCTACGCGCTCATGCTCTCCAACTGGTAGCACCCGCGAGCGCAGGTCGGCAGGCCCGCGGCGGCGCGCTACGCCGCCGCGGGCCTGCTCGCGTTCTCTCGGCGCCTTCGCTCCGACGGAGCCCGCATCAGCGGGTGGCCTGCTTCTTGCCGCCGTGGCGGGCGAGGTGCTTCTTGGGCGCGTCGCCCGCGCGCCGCCGTACGTGCGCGGCAGGCGCCTGATCGGCGGCGGAGGCGTTGTGTCGAAGAGCAAGACCCAGGCGGAACAGTTGGCGGCCTACGCTTGCTGAGCGCGCGGCGACGCTGCTGGAACGCGCCCGGGGCATCGTGCCCGCGCTAGCTGGGTCGGCGCTGGCCGAACACAAGGTGCGCATCCGGCCCCTCCCTGCCGACGGCTACAGCATCGTCGGCCGTCCTGCCGGCGCGGAGGGTTGCTATCTGATCGTCACCCACAGCGGGGTCACCCTGGCCGCTCATCTCGCCACATTGACGGCCGGCGAGATCCTCACGGGCAACGATCGGCCGGTCCTGGCCCCCCTACCGGCTCCAGCGCTTCGCCGCCCCGGCGGAACGCGATGCGCCGCCGCCGGCACGCCGCTGAGTCGAATGGCGGGAAGCCGCCACGCAAACGACGCCTGACTCGGCGATAGTGTCTTCCAGGCCGAAGGTGTCGCCCACGAGACGACTGTTCTATTCGCGCTGGCGAACCGCACCGACAGGCGCCGCCTCAGCGACGGCGTCGACGTCCTCGGTCGTCGGGGAGGACGCGAGACCTGCTGTCGGTTGCATACCCGCCGATGGGGCAGGTGGCAGCAGTGCGGGTGCAGCGTCCGCCGGATGGGTTACCTCCTTCATCGATCTCTGGAACTCTTTGATGGTCTTGCCGATGGAGGAGCCCATTTCTGGCAGCCGCTTGGCGCCGAAGAGCAGCAAGGCCGCGATGAGCAGCAGCAGGAACTCGGGACGCATCAACCCACCCATTGTTCACGCTCCGTTTCCTCAGGCGCGCGCACCAAACATGGTAAACCTCCCGCCAAGACACGGCCGTTTACCGCCCCAGTAGCGGGATTCACCACAAGAGAGCAAGGATTCGGATCAAGCCCCTGTGCGAGCGGGGCCCGCCGCAGTGCCGACCGGTTGCAATAGGGGCCATTTCAAGCCGGCACCCTCGGGAGGCGGTCGGACCGGCCGGGCCCATCACCGACACGCGTGTATCTGCTGCCGCTACCTCCCGCCAGTTCATAGGTGCCCTATGATGCATTGTCCCCACCAGCGACTGGGAGCGCGACGCGTATAGCACGGCTCGACGCCGGGCCGGCTCCCGGCGTCGATGACGACGGGCAACCACTCGTCATGTCTCGGCCTCCACTAGCTGCTTGCACTGGAGCAGCGGCAACCCGTCCATACCCACGAGCAACACACCGAACACCCATTGGCCGCTTTCGGGCGCCGCGAGCTGCACCTTGATCCGATGTATTCCGGCCCCTAGTGTCAGCGGCCCCTTGCGCTTCACGGGCCAATGGCGCGCGAGCCCTGCCAACGTGGCGCGTGGCTCGCCACCCCCAAGCGTTTGCCCATCAACCTCCAGTGACAGCGTCCCACTCGTCCACGTATCGAATGCGATAGTGGTCGGCTCGGTCAGCACGATGTCCGCAGCCGCTTCCGCGCGGGATGCTACATCCGCATGAAGCACGGCCGAGAACGGGTCGGCGACGTTGGGGCTCGACGCCAAATCCGCGCGTACCTTGATCCAGCCGGCACGCCCGGCGTAGCGCACGTCCCACCGCTGGATCGGTGGGTGCAGGTAGGGGGCACTGTAATTCTCTGTCACCCGTTCGCCGCCGGCGACAAAACGCGTCGCGACCTCCCAGTGCTGCGCCTGCGAAGTCGGATCGAGGACGAAGGGAACCTCCAGTGTTGTCGCGGCGCTGAATGCGGGCATTCTCTGTGAGATCTCGGTCATGCCTGCATGGTTCACATGCTGCCAGACGACCTCGGCTTCGCTAGCCTGCGGCTTGCCATCCGGGCCATACGGCGGCACGAGGATGAGCCGACCCAACTGGCGCTGAGCCTCGTCTCGGGCTGTATTGGCGATCACATGCGCGAAAGGACGCGTGCTCGCCCCCGGCGTAGGCGCGTCCCGCCGCTCCGCAATTGGCCACCGCACCGCCACTTCAACCGCTTCGTCCTTGGGCAACGCCGGCACGTCACAGCGAAGGCTCCGCATTGCCGAATCGTACGACCAGTCGCGCAGATTGCCGGCGCCATCGGTAACCCGTTCGGGCGGCTCCACCCCGACAAAGGTCAGCGTGTACGCCCGATGCGCCGGCAACATCGGACAGTAGCCCTCGACCGGTGCGATGCTCACCAGATGCTCGTCTCGACCGCGCATGGCGCCTGAGATCGAGGTCCACTCGCACGCTCCCTGCGCAGAGGCTTCCGAGACACCGTCGTCCTCATAGAGGCGGAAGGTGCGATCGCCGCCGGGAAAGATGCGCAGCTCGAGCCGATCGCCGGGCATCTCGATCAGATGCGGCGCAGGCTGTGCGATTGGTACAACAGCCCCTGCGCGCGCTAGCAACGGCACGGTCTCCAGATCGCCTTCGATGCGGACCCAACGTGGCCCCGCAAACGCTTCTCCGGTGTCGAAGCGATACCATTCTCCCGGCGGAATCCATACGTCGACCACGGCGAGCCCGGTCCGCGCGTCGGTGGGCTGAGTGATCGGCGCGGCGATCAGATCGTCGCCGAGCATGTATTGCCCGCGCGCATCGTACGCCGCCTCGCATTCGGGATAGGCATAGTACATCGGGCGACACAGGGCGCTGCCGCGATCGTGGGCATGTCGCGCCATGGTATACAGGTACGGGATCAGCCGATACCGCAGCTCGAACGCCTGACGTGTGGCTTCGAGGACTTGCGGCGTAAATGCCCAGGGTCGCCGTTCGCCAAGGGGATCTTTCGTGGCATGCAGCCGCAAGCACGGACTGAGCGCGCCGAATTGGACCCAGCGCACGAACAGCTCCGGCTCGACCGCGCCGAAATGGCCGCCGATGTCGTGACTCCACCAGCCGAAGCCGACATTCGCCGCGGTCGCCGTGAAGCGCGGCATGGCCGCCAGCGTCGCCCACCCCCCGAACGTGTCGCCGCTGAACCCCAACGGGTACCGATGGTTGCCCAGCCCACCCCAGCGACTGAAGAGCAGCGGGCGCTGCCCGCGTCGCCGCGCGTCGGCAAAATGCAGGTGGTTGAGCCAGATGAGCGGATCAAGCCCGGCGACGTCGCTGCTCTCGCCTTGCTGCCAGTCGAGCCACCAGAAATCTACCCCCTGATCTTCCAGCGGATGGTGCAGCAGGCGAAAGTAGTGCTCGGCAAATCGGGGATCCGTGATCTGAAACGGGATCGGCCCCTGTTCGGTGTCGCCCAGACCCAGCGCCGCCCTGAAGTCGCCATACGCCGCCTCGTGTGGGTGCACACCGTCGGCCGGGTGTAGGTTCAGCGCGACGCGCAAGCCTCGCCGGTGCATGTCGGCCAGGAACGCCGCCGGATCGGGAAACAACTCGTGATTCCAGGAATACCCCGTCCAATGGCCGGGCGTATGCCAGTCCATGTCCACGACCAGTACGTCCAGCGGGAGCCGGTGCGCCGCGAACTCGTCGACGAGCTGCCGCAAATCGTCGTCGCTGTACGGCCAGTACCGCGACCACCAGATACCCAGCGCGTAGCGCGGGATGAGCGGCACGGCGCCGCCAAACTGCGTATACTCGGCCAGCGCATCGGCGTATGCGTGTCCATAGCCGAAGAAATACCAATCTTGCGCGGACTGCTCGGGGCGCGCGACGACCCATCCGTGCCCCGGAGACAGCACCACACCTCGACTATCATCGAAGAGCGCCCAGCCCGCGCGAGAGATCAGACCTGGTTCGAGCGGACTGTCGCCGCCCGTATCGTCGAGCGTGCGTCTGGTGCCGCCCAAGTTGCCGACGTCCTGCTGACCTGGTCGCCAGGTCCGCACCGCGTCACCCATGCGGATTGTGATCGCGAGATTCTCCGCCGTGAAGGCGCCGCTGCGCAGGCGATAGGTAAGCGTCAGCGGCCCGGTTTCTATGTACAGGTACTCCCCGACTTCCCGCACTGTGAACGGTGGCGGCCGGTGCGCGCGGCGATTGGGAAAGGCGAAGGTGGAGAAGTCGGTGAATTCGCCCGTCGGCGACCATTCGAGCCGCAATAAGCGCGCGGTCAATATCGTGAAACGGGCGCCACCGCGCACGACTACGCTGTCGGGATGCGCAAGGGGATTCCCCGCCAGCCGGACACGCCGCAAAAACGCGCTATCTTCCATGGTTATCCCTTGAGGCCGGTCGTGTTGACGCCGCGGATGATCTGGCGCTGGAACACCAGGAAGAGGATGAGCGGCGGGAGCATGGCGAGGATGAAGCCGGCCAGCAGCACGTCTTGCGGCACGCCGTTGCTGGCGGCAATGGCGAGCTGATAGAGCGCCACCGAGACCGGCTGCTTACTCGTGTCGGTGAGCACGAGCAGCGGCCACAGAAAGTCCTTCCAGGTGGCGAAGACCGTGAACATGGCGACGACCGCCAGCGCCGGGCGCGACAGCGGCAAGATGATGCGGATGAAGATCTGCAGCGCACTCGCCCCGTCGATCCTGGCGGCCTCGACCAGCTCATTGGGGATCGAATCGAAGAAGCTCTTGAGCACGATGATGTTGAAGGCGTTGGCCGCCTCAGGGAGCCAGACCGCCCACCAACTGTCGGTCAGCGAGATGCCAAAGATGGGCAGGTGGACCACCGTGAGGTACTGGGGGATGAGATACGCGATAGCGGGCACCATGAGCGTGCTGAGGAAGAAGAACAGCAGCGCGTTCCCGAGGACCGGCTTCAGCTTCGACAGCGAGTAGGCGGCCGTCGCCGACACCAGCAATTGGAGCACCACCGCACCGGCGGCCAGCGCCGCGGTATTGCCCAAATACAGCAGGGAATTGAGCTCCGTCCACGCCCTGGAGAAGTTGGACCATTCGGGCGAAGCCGGCCAGAGCAGGGGCGGCGTGCGAAAGATCTCGATGCTGGACTTCAGCGCGCCGCTGAGCATCCAGAACAAGGGCCCCAGCGTGGTGAAGGTGAGGAGCACGAGCAGCGCGACGATGGCCCAGTGGGCGATTCTCACGCCCGGCTTGTTCCATTCGAGCGGTGAGATGAGTGAACGCTCGGTGCTTGGCGCGCCGGTCGACTGTGATATGCCGCGCCGTACTCTGATGGTCCGTCGCATGTCACTCTCCTGCCGGCCATAGGCGCCGCGTGACGCCAAAGTATCCCAGCGACAACGTCACGAGCACGAGGAAGAGGATGACGCTCAGCGCGCTGGCCGCCCCGAGATCGGCATTTTGGAAGGCGTAATTGTAGATCAAGAGCATGATCGTGGTCGTCGAGTTCACCGGCCCACCGCTGGTCAGCGTGAACGGCTCGATGAAGATCTGGAACGTGGCGATGATCTGCAAGATGAGCATGATGAGCATGACGCCGCGGATTTGCGGCAGCACCACATGCCAGATGCGCCTCGTGATGCCCGCGCCGTCCAGCTCGGCGGCCTCATACAGGTCTGCCGGTATGCTCTGTAACGCCGCTAAATAGATGAGCATCGTCCCCCCGGCATTCGCCCAGGTGGTCACGACCACCAGGGATTGCAGCGCCGAGTTCGGCGATTGCAGCCACAGCTGCTTGCCGATGCCGATGAGACTCAACAGGCCATTCAGCAACCCGTCATCGGGCCTATACATGTAGCCCCAGAGAAAGACCGTGACCAGGGGGGGTATGATGACGGGAAGGTAAAACGCGAGCCGGAAGTAGGCTTTGCCGTATCGCACTTCGTTGATCGCCAGCGCCAGCACGATCGGGATGGCATAGCCGAAGAGCAGGCCGTAGAGCGCGTATTTCAGCGTGTTGCCCCATGCGATAGAAAAGAGGGGATCGGCAAAGATTCGCTGGAAATTCCGCACGCCCACCCAGGATCCGCTGCCGCCAAACAGGCTGTTGTCCTGAAAGCTGAGGACGAAGCCATACCCGATCGGGTACCAGACGAAGAAAGCGAAGAGGAGGAGAGCCGGCAGCAGGAACAGCAAGCCAGCCGTATGACGCCGCGCGAACCGGACCAGCGGATGGACCGGGGATGCTGGACTTGTCTGGATGCCCGGCAGCTTGCGGTGCTTCACCGTAACCATGATCGGCCCCCTAGCCGCCGGCAACACGCTGCCGGTTCTGTCGCGACGGCCGGAGAGAACCACGTCTCGTTCCCGCACCGGCACGATTCGCCGCGACGCCACACATCGCGCGGCGTCGCGCAGTGGCATGATACGCGGGCGGACGCAGCAGCATAGTACTGCGCCCGCCTAGCGCGAGCGACACGGTTACTGGTCAGTTAGCTGGCATCGAGCACCGACTGGAACTGCCGCGCCGCGGCATCTAGCAAGGGCTTGGGATCGGCGTTCGGGTCGGAGAGGACCGCCTGCACCACGGGATCCAGCGTGGCGTACAGCTTCTGCGTCTGCGTCGGCGGCTCGGGCCGCAGCGTCAGCGTGGCCGCATTGTAGGGGGCGTAGTTGTCCAGTGGCAGATTGGCATACTTGCTCGTGATGGCGTCCCGCTGCCGCTGGTAGTCTCCGGTGAACAGGCTGTTCGCCGGCGCGCCGACCGGCAGTCCCGCGGCCGCCTGGTTTGCCGTGTAATCCTCGACAACGCCCAGGTCGAACCGGTAATAGCTGCACCAGTCCACCGCGGCTTGCAGCAGATCAGAGTTGTCGCCCGCCTTGAAGACGTAGACATGGCCGCCCGTCAGCGCCGCGTTGCCGCCGTTCTGCGGCATGGGCCACATCGCGAGATCGTTCATGTCCGCCTGATAGCTCGACTTCAGCGCGACGAGCGTATCGGGGGCTTCGACCACCATAGCGGCTTTGCCGGTCCCGATGGCCTGCAAGGCGTCGTTCCATCCGACCACGACCTGCTGGGTCATGGACTTGTCGACGTGCTTCATCGCCTGCAATTGTTTCAGCCACGCCACGGCTTTGTCGTTGTTGAAGACCGCGGTGGTCTTGCCGCCGCTCACCGTCTCCATGTCGCCACCCGCGGTGTAGATCCAGTTCGTCAGGTGCCAGCCGCCGGTGTTACCGCTGGTCAGCTCGATGAAGCCGGGCACGCCCGTCGCGGCGATCCGCTTCGCGTACTCGCGGAAGTCGGCCCAGGTCTTCGGCGGGGTCGACGGGTCGATGCCGGCCGCGGTTACCAGCTTCTTGCTGTACATGATGCCAAGCGAATAGCCGGCGTACGGCAGCCCGTACAGATTGCCGTCAGCGCCAGTGGCGATGGCGAGCGCGCTGGGCGCGAAGCTATTGAAGAACGATAGCTTCTTGACCTGCGACGTGACGTCCGCCACCGTCTTCCGCTGGATCATCAGCGGCGGCTCGGTGAACGCGGCGTCAACCGCATCCTCTTGCTTGTGCGCGGCGGCCTTGGAGAAGTAGGTCTGGGGATCATAGTGATCGTTGAGGGGGTTGATCTTGACCCCGGGATGATTCTTCTCGAAGGTCGCGATCAGGTTGCGTAGGATCCTGGTATCGGCGGGGTCGCTGGTCGGGGGCAGGTCATTCGTCACGACGGTCAGCGTTCCGGAGCTGCTCGCCCCGCTGCAAGCGGCGAGGAACTCACCCAATCCCATGACCCCCACGCCGACGATGGCGGAGTTGCGCATGAACGCGCGGCGGGAGAGTGGAGTCGCGCCAAGGTTCCGCGAAGACATGGCTAGGGCTCCTTTACTGTGCGCCTACGGTGCGTCACAGTGAGGTGGTGCGTCGCCGGCTCGACGTCGACGTCGGCAATTGCCAGTTCCCGCCGGGGACGACGCGGTACGGCCTCCAAGCGAGTGAGCGGCGGGCCACGGAGATCACGAGGGAGCAGCCGGCGCTCCCGCGAGGCGCCTTGGGCACAGCGTGGCCAACAAAGAAAGATGACGCGGTACAACCCGCCGAGGAGTGCGAGCGAGGTGCGCCGGTGCACGCAGCCACCTCGGAACCCGCGGGACGCGAGCATGTCAAGAACAGCGACATGCGCATTGCCAACGAGAGGATAGGAAAGGTTTAGGAAAACGATTCCTATCGCGCCCTGGCAGCACTATACCAGCGCCAGGCAGGCCTGTCAATAGGGACATCAAAAACTCATCCACAAAACAGTGCGCGAGGATCGTTCACCATTGGGTCGGAGTCATTTGACATTACTCGCTTGAGATACTACGCTGAGGGCTGAAACGAGGAAGGGTAACGATTTCCAATTAGTCGGCCACTCGAATCCACGAGGAGCTCCCGCGGCGTTCTTGCGGGCAGGCTCCTTCTGCATGCGGGATTAGTGACTTCCCCCTGCTGGGGGTTCTCGGCTTGGACATGAGTGAGGTGCGCTGCATGAGGGCTAGACACAACGGCCGCGGCCGCACGACCATCGCGCAGATTGCCAGCGAGGCCGGCGTCTCCATCACGACCGTGTCGAAGGTGCTCAATCAGGCACCAGGCGTCGCTGCTGGGACGCGGGAGCGCATCGAGAAAATCATCGCGGAGCGCGACTATGTGCAGAGCCATGCGGCGCGCCTCCTGCGCAAGGGCCAGAGCGGTCTCATCGATCTGGCCATCATGCGGTTGGAGGGGGGGTACGACTTGGGCATCATGGAAGGTGTCCAGGACGCGCTGGAGACGACCGGCTATCGGCTGGTCGTCTTCGCCACGCATGAAGACCAAGACTTAGAGCGACGATGGCTGCGAAGGGTGCTCGAACAAACCACTGATGGCGTGCTGCTGCTGTTGCCCTATGAGCGCACGGGCCTGGCGCAGATCCTCGTCGAGCACCAGATCCCATGTGTCGCCATCGGGGACCGCAACGAGGAACAGACTACCGTTCCCTCGGTCGGCTCGACCATCTGGCAAGGCGGTTATACCGCGACGGAGTATCTGATCGGCCTGGGGCACCGCCGCATCGGCATCATCACCGGTCCACTCACGTTGCGCACCTCACGGGCCCGCCTTGCGGGCTATCGCGAAGCGCTGGAATCGGCACGGATTCCCGTGGACGCGTCCCTCATCCTCGAAGGTAACTATCTGCTCGGCGATGGGTATCAACAGACCTGCGCGATGCTCGACCTCGCCGAGCCGCCGACTGCCATCTTCGCCGGCAATGATGCGCAGGCGGCGGGCGTCTATCGTGCGCTCTACGAGCGCGACATCAAGATACCGACCCAAGTGAGCGTTATCGGATTCGATGACGTGATGTACGCGCCCCAGATGTCGCCACCGCTGACGACGATCCGCCAACCCCTCGCCGAAATCGGCCGCCTGGCCGCCACCTTGCTCCTGGGGATGATCGAGGGTGAGGCCATGACCATGCAGCATGTCGAGCTTTCGACATCGCTGGTGATCCGCGAATCTTGTGCGCCCCCCGACCGCCCTCCCCAGGGGTAGCCCGCGCATGAGGCTGGCGCTTGCACAAATGATCGCAGCGCTTGCCGCGGCCGTGCGCCCTCCGGTCGAGCCGCTTAGCTGTACCGCAGTTCCCGCATGCGCACCGTGACCCTTTACCCAACGCTCCGCATGACCGCGCTTGCGCTCGCGGGGAGCTGCCACACGTCGACGGTCTCCCAGTGCGGGCAGCCGCCTGATACGGGATCCGGCTGGGCCGTTGGGGATTCGGGGACCTTCAGTCCCGGCCAACCGTGCTCCGGCACTTTCAGTGCCGAGGGCGCGATCGACAACCACCGAAGCGGACTCCCTATGACAACCCTTTTGGGTGGGACCTCCCTACTGGTACGAACGCCGCCAACGGTCGTCGCAGCGCCTACAGCGACCAAGTGTCCCATGCGGACGCTCTATGGTATTGCGACCAACTCAGGCGTCGTGCGCAACTTCCCGTCTAAGCACGCGCTCCCGTCCCCAAGGACGGCGAAAGCCCCTTGCCGACGCTGCCCGCGCCGTACAGGGGCTTCGCGGAGGTCAGTAGGGATCTCCGCTTGGTGCCCCCAGGGCGACTCGAACGCCCGCACCCGGCTCCGGAGGCCGGTGCTCTATCCGCTGAGCTATGGGGGCGGATAGCATTGCTGCCGCGTGCAGTGTAGCATACCCGACGCCCCAACATCAAGCCGAACCGCCGCTCGCTCACCACCTCAACCGCTCGCCAGCCGTGCTACAATCGGAGCGGCGATGCCCGCGGGCCAGTCGCCGTGGCGCGTCAACGCTGACGGCCGCCGGCGCGTACACCACTTGGCGACGCGTCCAGACGACAACAACGGGAAGCGAGTACACGGTTGAGCCTACAGACGCCTCCCGCCGGCGTGCCCGCGCCGGGCGCACCGGCCTTCCCGCCGGATACCGCGATCGCGGCTTGGGGCCTCGCCAAGGCGTTCGGTCCCAAGGCGGCCGTCAACGGCCTCAATCTGGCCGTGCGCCGCGGCGAGTTCTTCGGTTTCCTCGGCCCCAACGGCGCCGGCAAATCCACGACCATCAAGATGATGGTCGGTTTGCTGCGACCCAGCGCCGGCACGGCCTTCATCGGCGGGGTGGATGTCTGGCGCGACCCGCTGGCCGCCAAGGCGCTGATGGGCGTCCTCCCCGAGCAGCTCAACCTCTACGAGCGACTCTCCGGTCGCGAGCTGATCGAGTTCGCCGGCAGGCTTTACGACATCCCCCGCGCCGAGATCCGCCGCCGCGCCGACGCCCTGCTCCACGTCCTCGCGCTCGAGGGCGACGCCGACAAGCTCGTCGTGGACTACTCCGTCGGCATGCGCAAGAAGGTCAGCCTCGCCGCCGCGCTGGTCCACCGCCCGCAGGTGCTCTTCCTCGACGAGCCATTCGAGGGCGTGGACCCGGTCAGCTCGCGGGTCATCCGCGACATCCTGCGCGACCTGACGGCGAGCGGCACGACGATCTTCTTCAGCTCGCACATCATGGAGGTCGTCGAGCGCCTCTGCACGCGCGTCGGCATCATCTCCGGCGGCACGCTCGTCGCCGAGGGCACGCTCGACGAGCTGCGCCAGCGCGCCGGCACCGAGAACCGCTCGCTCGAAGACATCTTCTTGCAGCTCGTCGGCGCCCAGACCCCGGCAGGAGGCCTCGAGTGGCTCGAGTAGCCGATCCCCCCGCCGCCCTATCCGCCCCGGCGCGCCAGCCGACGGGCCTGCGCGCCGTCAATTTCCGCATCAAGCCGGCGCACGTGCGCACGCTGCTCTGGCTGCGACTGCGCCTAACATTGCGCCGCTTCAAGAGGAGCTGGCAGGCGACTCTCGGGTTGATCTTCGGCCTGTTGTTCATCATCCCGCTCTCCGCTGCCCTCGCCCTGCTCAGCGCCCTTGGCTACACGCAGCTCGACCGCCCCGCCGCGGCGCAGCTCCTCTTCGGCGTCGTCGCGCTGCTCTATCTCGTCTGGGCCGCGCTGCCGCTTATGCAGTACAGCCTCAACGAGGGGCTGGACGTCACGAAGCTCCAGATCTATCCACTGACCCGCGGCGAGGAGATGGTCAGCCTCGTGCTGGCGACGCTGCTCGATCTCAGCACGCTCGTCATCGCGGCGCTCTACGTCGCCGTGCTCGTCGGCTGGCACGCGACGCCGCTCGCCGCCGTCGTCACCGCCGTCGCGCTGGCGGCCGCCTACGTCCACACCGTCGGCCTGAGCCAGCTCGTGCTCGCCGCGCTGATGGGACTCCTGCGCTCGCGACGCTTCCGCGACCTCTCGATCATCTTCTTCGCCCTCGTCGGCTCCCTCTGCTCCATCAGCGGCCAGCTCTCGTCGCGCATCTTCGTCCCGCGCGCGGGCGGCGCCGCACCGGACCCCAACGCCGCGCTCGCCTCGCTGCACCTCGACCAGTACCTCCGCTGGACGCCGCCCGGCATGGCCGTGCAGGCCATCGTCACGGCCGACAGCGGCGAGTACGTGGCGGCGCTGCCATGGCTGCTCGCCTCGCTCGCGCTCGTGCCCGTCCTGCTCTATGTCTGGGCCGTCGTCCTCGACCGCGGCATCACCAACGCGGAATCGGGGACGATCCGCTCGAGCCGGGCGCGCCGGCGCAGCACGGCGGCGGTGGCCGCGGGCGCAGTTTCGGCGAGTGCGCAGGCACGCCCAGCCGGGACTGTCGCAGAGCTGAAGCGCACGCGCCGGCATCTCATCTCGCCGGTCGCCCTCGCCATCGCCGGCAAAGATTTCCGCTACCTCTGGCGCGACCCGCAGCTCAAGGCGCAGCTCATCAGCGTGCTCTTCGCCACCGTCTTCATCCTCGTGCCCGGCATCTACGGCGGGGGACGCTCCGGGCGCTACACCAGCGGCCTCGACCCTCACGTCTCCGTGCTGCTCGCGCCGCTGCCCGCGCTCTTCGTCGTGCTCACCTTCGGCCTGAACGCCCTCGGCCTCGACCGCCAGGGCTTGCAGATGCTCTTCCTCTTCCCCGTCCGCCCGCTCGACATCCTCTGGGGCAAGAACGTCTTTACCGCGACACTGGCGGCGGTGCTCGCCGTCGCGCTCACCATCATAAAGGCGGCGACCACCGGCGGCTGGGAGTACGCTCCCCTCGCGCTCGTGGCCGCCGCCGCCGGCATCCTCACCATGCTCGCCTGCGGCAACGTCACCTCGGTGATCGCGCCCTTCCGCCAGCGGCAATTCCGCATGGGCGAGACGGGCACCTACAGCTCGGAGAACGGCTGCCTGCGCGCCGTCCTCTCGACGGTCTCGCTGGGCGTCACGGCAATTCTGCTTGTGCCCGTCGCCGCCGCCGTGCTCGCGCCCCTGATCTTCGATCAGCGCCAGTGGCTCGTCGCCAGCCTGCCACTCGCCATCCTCTACGGCGCCCTGCTCCACCAGCTCGCCTCGCGACTGATCGCGCCGGTGCTGCAGCGCCGCGTCCCCGAAATCCTGGCTGTCACCGTCCGCGAGGCCTAGAGCGTGTTATGGACTAGATGTGGGGGGTGGTAGCATGAAGCATGAGTACCACGCCTCGTGCCCGCACCCCCTATCCGACCGATATCAGCGACGAGGAATGGGCGCTGGTGGCGCCCTACCTGCTGCTCTTGCCCGAGGACGCGCTGCAACGGCGCTACCCGCTGCGCGAAGTCTTCAACGCCCTGCGCTGGATCGTGCGCGCCGGGGCGCCCTGGCGCCTGCTGCTGCGCGAGGCCCAAGGGCGAGCCGGGCAGCCCTCGGCCGCCATTCTGGACGCGCGGGTGCTGCAGTCGAGCCCCGAGAGTGGCGCCCGCGCGGGCTACGACGGGCACAAGCGGCGCAAGGGCTCCAAAGTGCATGCGGCCGTCGATACCTTGGGGCAGCTGTTGGCGCTGACCGTGACGCCGGCCAACGAAGACGAGCGCACCCAGGTGGCGGCCCTGGCCGAGCAGATCCAGGCGGTGACCGGCGACCACGTCGAGCTGGCCTGGGTCGATCAGGGCTACACCGGCGAGGAAGTGGCCCAGACGGCGGCCGCCCATGGCATCCAGTTGGAGGTCGTCAAGCGACCCGAGGCCACGCGCGGCTTTGTCTTGCTGCCCCGCCGCTGGGTGGTCGAGCGCAGCTTCGCCTGGGTGGCCCGTTTCCGCCGGCTGGCCCGCGACTACGAGCGGCTGCCCACCGTGCTGGCGGGCCTGCACTTCATCGCCTTCGCCTGCCTCTTGCTGCATCGCGTCACTCCGTTGACCTTAAGTCCATAACACGCTCTAGCCCTATGTTCCATGAATCGTCCGTAGCCGTGCGTCGTGCCGTAGAGCATCCCGCTCCCAGGCAGCGCAGGCGGCCTTCGTGGCCGGAGGCCCTTGGGCGCGGGTTCACTCCCCGGCTTGGGCGCGGGTTCATCCCCCGGCCCTCAAGCGTGCGCGAGGCGTAGCGCTATGCCCGTCAACAACGTCTCGCTGCTCGGCGCGCTGGTCGCCGGCATCCTCTCCTTCGTCTCGCCCTGCGTGCTGCCGCTGACGCCGGTCTACATCGCGCGCCTCGCGGGGCCCGCCGTCTGGGAGGCTGGCGCGCAAGACGGCAAAGCGCGGGCAGCCCGGCGCGTGGCGACGACGCTCCACGCGCTCGCCTTCGTCGCCGGCTTCACCACCGCATTCCTGGCGCTCGGCGCCACCGCCAGCGTGCTCGGCGCGTTCCTCTATGCGCACGCCGAGCTGCTGCGCCAGGTCGGCGGGGTGGTCCTCGTCCTCTTCGGCTTCCACGTCGCCGGCTTCCTCCAGATCCCCGGCCTCACTCGCGAGCGCCGCATGGACCTGCGCCCCGCGGGGACCAGCTACGGCTCCTCGTACCTCATCGGCCTCGTCTTCGCGCTCGGTTGGACCCCCTGCGTCGGCCCCATCCTCGCCTCGATCCTCTTCCTCGCCGCCCAGTCCAGCACGCTGAGCGCCGGCGTCCTCCTTCTGTTCGTCTACTCGCTCGGCCTCGGCATCCCCTTCCTGGCGCTCGGCGTCGCCTTCGACCGCGTCGCCCCCGCCCTCAAGCGCCTCACGCCCCACCTGCGCGCCGTCGAGCTGGTGACAGGCCTGCTGCTCGTGGCGATGGGCGTCGTCATCTTCAACAACTGGCTCTTCCTCATCAACAGCCGCCTGCGCCTGCCGGGCCTGGGCTAGGTCTGGTATCGGGTGGGGCTTGGGGAGTTCGCACGCGGCAGCGCTGGCTGAAACCGGATTACCCGCAGCGCTTGAGGCCGCGACGCGCCCGCAGGACGACGGCTACCCTCAAATCGGTGTGGCTGGCCGCAGTTGCCGGTGCATAGGTAACGGCTCGATAACCCTTTGCGCGGGGATCGCATGCAATCGGTACATTCGCGGCCGGAAGCGCCGGCCCGGTGTGGTATGCTGCGCGCAGTGGGAGAAGGCGCGGCGCGCGGGCGCCGGCCGAGCCGACGGGAGGGGCGCATGAGCGTGCAGCACGCCGAGGCGCCGACGCGCCCGGGCGTGGCGGCGCCGCCTGACGCCGGTGGCGGCAGGCCCTGGCTCGTGCCAGCCCTCGGCGCGCTCTATGTGGCGGCGCTCGCCGCGCTGGTGTTCTTCCCCGGCGACACACTCATCGCGCGGCTGCGCGCCCTGGACGGCGGCATCTGCGCCCAGGCCGGCAGCCACTCTTACTGGCCCGGCGGCGAGCAGCTCCCTCTCTGCTCCCGCAACACCGGCATCTACCTCGGTTTCGCCCTCACCTTCTTCACGCTTCTCGCGCTCGGCCGGCTGCGCGCGGTGCGCTTCCCCGGCGTCGCGGTCGCCATCATCCTGGCGGCGGCGGTGGTCTTCATGGCGGAAGACGGCTTCAACTCATTTTTCCTCGATCTCGGCCTCCCGCACCTCTACCACCCCGACAACCGCCTACGCCTCGCCTCCGGCCTCGGCACCGGCGTGGCCATGTGCGTCTTCCTGGTGCCCGTCGCCAACACCCTTATCTGGCGCGACGAGGGCGACGGCTCGACCTTTCGCACTCCGCGCCAGCTCGCGGTGATGCTGCCGATCCTGCTGCTGGCTTTCCTCGCCGTCGCCTCGCCGTCCGGGCTCGTGCTCTACCCGATCGCGCTGCTCAGCTCGTTCGGCCTCGTGATGGCGCTGGCGCTGGTCAACACCGTATTCCTGCTCGGGCTGACCAACCGCGTCGGCCGCTACGCCGGCGTGCGGGCGTTCTTCCCGTTCTTCACCCTCGCGGCGGTCTTCGCGGTGGTCGAGCTCGTGGCACTGTTTGCGCTAAAGACGAGGGTGTTACATATGTTGCAGACGACGTGACCGCGCCGCGCAGCCCGCTACAGCTTGCGGGTCGCCATCGGGCAGGAGCGGCGTCGCGCGGCCGGGAGCGGCGCGGGGTGGCGAGCGATTTTGCCTTGCCGCACGCCACCCTATGCGCTATACTTCTGCCACGGTGCCGATTCCGCCGGCGTACGTCGGTGCGTGGCTGACAGCCGCCTTCGCCAGGGGGTCAGTATGCCAAACAAATACGAGCGGGAGATCGAAGAGATCCTCCGGAATATGGATCACACCGAGACCAAGACGAGTATCGGCAACCGCATCCGCTCGTTCAACCGCCCGCGCCCGCGAGCGCGCCGCTCCTGGCCGGCCCCCCTCAATCGCACGGAAATATTGCTCCTGCTGGGTATCCTCCTCGCGCTCGCGGGCGCGGGCCTCGCCTATTACTTCCAGAGCGTCTATATCCCCGGGACAGGGTTCTCGCTGAGCGGCATCGTGGCGCTCGCCGGATTCGCATGTATCGTCGTCGCCCTCGTACTCGCCTGGAGGGACCGATTTCGCGGCCTGAAGCCGACGATCCCCGCGAATCGAACATGGCGCGGCGCGAGCGACGAGAGCAACATCGTCGAGATGACTGCGCGCCGCGGTCCCTTCAGCGGCATCACGACCAGGGTCCGCCTCTTTCGCCTTAAAATGCGCTATCGCCGCACCCGCGGCAGTGAGTAATCTTCCTCCGCCTGTCCCGTCGGCATCCCCGCCGGCCCGTGCTGCGCCCCGCCAGGAGCCTGACCCAGTACTCCCCTCCTGTCCAGCTTGACCGATTCGTACAAGCGTTCTATACTGTACGTGATGGGCGCATGGCATCGACGCAGAGCACATGCGCCCGCTTCGTCTCTCGATTTCGTGATACTTGCCAAGGGTTGTCAGGTATCTGACCCTATACTTCCATTCGACTGCCCG